>CAIUUR010000312.1 GCA_903902345.1 uncultured Geobacteraceae bacterium | reverse complement strand
TGTCGGGCTTCTTTTCTTCTCGCAAGACCCGGAACAGTGGTTTCCCGGCGCCAGGATAGAAGTTGTCCAGTACGCCGCCGACGTCGGCGGTAATCTCCTCGAGGAAAAAATTTTCTGTAAGCGACCGATCCACGAACAGTTGCGGGAATGCCTCGGCTATCTGGAAAACCTGTCGGTCCGACAATTGGAAAAGATGAACAACCGTCCCGACGCGGCAGGATGGGTCAGTTATCCCTCGCAGGCGCTGCGTGAGGCGCTGGTGAATGCCGTCTACCACCGTTCCTATGATGCCATGCCCGAACCGGTCAAGGTCTATCTGTACCCTGATCGGATGGAGATCATCAGTTATCCGGGGCCGGTACCGGGAATCGAGAAGCGGCACCTGGAGGGTTTAGAACCGTTGCCGCCGGTCCCCTCACGCAATCGGCGCATTGGAGAGTTTCTCAAGGAACTACGACTCGCGGAAGGGCGAGGCACCGGCTTACCCAAGGTCCGTCGCTCCATGCAGGAAAACGGCTCCCCTCTGCCGCAGTTCGACTATGATGAAAGTCGCTCATATTTCAGGGTCACACTCCCCGCTCATCCTGAGTACATCGCGGTCCTCGCATTACAGGATGCAACTCGACTACGCGCTCTCGGCAACACCAAGGGTGCGCTAGACCGCCTCAGAACAACATTGAGAGACTGTCCATCATCAATAGTTGTCGCGCTGGAACTTGTCAGCGAACTGGCGCGCGCCAAGGATTTACCGGCGGCAAAATCGGTTCTGGATATGTTTATCACGCAAAACCCCAGTGCAAACGCAAACCGGCTACTTCTGGCAGTTGTTTCCGCATACCTTGACGCCGGACAACGTACTGATGCGCGCATGCTTCTTGATCGAATTCCGGAATATGCTCCCGAACAGGACGTTATAGAGGCCGCAATTCAGGAAAAAAGGGCTGGGCGATTCGACAAAGCTCATCGCTATTTCGAAAATGCCGGAGAAGAAGTCTTGCGTGACGTCAAGGCATTACATGAATTTGCTCAGACCAAGATTAAACTGGCTGATAATGCTCGTGAACGGCGGATAGCCAAAAGAACCACCCCCATGACATATTATCGCATTTTGCGCGAAGCTCATGACATGCTGGAGCGCGTCGTTCAGATGGAAGCTCCGGCAACGCGACGGGCCTGGGCGTGGTTTGATCTAGGGAGAGTGTTGAATAAATTGAAGGCGCCTCGCTCGGAAGTCCACCGCGCCTTCACGGAAGCATGCCGCTTGCAACCTGATGAAGTACGCTTCAACGAGGCATTGGCACGCCTGGATAAATAGCGCTGATGTTGGACGTGAAAACACGGAAAATACGGGACACCTCAATTTAATTAATGACAACTATAGAATTGACAGTTAAGTGATACGCGATAAAAAATATTTCTACCGTCTGTCATCCTGAGCAACGCGAAGATCTGCTTTTCAAACAGAAGCAGATTCTTCGCTACCGCTCAGAATGACATCTTTTGGAAATTGTCAAGGTATCATCTTTGTTGCGAATCACCTTATTGTTTCTCTCATATAAAAAATTGCCCCTGCTTTCACTCCCGAATGCTCCATCTCGTCACTCACACCTCCGGTGACACAATGGCCCGCGTAGTGTTATTTCCCCATTCCTTCCGCTCCCTCTCCATGCTATTATCCTCTCATGTCAACCGTTCATTTCCTCCTTGCCGCCTGGCTCCTCACCTTCGGATTCGGTCTCCTCCTCCGCTCCCTCAACCTGCGTCACCTGAAACGATACGGCGCCATCGTCCCCGAGGGTTTTGAGGGAGCGGTGAATGAGGGCACACTGGCCAAAACTTCCGCCTATACCCTGGAAGGCAGTCGGGTGGGGCTGGTGGAGTCGATCCTGGACGGAGCGCTTCTGGTCATCTTCCTCTTCGGCGGCCTCCTCCCCATCTATGACCAGTGGATCGCGACCCTGGCCGACTCCCTCATCACCCGGGGACTCCTCTTCTTTTTCGTCCTCTTCGGGGTGCAACTGCTGATAAGCATCCCCTTCAGCCTCTACACCACCTTTCGTACCGAGGCCCGCTACGGGTTCAACACCACAACCCCGAAAATCTGGCTGACTGACCTGATAAAGTCCACCACCCTCTCCTGCATCCTCATGGGGCTTCTTCTTGCCGGTGCTCTGGCACTGGTCCAGGCATCTCCCCAGACCTGGTGGCTCTGGGTCTGGCTGTTTTTTGCCGCGGTTTCCTTTTTTCTCATGTACCTCTCCCCCTACGTCATCGAGCCTCTCTTCAATAAGTTCGAGCCGGTTACCCAAGAGGGACTGGCTGATGAAATCACTACACTCATGGGAAAAGCAGGACTGACCGTCAGCAAGGTGCAGCAAGTTGATGCTTCCCGGCGCAGCAAGCATTCCAATGCTTATTTCACCGGCATCGGTCGGGTGAAACGGATCGTCCTCTACGATACTCTCATCAAGCAGATGAGCCACCAGGAGATCCTGGCGGTGTTGGCCCACGAGGTGGGGCATTGGAAACTGGGGCACATCCGTTGGCGGCTGATACAGACAGAGCTCTTCGCCCTGGCCATCTCTTTTTTCTCCTGGTGGCTGATCAGTTCGGCTATTCTTCCTCCTCTCTTCGGCCTTTCTCCTGCCCCGGAGAGCTCCTTCATGGCGCAGCTGCTCCTCCTCTCATTCCTTGGCGCCCTGGCCGGGTTCCCCCTGACCCCGCTCTCCAGCTGGCTTTCCCGCCGGCATGAGTGGCAGGCGGATCGCTTTGCAGTACGGCTTACCGGCGATCCCGGCGCCCTGGCTTCGGCCCTGGTCAAGCTTGCGTCGGAGAACCTTTCAAATTTCCACCCCCACCCTCTCTACGCCGCCTGGCGCTACTCCCATCCCCCTGTAGTCCAACGAGTAGACCGGCTCAGGGAGTCGCAAGGAAATCATGAACAAGCCTGAACTGCTGCAACAAATCATTGCCCGACTCACCCATGACCTTGAGCTTTTCCTTTCGGCGGCCAAAACTGCCCACAGAGCAGCGACTCACGAAGAGAGTGTCCCGGACAACAAGTACGATACCCTGGCCCTTGAGGCATCCTACGTTGCCCAGGGGCAGGCGAATCGCGCTCAGGATATCAAGCGCTCACTTGATCTCTACAAACAGCTCCCTCTGGCTTCCGATGCGAAGGTGATACGGTTGACATCCATGGTAACCATCGAAGACGACGACGGGAACCGGAGGGAGCTCTTTATCGGCCCGGCTGAGGGGGGGCTGAAGATCAGGGGGAGCCGCACGGAAATCACGGTTATCACCCCGGTATCCCCCCTGGGAAGGGAGCTGCTGGGGAAGAGCCGGGGAGATACGGTGGAGATAGAGGCTGGCCCCAACGTGATCGGCTACGAAATCGTGGCGGTGGGATAATGCAGGAGAAAGGGGTCGGTCATGAACGCCTCTTCCCAATGGACTAAGGTTTCAGGACACTGAAATTGAGCAGGTATAAAGCGAGAAAGTCATAACAGTTTCACCAGCCACCCAAGATGAATTCCGTTTGACTCATAGTTGAAAAGCATTTAATATGACACCGAATTCAACACAAAAAATGTGAGGCTTACCATGTCCATCAGTCTGGCGGAAGATATTCGTTCGATCACCGACCTCAAGCGGCATACACGGGAAATCCTTGACCAAGTTCATCAGACCGGACGACCGGTGGTCTTGACAGTCAATGGTCGAGCCGATTCGGTCATTATCGACGCCAAAGTCTACGAAAAGCAGATCAAAGCCATGAACTTGGCGCGATTGCTGGCTGAATCCGAGGCACAGGTGTCGGTAGGGGACTCCCGCTCAGCACGTACGTTTCTTAACGAGTTTAAGAATGCCCGTAATTTATAGCGTTGAGATTACACCGATTGCCGAAAGCGATGTTGAGGATATCTGGACCTACATCGCCAATGACAGTCCTGCTAACGCTACGGCCTTCATTTTGAGGCTTGAAGAACAGATAGCAACGCTTGAGCATTCCCCGGAGCGTTGCCCTCTTATTCCGGAAAACGAGCAGATGGGGACATCTTATCGCCATCTGCTCAATGGTGCATACCGAACCATCTTCCGTATTGGCGGAGAGACCGTGTTCATCCTGCGGATCATCCATGGATCTCGTCTTCTGGAGTCTCCCCTGGTGCATTAACCGTTAGGTTTACAACCATCAATACATCAGAGATCCCGCCGCCACCAGAGGGTAGTAAGGGCTGCACCTCCCAGACAAAGTGGGGAGAGCCATTCTGCCGCAGGGAACGAACCCCCGCGGAGGTAAAAGGCCAGAACCACCAGGAAGGCGGTCCAGGCCAGATGCTGCAGCCAGCGCCGGAGGGGGCGCAGCAGGGCCCGGCGGTCCTCGTCGGCCAGATGCACCGTCAGCTCCCCCTGCTGCAAGGTATCCAGCAGGTGACGTCCCTTGATCAGGGTCAGGGGGAGCTGCAGTAGCTCGTTACTGATCACCCCCCAGAGGCTCCCCCGCTCCCCCAGGGCGCGGGGAAGATTGTCCTGGAGGATGGGGAGGATATCCTTGATGCCGTTGAAATTCTCGATATGGGACGTACCCAACCCCTCGATGATGGAGCCGACCCGCATGATATAGATGACCTCCTGGGGGAGCTTGAAGGGATACTCCTTCAGGGCGTCCAACACCCCGAAGACCAGCTGCTGCATGGATGAGGCGTTCAAATGTTCGCTGTCGAAGATCCGGAAGATCTCTTCCGCCAGACCGGACAGCTCCTCAGGGGGGGCGCTGTCGGTAATAATCCCCAGCTTCCGGGTAGCCTGCACCAGTAGCTCGAAATCCCGCTCATAAGCAGCCTTGACCATGTTGATCATGGCCAGACGGGTAGCGTTGGAGATCCGGCTCACCATGCCGAAATCCAGGAGCACCAGCTCCCCATCGGGGGTCACCAGCAGGTTACCGGGATGAGGATCGGCGTGGAAGTACCCCCTCACCAGCATCTGCTCAGTGTAAAAGAGTACCAGCTTCTCCATGACTCCGCCAAAGGAGATCTCCAGCCGGAGCAGCGCCTCCCGGTCGTCGAAACGAACCCCCGTTTCGAAACTCATGACCAGGGCATCGCGGGAGCAGTGGGGGGGATAGGGGATCGGCATCCGGACCCCGGCGTCGGGATAGGCCTGGCGGAAGCGCAGCAGGTTGGCCAGTTCCGCCTGCATATCCACTTCCTGCAGGATGGTTGGGCGGAAGGCGGCCAGGACCGCCTCGATGGAGTTGCGGGTCTGCTCGGAGAAGAGCGGCCGGAAAATGAGGAGAAACCACCCCAGCAGCCGGATATCTTCCCGTACGGTCCGCTCTATCCGGTTCCGGCGGAGCTTCACCGCCACCAGCTCGCCACTCCTCAGGCGGGCCCGGTGGACCTGACCGATGGAGGCGCAGGCCAGCGGCTGCTCTTCAAAACTCTGAAAGCACTCTCCGGAGCCGAAGGCACGGGCAAAGACCTCCCGGAAATCCGCGGTGGACATGGGGGGGAGTTGGTCGTGGAGCTGGCGCAATCCCGCCAGATAACTTTCGTCAAAGAAGTCGGCACGGGTTGCCAACACCTGGGCCAGTTTGATGAAGCTGGCCCCCAGCCCCTCCACCGCCTCCGCCAAGGTTGACGGACCGAGGGGCCCCACCCCCAGCCAGGAATCCCTGCGCCGGATCAGGAGAAAGACCGTCAGGAGCATCCGGAAGATCGTGTAGATCCGGGTGGGATGATACAGTCGGAACAGCAGCGGCAAGCGTGTCACCGGGTCACGGCTCTCCCCGGCGGAGGCGGGCCAGCTCTTCCCGAAGTCCATCCAGGTCCTCACGGGTCGCCACTCCCAGCTCGTCAATGACCTCCTTCATCAACTCCTTGATCTTCCCCTTGAGTTCTTCCCGCTCTTCGCCCCCCTTGGCCACGGCCTGCTGGAAGAACTCCCGGGCCTTTCGATCGCTCTCCTCCCTCAAACCCCGGGTGGATTCGCCGGCCTTATCAATCTTCTCCTTGGCCAGGAGAGCACTCCCCAGGCCGAAATACAGCAGTTGCTCAAGCTTCTCTTTCATGATTTTTCTCCTTTCCTTCCGTAGGTCAGTTCCGCCAGCAGGGCTTCATGGGCCGCAATGGTGGCTTCGACCCCCGCATTGCCGGCAGCCCCCCGTCCCGTCCAGTCATTCCCCTGCCTGACATAGAGACTCTGCAGGGTTCGGCGGATCCGGGCGTATGCACCGTCCGGGCTTGTCCGGACCATCTCCTCCAGGAACCTGTAAGTAGTTGCAAAGGTATCATCATAATGCTCTTCAATAAAGTCAATCATGGACATGAACCGTTTCCTCCACAAGACATATCTGGACAAAAACCTGCATAAATGTTAATTTCACACGTAAATATTTTTTTGTCCAGGACAAAATGCCATGACGGATTCCATCACCATCGGCGTCAGCTCCTGTCTTTTGGGAGATCAGGTCCGCTATGACGGCGGCCACAAACATGACCGCTACATTACGGATACCCTGGGGCGTTGGTTTCGCTTCCTACCCGTCTGCCCGGAGGTGGAGTGCGGCCTCCCTGTCCCCCGGGAATCCCTCCGGCTGGAAGGTGACCCGGCCAACCCCCGGTTGATGACCCGCAGTAGCCGCTTGGACCTGACCGAACGGATGCAGGAGTTCTGCCGCAAGAAAATCGCCGAACTGGAGGTGGAAGAACTCTGCGGCTTCATCTTCAAGAAGGACTCCCCCAGTTCCGGATTGTTCCGCGTCAAGGTCTACCACCACGGCGTCGCCACCAGGAACGGGAGCGGACTCTTCGCCGCCGCCATGGCCCGGCATTTCCCCCTGTTACCCATGGAGGAGGAGGGTCGTCTCAACGATCAGGATCTCAGAGAAAACTTCATTGAGCGTGTATTCAGTTACCACCGCTGGAGACTGTTTCTGGCGTCAGGCCCCACCCTGGGGAAATTGGTGGAATTTCATACCGCCCAGAAACTCCTCCTCATGGCCCACTCACCTGCCACCTATCGCGCCCTGGGGGTTGTTGTCGCCACCGGTAAGGAGCCGGCGCTCCCCGATCTTCTGAAAGGATACGAAGAGCTGTTCATGAAGGGACTCGCCCGGCAGGCCACCATCAAAAAGCAGTGCAACGTACTACAGCATCTGATGGGGTATTTCAAAAAAGAGCTCTCTGCCGGAGAAAAAAAGGAACTGCTGGAGGTCATCGGAGAATATCATGACGGGGTGACTCCGCTGGTCGCACCGCTGACCCTGCTGCGGCATTATGTCCGGAAGTACGACCAACACTACCTGCAGGGGCAGATCTACCTGTCGCCCTATCCGGCGGAGCTGATGCTTACCACCCCCACCCCCTCCTGCATTAGAAGGGAGTGGGGGTGGTAAGGTTCTATATCGGTCGACCTTCCCGCACCCTGACGTTCACCACCTTGACCGGCGACGTTAATCCGGCAAGATCCCGGTACAGGAGCACCAGAAAACGGACCGTAACCAGTTGATGGATGGCAGCCTGGGTCAGCCGATAGAGCCAGTGGCGGAAGAGAGTAGGGGTCGAACTCCCCAACAGAAGCGGGCAGTAATCGGAGAGTTGGAGCGAGACCCTGGTACCCTCCGCCACGGCTGTCACATCAAAGCGAAGTTCCCCCCGGTGGCACTGCCGGGGCTGCACCAGCAGACCGCCGCAGATCCGGAACAGCAGAGCCCCCTCCTCACGGGCGGAAGGGAGAAACGTGATCAGACTCAGACGGCTGTTGAGAAGACGAAATTCCAGACCGTTTTCACAAAGGGTGGGACGAATGATCGACCAGGTACAGGAGCGGATATACTCCAGATAGCGCTGAGCCAGCAGTTCAGGAGTCATCCCCGCGGCAAGTGAGTCCGGGAATAGGGACCACTGGATGGAAAATACCGAATTATCTTCCACCAGCACCTGCTGGCAGGCTACTTCCTGTGTCCGTTTCAGCCGATCCATCATTGGGTAAAAGGGAGACTCACGGCGGGGTCCGGCAGGGGGGTAAACTTCTCTCCCCCATGTTTGGGACAATAGGTCGTCGGCTGACTCCCCACAAGGTAGAATTCCTCCCGGCGCACCGGACACTCTGGGGTCGCCAGGTAACCGGTGGCCGGGTCGATGACGGCGGAGACAACGCTCTCCGGTTTGGCAAAATCCACGGCCGGCTCCCCTTTCAGGGCAGGACGCATGAACTTCTCCCAGATGGGAGCCGCCACCGCTCCGCCGGTGAACCCTTTCCCTCCGGGCCTGGGCTTGTCATACCCCACCCAGACGCCGGTAACCACCCGGGGGGTATAACCGATAAACCAGGCATCCCGATAATCGTTGGTGGTGCCGGTCTTCCCTGCGGCCGGATGTTCCAGACTGAACTTTCGCAGTGATCGGGCCGTGCCGGAAACGAGCACATCCTTGAGCATCTGTGTTGTGACGAAGGCGACGGCCGGCGAGATGGCCGGGACAATCACCGGCGGGTTCTCGCTCCAGCTCCTCCGGTTCCGGTCGAAGATGCGGAGAATTGATCGGGATTGGGACCGCTCGCCACCGTTGGCCAGGGGTGAGTAGGCCAGGACCAGATCATGAAGGGTGACCTCCTCAGTCCCCAGGGCCAGGGAGAGGTCATTGCGGTTGCGCAGGGATAGTCCCATCTTGCCGGCATAGTCCACAGCATAGGGAACTCCGATATTCTCCAGGAGCTTCACTGCGATGACGTTGTTGGAGTGGGCCAGCGCCTGCCGCAGCGATACCTCTCCCAACCGCTCTCCTCCGTAATTCTGCGGTTTCCAGGGGTCACCGCTTCCCCGATCATAGGCAACAGGGGTATCATCCCAGAGGCTGCCGGCAGTGATCCCTTTTTCCAGGGCTGCGGCATAGATCAGCGGTTTCATGGACGACCCGGGTTGACGCCGGGCCACCAGGGCGCGGTTGTAGGAATCCTGCTTGTTGTCCACCCCCCCCACCACCGCCAGGAGATCCCCCGTGGCCGCCTCCAGGCAGACCAGAGCCCCCTGCAGTTGGGGATTATGTTTTCGGACTCCTTCCCGCAGAACCTTTTCCGCCAGTTTCTGCAGGCTCAGGTCCAGGGCCGCGGTCACCTCCAGTCCTCCCTGTTCCACGATCTGCGGTCCGTACAGTTCGTTCAGCCGACTCCTGATCTGCCCCAGATACTGGAGGGCCTGCCCCGCCGGCACGACGGACGGTGGATTTGCCCGCAGTTTGTTCAGCTGCGTGGTGGTGATCATCTTCAGATCCGCCATCCGCGTCAGGACCACACCCCTTCGTGTCGCCACGTCAGCCGGTTTCCCCAGGGGATTGTACCGGCCCGGGTTTTTCTGGACGCCAGCCAGAATGGCGCACTCGGCCTCGCTCAGCTCCTCCGGGCTCTTGTCGAAATAGAGCCGGGCCGCCTGGGCGATCCCCCAGGCCCCGTTCCCGTAGTAGATCTCGTTGAAATACATCTCCAGGATCTGCTTCTTGGTATAATTCTTCTCGAATTCAATGGCCATGAACCCCTCTTTCACCTTCCGGTCCAGGCTCTTCTCTCCTGAGAGAAATTTGTTCTTGATCAGCTGCTGGGTGATGGTGGAGCCCCCCTCCGCCAGTCTCCCCTTCACCACATCCTTCATGAGCGCCCGGGCGATTCCACGCACATCGATCCCTCCATGCTCATAGAACCGCGAATCCTCCACGGCCACCACCGCCTGTTGCAGGAAAGAGGGGATCCGTTCTATGGAGACCCAATACCGTTTCTCCGGCAGGATTCGACCGACAAACTGGCCATGACGGTCAAAGACCCTGATGGATGAGTAGCCGGAGGGAAGGGAGGGATATGCGGGGACGATCTCCAGGGCATGAACCGGCGTGACGGTAAGGAGGACAAAAAGCAGGGATACTCCAATAATAACGGAGCAGATGTGACGCAGCGATGAAGAGAAGATGGGCAAGGTCGTTGGGTACTCCTGAAAAAGCATGTATCCACGAAGGACACCAAGTTTCACGAAGGAAATCGAAGCATTATAGTTGAAAGCCTTCCACTGCAGAGGTTGCGACGTTTCAACCTGAATCTATTGGTTTTCTTGGCTTTTCTTCGTGAACTTCGTGGACGACAGCCGTTTTGGATTTAATCCGCATCATCCGCGTTCCATTGCCGTTCGGATCGTTGTGCTACGGCATGACCTTCTGGATTTTCTGCATATCAAGCCCTTCGATGATCAGCCCCGAAATGATGAAGGTCGGCATCCCCCCCACCTTGGCGCCTTGGGCGATCTGCTGATGTTCAGCCAGCCGTTTTTTCCCCTGCTCAGTGATCCCCTCCGGCTTCTTGTGGTCCAGACTACCCCCCAGGATCTCGGTGTACGCCTTGGCGCCGTCCGCCGCGGAGAGAATAACCTGCGCCTTGGCAGGGGCATCAGGATGCATGGGGAGAGGGACCAGGAAGATATACCGGGTCACATCGGTCCGCTTGCCGAAGAACTCTTCTGCCTTGCGGCAGTAAGGGCAGTCGGGATCAGTGAACTCAATGACCGTGATCTTACCGGAGCCGACCTTGAGAGCCTTACTCAGATCCACGGTATCCACGGCGAATGCCGGCAGCGGTATCAGAGCCATCAGGAGTAGCAGGAAGAGAGGGGCGATAAGTTTCATAGAATCTCCTTTGTAGTTGTTTTGTTATGTTATCCACCCGCGAGTTTTACCGTGTAACCCTGGCGCTTCAGCTGTTCCACGAGAAGTTCCCGGTGATCACCCTGGATTTCGATGACGCCATCCTTCACCGTACCCCCCGTCCCACAGCGCCGCTTCAGGTCGCCGGCCAGGGATTTCAACTTTTCCTCATCCAGGGGTACCCCGGTGACCACCGTGACGGTCTTCCCCCCCCTCCCCTTGGATTCACGACGGACCCTGACGATCCCGTCACCGGCGATTGCCGTCGGCTTCTTCCGGCAGATACACCCCTTTACCGGCTTGCCGCAGGCAGGACAGATCCTCCCCAGTTGGGAAGAGTAGACGAGAAAGGCGCCGGGCGAACGTTCTTGGGTCATGACGAACAATCCTGGAAGAGATCGGAAACAGTATGATGGTAAATGCTTCCTGAGTACAGGTCAAGAGATAACCGGAGTCTTCCCGATATTTCAGATGATAAGGTGGGAAGAGCACGAACGAAGAAGGTCGCGGAGAGGGTCGGTAGGAAGATAAATTATGTCGACTAAGGCGTTGTCCCCTTTGTAAAATCGCGCGCGGAATGGTATCGTGTAAGTGATACGGCGTGTGTCATCTCTCTGTCGGTTGAATTTCGAGGTCGCTTATGAAAACAAACCAGCCGCGCAGGTTAATCACCTTTGATTGGGCAATGAAGCGCTTACTCCGGAGTAAGGCCAACTTCGAGATTCTCGAAGGGTTTTTAAGCGAGCTTTTGTATGAAGATATTGTCATCCTTGAAATCCTTGAAGGTGAGAGTAACAAGGAGAATAAACGTGACAAGTTCAACAGGGTCGACCTCAAGGTAAAAAATAGCGCCGGTGAAATAATCATCATAGAAGTGCAGCACGAGCGGGAATATGATTTTTTGCAGCGAATGCTCTACGGCGCTTCCCGCGCCATAACCGAGCATCTCAATGAAAGCGAGGCGTACTCTCGGCTGGTAAAAGTTATCTCGGTAAATATTCTCTACTTCGACCTTGGACATGGCTGTGACTACATATATCGAGGTGTCACCAGTTTTACGGGTATCCATGATAATGACCAGCTGCAGTTGAGCAGCAGGCAGCAAATGATGTATGGCAAGGAACAGGTATTTCACCTCTTTCCCGAATACTATCTGATCAGGATTAACAACTTCAATGATATTGCCAAAACCCCCTTGGATGAATGGATCTATTTTCTCAAGAACGAAGAAATAAAGGATGAATTCAAGGCAAAAGGATTACAGAAGGCGAAGAAAGCATTTTCCCTGTTGAACCAGCCGGAAAATGAACGGCTGGCATACCGGAGCTATCAGGACGATTTGCACTACCAGGCCAGCCTGATAGAATCAAACTATGGGCTTGGTCGCATGGAAGGTCGGGAAGAAGGTCGAGAAGAAGGTCGGAAAGAAGGTCGCGAAGAAGGAATTTCGCAGGGTATCGAAAAAGGCCGGGAAGAAGCTAAAATAGATTTTGCCCGTCGGCTCGTGGAGAAGGGAATGAGTGAGAAGGAATCGGCGGAGATTGTCGGGGTCAACCCGGAGGTTTTGCACAGAATGCGGGAATAACAAACTTTTATCTGCTTCTACTTGACCAGCAGATCTTCGCGTTGCTCAGGATGATGGACATGAAGCATATTTTTTGTCGTATATCACCTAGCACCATGTCCAGCTTAAAGTTTCGGAACAATGGAACTATTCACCATACAGCCAAATGCTTTTA
>CAIUUR010000311.1 GCA_903902345.1 uncultured Geobacteraceae bacterium | reverse complement strand
GATTCTGGCGGCCAACCTACCCGAATCCCAGCAATCGGTACAGCGGGTGGAGAAACAAATCAACGACTGGCTCATCCAGCGGTACTTTGGAGAAGTGACCATCGGATTTTCGGTGGTTGAAGCGTCCGGTGACGACTTCGACATGCAGTCAGGCCGGTTCGCGCAACTCTGGTCGAAACTGGGGCGGAGCGGTGATGCCCGGAAATATCAGAAATTCGACCTGCAGCGTCATGGCGGGGTCGTTGCCGGGTACCTGGATACCTTCGATAACCGCTATGGTCTCTGCCCTTTCTGCGGCAAGCGGGCCGGCAACCCGGAAACCCGTAACGATGAGCTGCTGAAACAGATGCTGGGGGACCACGGGGCGGCCTGTTTCACCTGTCGCGACCATATCTATCTGGGGAACCGGCTGGTGAAGTCCGACCGTTTGGCGATTTTGAAACAGGGTAGCGGCAAGCCCGGGGGAAAACTGAAAGAGCCGTTGTTTGGCGAATACCAACTCGTCTTTGATCCCACTGGCGCTGTTCTGGAAACTGCGCTGAAACAGGGGAGCGTTCTCCGCTACTGGCACGTCGGCCGCATTGGGGAGCGGATGCCGGTGGGGGTGACGGTCCGTTTCATCAGCGGTTATATCCCCACCTACACTCAGGATGACCAGGATGATCTGTATCGCCTGCTGCACGGCGAGAAGAGCGACCAGAAAAAAGAAGAGCTCTACGGGATGATTGCTGAAGAGGGCGCCAAGTCATTCCATCACATCGCCAAGATGGCGCTGTTATCGCATCCCGACAAGGAGGAAAAATTTGCCGGCTCGGAAGCGCTGGGCTTTCTCAAGGCCGACGTGGACAACCTGGGAAATCTCTTCGCCTGCGGTCTGCCGGAAAACCGGCTCAACCTCTCGCGTCTGGCCACCTTCAGCCGACAGATGAACAGCTTCTTCAGTCTCTATCTGCCATATCTGTTTGCCCATGAAAAGCGGTATCAGGATATGTACACCGTTTTCGCCGGCGGCGACGACCTTTTCCTGGTCGGGCCGTGGAACCGGACCATTGATTTTGCCGCCGATCTGCATCAGGAGTTCAGCCGTTTTGCCTGCGGAAACAAGAAGATTACCCTCTCCGCCGGGATCAGCGTGAACAAACCGGGGATTCCGGTGCCTACCCAGTCGGAGCATGCCGAAACTGCCCTTGAAAAGGCAAAGAGTGGCGGCAAGAACAGTCTGACGATGTTTGACGAGACCGTAACCTGGCAAGATTTCTCCAGGCTGCTGAAAATCAGGGATACCCTGGCGTCGTGGCAAGAGCGGGGCTACATCGGCAAGGCCCTCCTCTACCGGTTGAACGAATTTATTGAAATGGCGAAGAAGGAAAAGAACTTGAGGGCCTCCGGGCGGCCCATCGGGATGGAAGAGATGGGGTGCCTGAAATGGCGCTCGCTCTTTACCTATTCGGCGACCCGCAACGTGGGAAAGAACCTGACTAAGGAAGAGCAATCGCAGGCGCTTGGCGAGGTGATGGGGATTCCCGCGTGGCTGAACGATCATGCCGGAGCACTCAAAATTGCCTTATGGCAGATACTTTATAACCAGAGATAGGGAGGCATACACCATGGCGGTTCAATTCTGGCTGGACAAAGGAAAAAAACAGATCGATCCTGAACTGTTTTCACAGCAGGCGGACGATCTGGCAAAGCTGGTTAACCAGGAACGGGGACGGAGTGACAAACTCAACAATCCCACGCAACTCCGTAAATTTTTTGACGAGGTCATCCGTTTTCAGACGCTGCTTCAGGGTGATGGGGAACAATTCAGCGCCCTGCTTCCCTATATCAAGATGCTGAACGCCAAGGCAGCCTATGCCATGGGTCGGGAATTGATCGGCGCCCAGATGAAGAGCTTCATCAGCGACTCCCTGAAGCAGGTAAATGACAAGGACGACTTTGAACTCTTCTGCTCGTTCTTCGAGGCATTCATGGGATTCTACAAGTACCATGTCGTGACCAGCAAGGCAGCGCCAAGAGCGCAGAGTGGCGG
>CAIUUR010000310.1 GCA_903902345.1 uncultured Geobacteraceae bacterium | reverse complement strand
TCTCTTCGTCGATGAGGGCAATGGGGCCATGCTTCATCTCGCCGGCGGGGTACCCCTCGGCGTGGATGTAGGAGATCTCCTTGAGTTTCAGAGCCCCCTCCAGCGCCATGGGGTAGTTGATCCCCCGCGCCAGATAGAGGAAATCGCGGGCGTGCATATACCGCTTGGCCGCCGCCTCTACCTTGGAATTCATCTCCAGGGTCTCCTCCAGGAGCGTCGGGATATGCATCAGATCGGCGATCATCCTCCCCCCCTTGAGCCGGTCGACACTGTTGATGGCCCGCCCGAAGCGGATCGTGAAGAGATAGAGTGCTGCAAGCTGGGTGACGAATGCCTTGGTGGAGGCGACGCCGATCTCCGGTCCGGCGTGGGTATAAACGACTCCGTGGGCCTCCCGGGCGATGGATGAATCCACGACGTTGCAGATGGCGACGTTTTTCGCCCCCCGCGCCTTCCCTTCACGCATGGCCGCCAGGGTGTCGGCGGTCTCACCGGACTGGGAGATGAGAATCATGAGGGTGCTGTCGTCCACCACCGGGTTGCGATAGCGGAACTCCGAGGCGATATCCACCTCCACCGGCACCCGGCAGTTCTCCTCGATGAGGAACTTTCCCACCAAACCGGCGTGCCAGGAGGTGCCGCAGGCGATGATGACGATCCGTCGGATATCCTGGAGTTCTCCATCCGTCAGCTTCAGATCCTCCAGGAAGACATCCCCCTCTTCCTCGTTCAAGCGGCCGGCGATGGTGTCCCTGATGGCACGGGGCTGCTCATAGATCTCCTTGAGCATGAAATGCTTGTATCCCCCCTTCTCCGCCATGAGGGGAGACCAGTCTATATAACGGCTCCTCTTCTCCAGGGGGACCCCCGCCACCGTACAGAAACTTACCGAGCCGCGGTGAAACACCGCCATGTCGCCGTCTTCCATGAAGACCATGTTTCGGGTATGGGCAAGAATGGCCGGGATATCCGAGGCGACGAAATATTCCCCCTCTCCCAGACCGACCACCATGGGGGAACCCTGCTTGGCTGCGATGAGAGTGTCGGCGTCATCCTCGCAGAGAATGCAGAGGGCGTAAGCCCCGCGCAACTCCGCCAGGGCCTCCCGCACCGCCTGCGGGAAGTCGCCGCACTTCTGATATTTGTCCTCCACCAGGTGGGAGATGACTTCGGTATCGGTCTCGCTCTTGAAGGTATGCCCCGTGGCGCGAAGATGCGCCTTCAGCTCCATGTAGTTTTCAATGATCCCGTTATGGACCACCGTGATAGGGCCGGCCTTGTGGGGATGGGCATTGGTCTCCGACGGACGGCCGTGGGTGGCCCAGCGGGTATGGCCGATCCCCAGAGTTCCCGACAGCGGCTTACCTTTCAGGAGGAGTTCCAGATTGAAGAGCTTTCCCTGACTCCGGCGGATTTCGGAGCAACCCGACTCCACCGTGCAGATCCCCGCCGAATCATAGCCACGGTATTCCAGGCGTTTAAGACCGTCAAGGATGATGGGGGTTGCTTCCTGGTTACCGATGAACCCAACAATACCACACATATACGCTCCCTGAAAATTGACAATTGATAATGGATAATTGACAATTTACACCTATCAATCATCAGCCACCTCAACACATTATCAATTATCAACTGTCAACTATCAATTGCTTCTTCTTTACCCAACCTTCTTTGTTCACCTGGGGTGTACGGGATAGAGCCAGGGTATCCGGGGGTATATCCACCGTAACGGTGGTGCCGGCGGCGACCAGGGAGTTCTTCCCCACCGTCACCGGGGCCACGAACTGGACATCACTCCCCACGAAGACGCCGTCTTCGATGACCGTGATATGCTTCTTCTTGCCGTCATAGTTGCAGGTAATGGTGCCGCAGCCGATGTTCACATCCTTCCCCACAAAACAGTCCCCCAGGTAGGTAAGGTGGGAGGCCTTGGACCCCTCCTCAATGACTGCCTTCTTGGTCTCCACGAAATTTCCGATCTTCACATGCTCCTTGAGAATGGTGCCGGGGCGAAGGTGGGCCATGGGGCCGATGGTGACGTCGCTCTGGACCGTGGCGTCCTCCAGCACCGAACCGGCCTTGATATGGACCCGGTCGGCAATCCGGCACTTCGTGATGGAGACCGAGGAGTCGATAATGCACCCCTCACCAATGACCGTCCCCCCCCCGATGAAGCTGTTGGGATGTAGTATGGTGTCACGACCGATGACACTCCCCTGTTCCACATACGTGGCCCCTGGATCAACGATGGTGACCCCGGAAAGCATGAGCGACTCGTTGACCCGACGGCGAAGCACTCCCCCGGCGGCGGCCATCTGGACCCGGTCGTTTACCCCCATCACCTCGGCCTGATCCCCCACGGTGTAGCTGTAGCAGGCATGTCCCTGTCCGGTGGCCAGACCGATGATGTCGGTGAGGTAGTACTCCTTCTGTGCGTTGTCGTTACCGATCCTGGCCACGGCATCCCGGAGGAAGGTGGCGTTGACACAGTAGATGCCGGAGTTGACCTCGGTGACTTCCCGCTCGGCGGGAGTAGCGTCCTTCTGTTCCACGATGCGCAGGATCCGGCCCGTGGCGTCCTTGACAACCCGGCCATAACCGAAGGGATCGGGTACCCGGGCAGTGAGGACCGTCACCGTCCCGCCATGCCCGGCATGAAACGTCAGCAGGGAGCGGAGGGTACCCTGGGTGATGAGCGGCACATCGCCGCAGAGTATCAGGACATCGCCGTCGCAATCGGCCAAAAACTCTCCACCGCAGGCTACGGCATGACCGGTTCCCAACTGCTCTTCCTGCAGGACGATGGAAATGGTCGGATCGGCGGCAAAGTACTCCCGGACCCGGTCAGCCTGATGCCCCACAACCAGGGCTATCCGATGAACTCCCACCCCCTTGGCCGCAGCCACCGGATAGCCGATCATCGGCCTCCCTTCCAGGTGGTGCATCACCTTCACCAGTTCCGACTTCATCCTGGTTCCCTTACCGGCAGCCAGGATCAGCGCGGCAGTCGCCATAACGTACCTCCGTGGTTCTAGGTTCTAGGTTCAAACCCCCATGTCTCGTGTCGGGGGAACTCATTGATTCAATTTTCACATTTTAAACGAAACTCATCATCAATGCAAACCGGAAAAACGGAGCGCAGGTTCCAACGTAGAACGTAGAACGTAGAACCCTGAACCTCAAAAGATCGTCGGCTTGGCCAGGGTCCCCCGGAGCGGCAGCCGGTAATGACCGGGCGAATCCAGGTACTTGAGAAGGAGCAGGAAGACGAACTTCTGCTTCTCCAGGAACTCAGCTTTGGGCATCAGTTCCAGCACCAGCTCCAGGGGGGCCGATGCCGACAGAGGAATCTCGCCGCTCACCCGGGCATAGAGGCCGCTCCCTTCCACGGTGAGACTCTCCACCCTACCCCGCCCCTCCCTGACCCGGAGCATCCCCTGGATAGTCTCATGGGAAACGGCAGGAAGCGGCATCTCTCCGATCTTCATGTCGGCAAGCTCCGCGTCCTTGACCTCCACCTTGATGGCGCCGTTCATCCGTTGGGGTGGACCGGCAAGCCTTGCCTCACCCCGGAGAACCCCTTTTACCGACGCGCCGGCAACACTCCTGAAGAAGGGGAGCCGCTCCAGGGGGAGTCCGACGATATCGGCGCTGATCCCTCCCCCTTTCCCCCAACGCCAAAGGAGGGAGATCGTTCCGCTCCCCACGACTCCGTCCGCAGAGAGTGTGGGAGTCCCCAGGAGGGTCGGAATAAGAGGAAGGCGAAGCTCCAGACGGTCCAACTGCATCAGCGCCCCCCGCTGGTCGGCAACCGTGACATCCGCGGCAGACATCCCCAAAGGGAACGCCTTGCCGAACCGACTGGCCGTAAGGGTATACCCCTGCTGCGCCAACATCCGCCGAAGAAGCGCTTCCACCTCCGCCGCCGGGATGAAACAGATGACGAGAGCGGGAAAGATACCGGCGAGGAAGACGATCATGCAGATGCGCCCCCTCCCGCTCACCGCTTCTCCGTCCGAACTCCCCTGACCAGGGCCATGGTAAGGGTGGCGTCAAGTTTTGCCGGATCATCGAAACGGCTACGCAGCAGAAGCTTTTTCATGACGACGGGCTTGGAACCTTTTTCCAGCCGGTGCAGGAGGTTGACCAATTCATTGGCAGTGAGTCCGTCGATCTTCACCTCCGCCGATTCTTCCTGAAACCCGCCACGTTCATCACCCTTCAACGGCCGGATCTGGACCGCTTTCCCCTTGAATCCGGCCTCTTCGATAATCCGACCCAACGAATCGTCGGACTTCACCGTCGCCAGCCGATTGGTCAACTGTTCCGACTCCCTCTTCAGGGTCAGGTACCGCTGTTTGAGGAGCAGCAACTCCGTGAGGTCAGCCTCCCGTACAACCCGTTTCCGGGTCAGGGCATCCATGGCGCCGGAAGCGGAACTGTAGACCACGACCAGGAGCAGGATCAGGCTGATCCCCCCCCCCCACCGAAGCCTGGCCGGACGATCCATCTCACTCACCACGTCCCGGAGGAACTTTAATCGTTTCATCGTCCCCCCTCCTTCAGAGTCCCGCGGAGAGAGAAACTGCTGCTGCCGTCGGGTTTCGTTTTGATCTCACCGACTTCGACTCCGTTCAGCAAACTTCCGGCACGGTTTTTCAGGTCGGTCACCGCCTGGATCGTGGCGGCGTCCCCCTTGAGCCTGACCTGATCACCATCGATCTCGGTCTCGTAGAACCCAAGAATATCGTTCCCCTTGATCTCGGCCAGCTTCTTCAGAACAGCCAGGGGAGGTACGCCGGCGCTTATGCCGGAGAGTTTCCTGATCTCTGATTTCACCTCCCCCACCTCGTCCATGGCCTTCTTCCGGTTGGGGAATATTTCCCGATATACCGTTCCGATGGATTTATCAAGTGAATCCAGGTCTTTTCTCACAAATTCGTACCGGAGTCCCAGATCGGCAAAAATGATGAGAAGCGCCAAGGCGGCCAGAAACGCCGAGACGAAAAGTTTTTTCCGTACCCTCAGCGAGTCGGAGGCAGAGGCCAGGTCGCCGTGCCGAAAATTGACCAGATCCCCTTTCCGGGCGGCCCGAACTATCGCCCAGGCGCCGGCACGCAGGAGGGCCAGTCGTCGGTCTCCCCCAAAAACCCCCTCAAGCTCCGTGGATACCGGCAGTGGCATCCAGACATCCCCTGTTTCCGCGGGGATAGGCATTCCTGCCAGCTCACCCAGAAGGTAAACCCGCGCCACGTTCACCCCTTCGGTCAATTCCAGGGCCATGACGGTTTGGCGGATATCCGTCATCGGCTCCGGACTCCAGAAGGTGCGGAAGAAGAGAAGCTCGCCGTCACGGTAAATCGCCGCGCCGGAAGGATCCGCCACCAGAAACGTCCCTCCGGCGGCGTCGGGGGGAAGGAGATGACGCCAGGCAAGGAGCGAGGCGGTGACTCCCTGGGGATCGATGCCGGCGGTCTGTAGGAGTTCTATCCGGGCCGAAAGCTCCCGTTTCCCCCCCCACACCGCCAACTGTGTGCCGTTACCGCGAACGATGCTGTCGAAGATCTGGTCGTCGGTATCGCAGGCCGTCTCCCCCTTCAGCTCCAGGGGAAGGATTTCCCTGAGTTTTCGCTTATCGGTGAGAGGGAGCGCCGTCTCTCGACAGGAAAGGAGCGCCGGGTCGACAGCCAGAATGACGGTATCGTTCTCCCGGCGCAGGGAGGGGGAGTGGAGCAACTGCAGGAGACCGGCCTCGTCCCCGGCGGGAAGCTCCTCCGATTCCTCGCAGATGACCGTGCGACCGCTGACCCGAAACCGGGTGGCAATGGCGCCGCGACGCAGGAGTTCAATAATCAGGAAACCCATTGAGACCTCGTTACTCAGTATTCCCGCCAGTACAGGAATTCGGCCCGTGAGCCCCCCACCCGAACCACCGCCTCCACCGTGCGACTGATTTCGCCCACCCGCGCCGTGGCCAGAAGCCGATAGACCGCCCCCTTGGTCGTGATCCTTGTCTGGAGTCCGGTGGCGATCTGCTCCAGGCCGGGAACCGTCACCAGATCCGCGGAGTTCTTGAACGGCTCGCTTTTACGCCGGTCGATGATCCGCTTCACCAGGTCATCGCTCATGGACTCGTCCAGGGACGCCAGAATCTCCGGAGAGGCGGTGTTGATGTTGACGGGCGCCGTGGGAGCGCCGGGGTTGTCCGGATAAACGGTAAGGTAAGGTCGGAGCGCCGCAAATACCGCAGTGGTGAACCCCTTGACCAACCGCAACTCTTCCACCGTCTGCAACGGTCCGTTCCGGGGGAGATACGGAGGCTTCAATCGCCCGTACCAACCGGCCTCGGCTCCGCTCCGGTGGGGCTCGTCGTTCTCGTCGATCCAGTCGGCCAGTGGATCCAGCAGCTCATCCGTGGGGAGCTTGAGCCGCTTCAGGAGCCGGCTCAACACCCCGGCCGGGTAGCTCCCGCCGTACTCCCCCGACGGTGGAACAACGGTGTTAAGATTGAGCTTGCCGCTCTCCTCCTCGATGAACACGTCCAGAACCCCCCGCTCATCTTCCAGATGCAGCGGTTTTGATTTCCAGGGGTCATTAAGCGAGGTGTAGCTCTGAGCCGACAGCACCGTCTGCAGGAGCCTCGTCCCCCCCATGATCCCCGAGTCAGCCATGAGAAGCGCCTGCTGTCCGTCACGATAACTCCTCCGCAGGGTCGTCTCCACGTAGACTTCGTGGATGAACTCGGTGACCAGGGCGATGAGAAGCGTGGTGATGATGAGGGTGAGGATCAGGGCGAAGCCCCGCCGGTTTCTCATTGCCGGAGTCTCGGCCGGATATACGCGTAGTAGGGGAGCGTACTATCCCCATCCTTCACCATCAGGGTTATTCGCACGGCGTCGGGTAACTTGCCGTTTAAGAGCGTATCCCAACTTCGAACCCACTTGCCGTTATCGTTGCATTCCACCAGAAACCCCTCGATCTCCTCCATCTGGGGGTATTGCTGGGGTTCCCTATCGAAGAGCAGTTCCTTTTCCGACCGGGTCAGGAGGAGCCTTCCCTCCTTTTCCCGGGTTCGGTAGCGAACCTCCCGCTGGTCTGAGGAGGGCATATCCCCCACCCGGGTCATCCCCAACGTGGAGAAGGTGAGGTTTGAAGCCGGCTTGCCGAATTGGTCCCGATCCTCCACCACAAAGGAGAGTCTCTTATCACCGCGGACATAAAGGGCCGAGGAGATTTCGTGACGCAACTGAGCCAGGGTGGCGGAAGTTTCCCGCAGCGACTCCATCCCGGCGGTGGCGGAATCCCGCCCCCGGATGACGGTGAAAAAGCTGCCATACAGCGCCCCGGCAATGATCACCAGAAGCGCCAGGGCGACGAGGAGTTCCAGGAGGGTGAACCCTCGCCTATCGGTAATGATCAAGTGAAAGACTCTTCCGTTTATCATCCCAAAACACCGTAAGGGTCAGCTGCCGGAGACCGGTGACGGCAGTGGGACTGAGGGCAAGCTTCCAGGCGAACGCCGGCCGCTCCGGCGCAAAAGTCCCTTCCTGGGGAGTGAGGCCATCTGCGGGAACCATCTCCAGCTCTTCCAGTTTTGCCCGAGCCAGGAGCAGGGCAACGGTCTCTTCACGGTCTCGCCCCACGATGGCCAGGTGATGGTTGAAGGCGCTGAGGAGCGTAAGGAGTGTTCCGGCCATGATCGCCAGGGCGATCATGATCTCCAGCAGGGTAAACCCCCTCACAGCGCCGCTTCCCGGTACCCTTCCTGTACCAACACCTTACCGCTGACGGGGTAGGCGACGACCGTGTAAGCACCGCCACGGGATCTCAGATGGACCGTCAGCAGCTCCTGGAACCCTTCCATTCCCACCCGGACAGACACCTCCCCCTCGTTCACCCGTCCCAGTGAATTGAGTCCGACATCCTCCACGCTAACCCCTTCCGTCAGGATTCGATTCCGGAGAGCAACATCTCCCGCGTCCCCTTCCTCGCCCAGGGGCGATACCGTCTTCACTCCGATGGCTCCGTCGGGAAACTGGAATTTAAGGGTATAGTTGGTCCGGGTGGCGATGGCCCGTTCCTGCAGATACCGGAGGGTGGAGGCCAGGGTTCGAGCCGAGCTCTTCAGCGCCGCCTCATCGCCGGGGAATAGCCGCGGCAAGACCAACAGGGTGATGATGCTCAGTATCACCAGCACCACCGTCAGTTCGATGAGGGTGAAACCGTTTTTCACTTTATATCCCAGTTGCAGATGTCGGCGTTCTTTCCCTCTCCCCCCTTGACGCCATCGGCACCCAGGGAGCAGAGATCGTAGTCGCCATGCTCGCCGGGAGCAAGGTAGATATAGGGATTACCCCAAGGGTCCTTGGGGACGTTCTTGTTCTCCAGATACCCCCCCTCCTTCCATTTCTGGGGGATGGTCCCCGCCGTGGGCTTGGCCACCAGCGCCTCCAGCCCCTGCTCCGTGGCGGGATAGACCCCATTATCAAGCTTATAGAGCTTCAGACCGGTCTCCATGTTCCGAATCTGGACCTTGGTCCCTTCCACCTTGGCATCATCGGAACGGCCGATGATCTTCGGGGCGACCAGCGCCGCCAGGAGGGCGAGAATGGCGATGACCACCATGAGTTCGATAAGAGTAAACCCGCGGTTGCTGCCGTACTGTTTCATACTTTTTCTCCACTCGTTGCTCTTGAATTTCCAATCCCGAAAAAAATATACCAACCGCCTGTCATCCTGAGCAACGCGAAGATCTGTTGTTGAATCAAGCAGAAACAGATCCTTCACTCCGTTCGGGAGGACAATCGCACATCACCCTACTTCACCAGCTGGTTCAGCTCAAAGATCGGAAGGAGGACCGCGATGACCACCGTCCCCACCGCCACCCCCATCCCCAGTACGAGGAGCGGCTCCAACAACGACATGGAACGGGTTACGGCGGTATCGAACTCCTTCTCGAAGGCGATACCCGCCTTGAGGAGCATCTTCTCCAGTTCCCCCCCCTTTTCCCCCACGGCGATCATATGGACCAAAAGAGGGGGGAAGAGTTCGCTTCCCTTGAGCGTCTGGGAGAAGCCGGCCCCCTCGGCCAACTTCTCCCGGGCATTGCGAAGATAGTTCCGATAGACCCGGTTCACCACCACATCACCGGTGATCTCCGTGGCCCGGATGACCGGCACTCCGCTGGTGAGGAGAAGCCCCAGGACCCGGGCGAAGCGGGAAAGGATCAGGGTCTTCAGCAGCGTCCCCGCCACGGGAAGAGCCAGCAGCAACCGGTCCCGCCTGAGACGGAAGGAGTCGTGAAGCATCAGCTTCCGGTAGGCGAAGAGTCCGGCGGCGACCAGGAGCAGGAGGAGCCACCACCCCTCCCGGAGAAGGTTGCTGCTCCTGATGAGGAGCCGGGTAATGAGGGGGAGAGCTGCCTTGTTCTGCTCAAAAATCACCACGATCTTGGGGATGACAAACCCCAGGAGAAAGAGCATGACTCCCCCCCCCACCAGGGCCATGAGGACCGGGTAGGCCAGGGCCGCAGTGATCCTGCTCTTCACCGCCTGCTGATCCTCCAGGAACTCGGCCAGCCGCTCCAGGATCGTTTCCAGCGCCCCCCCCGCCTCCCCGGCAGCCACCATACTGACATAGCTTTCACCAAAAACCGCCGGTTCGGCAGCCAGGGCCGTCGCCAGGTTCGCCCCCTGGGCCAGCTTGTCTCTGACCCGGGAGATGGTCCGTTTCAGTTCACCCTCCGTCTCCTGTTCGTAGAGGGTGGTCATCGCCTCGTAGAGAGGAACCGAAGAACCGACAAGGGTGGCCAACCGACGGGTCATGAGGGAGAGCTCCGCCAGAGTGATCCCACGTCGAAAAAAACTCACTCCGGAAGGGGGAGGAGTCGAATCCGCCGTGACTTCGGTGGCGTAGAGTCCCCGCTCCCGAAGGAGCGATTGCGCCTCCCGGGGGCTCTCCGCCTCCATGACTCCGGAGCTGGTCTTCCCGCCGGCGGCGTAGGCCTTATAGCGGTAGGTCGGCATAATCTTCCTGGGTCACCCGGAGGACCTCTTCCAGGGAGGTAAGACCCGCGGCCGCCTTGGCCAGGCCGTCGTCCCGCAGAGTTCGCATCCCCCTGGCAACGGCATACTCCTTGATGCTCCCGGCGGGGGCCTGACGGATGATCATGGAGCAGAGTTCGCTATCCACCAGGAGGAGTTCGTAGAGTCCGGAGCGTCCCATGGTTCCCAGGTTGAAACATTTGTCACACCCCCTGCTCCGAAAGAGCGTGGGGGGAAGGACGATGCCGGGAACCTCCCGGTCAGGAGTATACTCCTCCTTGCAGTGGGGACAGAGACGCCGGACCAGTCGCTGGGCCAGAACTGCGGAGAGGGACGAAGCGACCATGAACGGCTCGATCCCCATGTCCACCAGTCGAGTAACCGCCGTGGCCGAGTCATTGGTGTGAAGGGTGGAGAGAACCAGATGGCCGGTGAGGGATGCCTGCATGGCGATCTCCGCGGTCTCGGCGTCCCGAATCTCCCCCACCATGACGATGTCCGGGTCCTGGCGGAGGATGGAGCGGAGTCCGGCGGCGAAGGTCAGATCGATCTTGGGGTTCACCTGGATCTGGCCAACCCCCTTGAGCTGGTACTCGATGGGGTCTTCAATGGTGATGATGTTCTTGTCCGGCGAGTTGAGGTGGTTGAGGGCCGCATACAGGGTGGTGGACTTGCCGCTCCCCGTGGGGCCGGTAACCAGGACGATGCCGCTGGTCCGGGCAAGGAGCCGGTGCATGGTCCCCACTTCCCGCGGCAGGAGCCCCATATCCTCCAGGGTGAGCAGCCCCTTGTTCTTGTCCAGGAGCCGAAGCACCACCCGTTCACCGAAAAAAGTGGGGATGATGGAGACCCGGATATCAACATCACGCCCCGCCACGATGACCCTGATCCGGCCGTCCTGGGGGAGCCGCTTCTCGGCGATGTTGAGCCCCGCCATGATCTTCACCCGGGAAACCAGCGCCTCCTGAATCACCTTGGGGGGGGTCAGCATGGGGTAAAGAATGCCGTCCACCCGGAAGCGAACCTCCATCTCCCGTTCGTAGGGCTCGATGTGGATATCGCTGGCCCGCTCCTTCACCGCCTGGAAGAGAATGGAGTTGAGGAGCCGGATCACCGGCGCCTCGTCGGTAAGGTCCAAAAGATCCCTGGGGCCGGCAAAGGCAGTGGCGACAGCGGAGAGCTCCTCCCCCTCCAACTCCTCCACCACGTCCCGGGCCGAGCCCGAGGTGCGGGCGTAGAGCCGGTTCACCGCCTCCACCAGCACCTGTCGCGGCACCGCCACGACCTGGAGCGGGAGTCCGAAGAGACCCCGCACCTCGTCCAGCGCCGCGAAGTTGGCCGGGGCGGCCGAGGCCACGGTCAGCACCCCCTCTGCTCCCCGAAGGGGAAGGATCAGGTTATTCCGGGCAAAAGCCAGGGGAAGCCGCCCCAGAAGGGTAGTGTCCACATCGGCATCCTCCACGGCGGCACGAAAGGGTATCCCCAGCCGGAGGGCGGCTGTTTCCATGTCGGTGGGGATCGTCATGGCTTCCGGTTGATCTCCGCCGGAATATCCAGCGGTTTCGAATCCTGCATGAACTCGCCGAACCGCTCCCGGCTCTTCCCGGTGATGTCGTTCATAACGGCCGCATCCTTGACTATCCGCGGGGTCAGAAGAATAATCAGGTTCGTCTTCTCCACACTGGTCCCCTTGGTTCTGAAGAGCCACCCCAGCAAGGGAATATCACCCAGAAACGGGACCTTACTGATACTCTCCTGTTCCTTTCCCTGAATCAATCCGCCGATGACGATGGTCTCCTCGTTTTTGACGACCACGGAGGTCTTGGCGGAACGCTTGGTGGTAGTGATATCCGCCGCAGCACCCTTATTGTTTGCATCCTTTACCGCTGAAATCTCCTGGTAGATATCCATCTTGATATACTCACCCTCGCTCACCTGCGGGGTGATTCTCAGCATGATCCCGGTATCTTTCCGCTCCACCGACTGTTGGGTATTGCCGGTTCCCCCCAGGGTTGTCGTACTCCCCACAAAGGGGACATTTTCCCCCACGAATATTTCGGCCTCCTTGTTATCCGAGGTAAGGATGTTCGGGGTGGAGAGGATGTTGAGCACCCCGTTGGAGGCCAGAGCCTGGATATCCGCGCCGATCATGTTGTTTTTTCCCACGGCGGAGAGAGCAGTAATTATGGCCAGCGTCTGGGGAGTAGATTTGGCAAGAACGTTGAAAGGATCCAGGACCGCGGCGCCGGCGGCATTCTTGACGGTTCCTCCCGTGGCCAAGGCCATTTGAACGCCGAGGTTTTCCGCCTTGGTAAGGGAGATTTCAGCTATGGTCGCCTGGACATAGACCTGACGTCGGCGTTTGTCCAGCTTCTGGACCACCCCCAGGAGACTCTGGTAATCGTTGGGGGAGGCGGCGATGACCAGGGAGTTGGTCGGCTTGTCGGCAACAACGCTGATCTTGCTGCCCTCGAAAGGGGACTGCTGACCAGGGGTCGCTCCCTGGGGCTGTCCTGCTGCGGGAGCCCCTGCCCCCTTGATGAAACCGTCCAGCACCTTCACCATCTCCGTGGCGTCGGCATATTCCAGAAAATAAACATTGATCTTGCCGCTGGTGGTGGGAGGGGTGATATCCAGCAGGGCCACGAGCCGCTTGATATCCTCCTTGTCCTTGTCGGTGCCGAAGAGCACCAGAGCGTTCAGGCGGCTGTCGGGCATGACTATCCCGCCGCCGGAAGCCGGGGCGCCGCTTTTCTGTCCCTTATCCCGTCCCCCCAGCCAATCCTTGACCAGAGTGGCCACCCCGTCAGCGGGGGCGTTTTTCAGGAAGAGAAGCTCCGCCCCTTCCCGGCGCTGGGGGGTATCGATGAGTTCAAGTATCCCCAGAAGCTTCTGGATATTGATGGCGGAATCGACCACCAGCAGCATATTCCCGGGACCGAAGGGGGCAATGTGGCCGTCTTTGGCCACCACCGGCTGAAGCAAGGTCACTGCGTCCTGAGCGGAGATGTTGTTCAGGGCGATGATCCGTGCCTGGTAGGCGTCATTCACCGCGCCCTTGTCGTGCTCTACGACGACTCTCGTTCCCGACTGCCGGGCCGCAGAGAGGGGAATGATCTTGTAGACTTTTCCCGCGGGAATAATGGTGAAGCCTTTCAACTCCAAAACCGAGGTGAAGACGTTGAACGCCTCTTCCGAGGAAAGCTTCGCCGGCGAATAGACTGAGATCTTCCCCTTCACCCGTTCATCCAGAATGAAGTTTTTCCCGGTCAGGTCGCTGATAAACTTCACCATGGTGGAGATGTCCACATCGCTGAAGTTGAGGACAACCCCCTTCCCCCCCCATGCAGGAACGGTGATCAGCAGCAGAAGAAGTGCGATAACAAGGTTTCTCAAACAGTGCCTCACGGAAGCCTCCGTAGGAATTCAAATTACAACTGCAAATTACGAATTACGAGTTCCTACCGGCGCTTCGCGCCGATGCTATCGTATATCGTAGTTAAAGGTGGTGGGCTGACCGTCCCGCAGCAGTTCCAGCTTCAATCGGGTTTGCCCTTTCAGAGCGGCCATGGATTGAATTGCCTTTTCCGGTGAGTCGATGGCAAAATCGTTGATCCTGAGGAGCACGTCACCGTTCTTCATCCCCACCATCCCGAAGACCCCGGCAGGCTTGACCTCGGAGATCCGGAACCCCTCCACCTTCCCCTCCTTCATGCTGGGAAGGAGTCGGGCATCGCTCATGGCCTGACCGATATTGTCCAGGGTGGCATTGAGAGCCTTCTGGTCGATGACGTAGCTCCCGGCAGAGGTCTGGGCCACAGCACTCCCCGGCATCGTCCCTGGCGGCGCCGCGACAGACGCGGCCGTTGTCGCGGAGGTCGGCATACAAACGGTGGTCCGCTTCCCCCCCAGTTCGATCTCGATGCGATCGGATTTTACCGCCAGGAGGAGTCCGGCATCAAAGACCCTCTCACCCAAGCGAAAGAGTCGTTCCTCCTTGCTGCTGGTTTTCTGAACCATGGCGTAGGTCTCCCGGAAGGAACCGAGAACGGTCCCCAGGAGGAGCAGATCGGTGACGGGTGTAGCAGTACTGCCGGTAACCGTAGACTCCCTGACGATGGTGGTAAGTTTCCCCACCGTCGCCTTGCCGAAGAGCCCCTTGTCCAGGATGGGTGAAAAGGATGCAAGATCTTCCCCTGCCACCGACGGTGGTAATCCCCTCTTGGTGATGACTCTTTGCGGCAGGAAGTGGACGAGGCGATAGCCGATGACGTGCGCCGTCAACGCCGCCAGTGCGACGACAATGCAGAAAGAGAGGAAGACGTTGAGGAGTAGATATCTGTTCATGGCGGTTGTCTTTGGAATTAAAACATACTAGTCATATCAACTACTATAAGTCGAGTGCCATGTCAAGATTACACGGCTAAAAGTGTCTATGACGGCGGGAATATCCGCCAAACAGGGGAAATCATCTCTGGGCAGGCGCAACAAGTAAGGGGATACACCCCTTGAGGGCAAAACCATAGCGGGGGTGTTGGAAGGCGTGCGTAGTGGGATAGAGGGCGAAAAGCCATCCCTTGTAGATCTCTACTTTATCCTCATAAACCTTGATCTGCACCGCCGGATTCTTCGGCTCGTTGGACTGAGAAGTGAGAAGAGTCCCCTGCATGAGGAAATGGGGGAGAAAATTTTCCACCTTTATGGAGATGGCGGAATTGGGAAGGGAACTCTGCACGCCGATGGGAATTTCGAAATCCGACGTCTTACCGCTCTGCTTGTCCGTGACGCCAATGATCACAGAGCGCCATTTCCCCTTGGATACCGGCGACTCCACCACGTTTGTCTGCTTTGCAATCTCTTGTTCGTGAGAGCTTGTCGTGATCGGTTTATCTTCTCTACGGCTGCACGCAACGAGCAACAGCAAAGCTACTGCCACCCCTCCGGGAAACAGATACGCATACCGCATCAACTGCATCAATCCTCCCGCGGGTAACTGCCTCATAACCACGCTACTTAGAGCAGACCTATTTCAGGACCGAAAACCATTCATTACCGTGTCAGTACTCGCCTGCAGTATGAACTTAGCAGCTAAGCGCAATCAACGTCAACCTTTATTCCCGGAGCTATCTCTTTCGTGTCAGAAATCCGACCACTCTTCCCAAGATGCTCCCCTGGAGCACGCAGGCCGCCAGGATGAGGAAGACGTTGACAAATCTGATCCCCAGGGGATCGGGTGGAGCCCACTCTCCGGTGAACGAACGGCCGGTGAGGTTGAGGAACAGGTACCCTCCGCTAAGGAGAACCCCCATGGCGACTCCTCCCACGATGAATCTCTTCTTCACACCCTTCCGCCGCTCCTGCTCGGTAACCGCCATGGTCAGACTCCTTTGGTTTCGTCATGAATCACCAGCACCCCGGCCCCGCGGATCGCACCCCGGCGGAGAGCCTCCAGCGCCTCATTGGCCTGCTCCAGGGGAAACGGATGAACCTCCATCCGGACCGGTATGTGCGGCGCCAGGGCAAGGAACTCCACCCCGTCCCGCCGGGTGAGATTGGCCACGGAGCGAAGGATCCGTTCGCCCCAGAGAAGTTGGTAGGGAAAGGAGGGGATGTCGCTCATATGGATACCGCCACAGACGACACTCCCCCCTGCTCCCACGGCCCGGAGCGCCAGAGGGACCAACTCCCCCGCCGGGGCGAAGATGATGGCCGCATCCAGTTCCACCGGCGGCATCTCTCCGGCGCTGCCGGCCCAGCATGCCCCCATCTCCCGGGCGAAGCGCTGCCCACCGGCGTCCCCTTCCTTCGTGAAAGCGTAGACCTCCCGCCCCTGCCACCGCGCCACCTGGGTCACGATGTGGGCCGCCGCACCGAAACCGTAGATCCCCAGTCGCTTCCCCTCCCCCGCCATGACCAGGGATCGGTAACCGATGAGGCCGGCACAGAGAAGCGGAGCCGCCTGCAGGTCCGGGTATCCCTCCGGAAGGGGGAAGCAGAACCGGTGATCGGCCACGGTATAGTCGGCAAAACCGCCAGGAAACTGGTATCCGGTAAACCGGGGGTTCTCGCAGAGATTCTCCCGGTTGTTCCGACAGGGTGCGCAGAGACCGCAGGTCCCACCCAGCCAGGGGATGCCGACCCGCTCTCCCACCCGAAAACCGGTGTCTCCGGCACCGATCCCGGCGATCCGCCCCACCACCTGGTGCCCGAGAATCAGCGGCAGACACGGCTCCCGCAGTTCACCGTCGATGATATGGAGATCGGTACGACAGATGCCGCAGGCGTGAACCCGGATCAGCAGCTGGCCCGATTCCGGGGTCGGTACCGGCAGCTTTTTCAGGACAAGGGGTTTCCCCACCCCCTGGAAGAGCATGGCGCGCATGGCGGACTCCTTGTTTGCACTGTCGAGAACGTCGTAGTATACAGGATGAAGCGTGTTACCGTCCCCGTCAATAGCGTTTAAGAGGAGATATCATGGAAGCCGACCGGATAAAATGGAACCGGCGCTACGCCGACGACGACTATCAGATGGGGTTACGCCCCAGTCAGTTTCTTGCGGAACGGATAGAGCTCCTCAAAACGCTCTGTCCGGGACGTCGGGCACTGGACATCGCCTCCGGTGAGGGGCGCAACAGTATCTTCCTGGCACATCACGGCTTTCAGGTGACGGCGGTGGACATCTCGGATCGGGGGGTGGAGAAGGGGGAACGCCGGATGAAGAATGAGGGAGTTTCTGTGGATTTCAGGACGGCGGACCTGGAAGAGTATACTATTGCCCGGGAGTACGATCTGGTCATCAACCTCAACTTCCTCCTGCGGGATCTCATTCCCAAGGAGGTTGCGGCACTGAGCAGGGGTGGCGTGATTCTCTTTGAGACCATCCTGGATAGCCCGAACCTGCAGGGAATCCACACCAGCCACTACCTCCTTCAACCTGGTGAGCTCCGGCGCCTCTTCATCGGGGAGCCGGGGACCATCCTGGAATATGACGAATTCCCCGACGGCAACAGCCCCACCGCGCGGATTCTCTTTCAAAAACGGATCATCTGAATACTGCCGAGCAGATTACGCTTTGCGGTGTTTGTGACGTCTCCTGCTCGGTCTGGTAATCAGACCCTTCATGGAGGTGTCCACTTCATCGGGATTACTCTTAATAGAAATATGAGTGTGAACACGGTAACACTTGGGGCATTGAAACCGTCCCGTTTTTGAGTGGAAATAAAGAAGTTCCGGCACAACCTTAACCAGGAGCAACAGGAGTTTGTTGACCGGTTTTTTCCGGGATAGTGTCACCGGCGCCATCTCACCGCTATAACTGCAGAAAGAGCAGATCCTGATACTGTAGTAGCGGGCGGAGTTCATGCTGAAAATAAGCAGTGATAACAGGACCACGCAGATCAGTCCGAAAACTATCTTCTTTGTTTTCGGTTTTGCCTTGACAGCGGCGACCGCTCGTTCATTTTGCGCTGAAAAATTGCTGGAGCGGGAGTTCACATGAGTATTAACAGACCCCATTCCACCGCGGTGCAGTGAAGAGATTCTTCCCTGCACCGAATTTTTTACTGAGGGGCTGATTTCTTCACCTGCAGATCCGGTGACTCCCGCCACGGTTGTCCCCGCCAGCAAAAAAAATGCCACGACAACGTTTATCCCCAGAACCTTGGCTGCGGCTACCATACAGTGCATGTTCTTGACTCGGTCTGTCTGAATTGTATTCCTATTACGCGATGCTACCACCATCGTGCCGCGAAGGCGATAATTTTTTTCTTGTTCCTGCCCCGGAAACCGAGGCGCAAACAGGGATAGAATTAAATGATACCGGTAGGTTGTGAATATTTTTCTTCTGCTTGCGCTGGGAAAGGATAATATGGGTAAACCATAATGAAGCCGACACAAAACCGGTTTCAGGACTCTCCCGATGCGACCTCTACCTCCAGCAGGTCGGCAAGAACCCCGATGGTTACCCCTTCCAGGGCGACTTCCGATCCGGACGATGCCTGGGCAAGAACCTTCCTGATCAACTCTTCGCAGCGACTGATCTCCGGCGCGGGGCAACCACTCCCGGCGCTCCCCAGGCGTTGCAAAACATGACTCACCGGCAACAGTGATGGTTCCCGCGCCGGGTGCCAGCGGGGAGTTCCCCCTGCCAGGCGTGCCAGGAACCCGAAGTGCTCCAGATCTTCCAGGGTCTGTGTTACCTGACGGAGGGGAAGAGAAAGGTCCCGGGAAATCTGTTCCGCGGAGAGGGGAGAACCGCGCCGGAAGAAGAGCGTGCATTCCACGAGGAGAGTCAACGCCAGCTCCAGCCGTGCGATAGGGCTCAATTCCTTCCCGTGGCACTCCAGCCGGAGAGTCCCCCGGTTCTGGTGAGCGTACACCACCTCGACCCCCAGCAACACGATGAGCCAACTCGTAAGTATCCAGACCATGAAGATGGGAAGAAGGGAAAAAGTCCCGTAAATGGCGTTATAACGCCCCACCCCTACCTGAAAGTGAATGTACCCCCACTGGGCGATCTGCCAGAAAGTTCCGGCCAAAACTCCCCCCACCGAGGCGGAGGCAAGGCGAACCCGGGTATTGGGGACAAAGAGATAGAGCGCGGTGAAGGCGAGCCAGACGCTGACATAGGAGACCAACTGCAGAATCCCCGGAAACGCCTCCCCCAGGTACTCACGGGTCAGGAACCATTGGACGATGTTCTGATTTTCCAGGAAGGTGGTGATGCCGATGTCCACCAGGATAAGGATCGGGACGACGGTGAGTACGCTGAGATAGTCGCTGAGCTTACGGGAAAATGTCCGATCCTCCCGCACCCCCCAGATAACGTTAAAAGATCCTTCCACGCTTCCCAGGAGAGAAAAGACCGTGATGATGAGGGCAATCAACCCCACGGCCCCCAGTGAACCCATATTGGTATTGCTGATAAAAGTGAGAATCCTGCCGACGGCCTCCTGGGAGCCGGCGGTGACCTGCCGCAGGATGAGCGACTCCACCCGGTCGGAGACCCCCAGTCCCTTGAGGAGGGCGAAGGTGAGTGCGAAAAACGGGACGATGGCAAGAATGGTGGAGAAGGAGAGGGCCGAGGCATGGAGCAGACAATGATCGCTCCAGAAATCTCGGAGGAGCAGCGTCACCACCTCCCCCCCCCGGAGAAGGGGGTTGAAGGAAAACGAGTCGCTACCGAGTTTTTCCCTGCTTACCGTTGCCATGCCCGCCCCTTATTCCGGCAGCTCCGCCTCCAGCCACTGCTGGATGGTCCGGAGGGTATCGCTCCAGAGTGGACCAAGCCGTTCCGTCAGGAAGGCGGCATAGAGGCTGTCGAAGAGCTGCAACCCCGTCTCCAGCAGGAACATCCGTTCGAAGAAGACCGCCTCCCGCTCGCTCTGGGGATCACCGCCGTCATCTTTTTCGATCTTCACCGGCGGCGCCCGAAAGGCGCCGAAGTGAAATAACTCCCCCTTGAGGGTGGTCTTCCACCGCTCCTCGTCCTTTTCCAGGTAAAGAGTCGCTTCGATGATCTGCTTGCCGGTCTTCAGCGCCGTGAAGGCCTCACTGAAGTGATCCTGGGGACCGGCCACGGTGATCTTCTGCACCCCCTCATCGCCTCCCCCCCGGAGCACCAGGCGATCGTTGAGATAGGCGACAAACGGTTCCCCCTCATTGGCCGGGCCGGGCCTGCAGATCCGGTACTCTCCCGAATCGTTCATGGTGCGATACATGAGCCAGAGGAGATAATCAGTCCCCAACCAGCTGTTGGCGGCGATGAGATCCACAACGGCGTCGCTCCCCGCCTGGTTGGCAATCTGCAACGCCTCCTTGCCCGCATCATCCAGGACCCCTTCCGCCCGGGCGAAAGGGTGTACCACCACCAGCCTCAAACCCGGAAAACTCTTTTTGAAGAGCTCCTCCAGGAGTTCGACGACCTTGGGGCTCAGGCTGGTAAAGGTAACGAGACCGTTGCGGCTGTCCCAGAGAAGGTCGAAGGTGGCGGGCGAGGGGAGAGTCCGGGCGAAGAGGGAGAGCTGCACCAGCTCCTTCAACTCTTCCCGCTTCGGTTTTGCTATCCGGCGGAAGTTCGGATTGGCGGCAAGAAAAGCAGCCTCGGCCTCGGCCAGATGGGCCTTGACCAGCGCCCCGGGAAGGCGGCGGATGTCCCGACGGAGGGTAAAGGTCAGGTAATGGTCTCGCCGGAATGCGGCGTCGGAGTCAAAAGAGGATGCCTGATGGTCGTCCAGATGGACCCAGCCGATGGAGCTCTCCTCCGCCGACTCTTCGATGGTCTGGAATCCGTGTTGGGCCAGACATTCCCCCACCCAGGTAAAAAGATCGCCGGCGGGATACTCCCCCTTGACTTCAAAATGGCAGATGCTAACTGAGTTGGCGAGAATTCCCATATATGTTCAGCTCCAGGGTTCGTGATAAAGAGGATATGGTTACACCTTTTGCCGGCTGACGGCAAGAGGAAAGAGCGAGGCGGAATCGCAGAGCACTCAGTCAACCAGCATTTCCTTGATGGTACTCTTGACCATGGCGATAGAGCGCATCTCAAGAGTCCCCAACTCCTTGATGAGCCTTTTTCGATCCACCGTCCGGATCTGGTCAAGGACAATCCAGGCCCGTTTCTTTTCAAACGCAAAGGCGACTCGTGTCGGATAGGGGTGGGATTTAGTGGTCATGGGAGCAATGATGATGGTTTGCAGCTGACCATTCATTTCATTCGGAGAGATAACAAGGCAGGGACGCGTCTTCTTGATTTCATGCCCAATGGTCGGATCGAGATTTGCCAGGTAAATATGGTATTGAGCTACGTCCACTCAAGCTCCTCCGGATCAGGCATATCATCCATCAGCAAGGCATCTTCGCCCCGCCGATGCATGGCGGAGAGGGCCTCGCTCCAACCCTCGCGAGGTTTTTTGGTAACCGGACGAATGAGAATTTCATCTTTGCCGGGGATTATTTCAACCTGATCCTGAATATGATACTGCCTGATCAAGGCCGCAGGTATTCGAATTCCTTTTGAATTACCGATTGCAACTATCTGGGCGCGCATATACTGACCTCACGGGCGAAAATCCTTTCACGTAACTACATTGTGAATACATACCTCCAGGCTGTCAATCACAAAGTGCCGATCACAATGTGTTGAGAGAACAGAGGTTCCCACGTATCCGGAGCCAGTAACCCCGTGCCCGGAGTCCAGCCTACCTGAACGTGACGATGAGCTTTGCCAGAAAGAAGTCGGTGACCAGGATCAGCACCGAAGAGAGGACCACGGTCCGCTTGGCGGCATCCCCCACCCCGGCGGCTCCTCCAGCGGTGTTCAGCCCCACATGGCACCCCATCATGGCGATGATGAAACCAAAAAACAGCGGCTTCACGATCCCCTCCAGGTAATCGATGAAGCACATGAACTGAGTCACGGAGGCGAGGTACATGGCAGGTTTGATGTCGTACCCCCCGGCAATGAGGTAACCACCCAGAAGCGATACCGTATCGGTTATGACGGTGAGTAGCGGCAGGGAAATGAGGATGGCCGCCAGGCGAGGGGTCACCAGCCGCCGGATCACGTCGGTCCCCTCCACCGCCATGGCGTCGATCTGTTCCGTCACCACCATGGTCCCCAATTCGGCGGTGATGGCCGACCCCACCCTTCCTGCCACCATGAGGGCCGAGAGTACCGGCCCCAGTTCCTTCACCATGGTCACCGCCACCATTCCCCCCACATAGCTGGTGGCGGCAAAGGGCTTCAGCTGGGCCAGGAACTGCAACGCCATGACCATACCGGTGAAGGTGCCGGTAAGAACGATGATAAAAAGAGAGCCGACGCCGATTCGGTCCAACTGCAGGGCGAATTCCCGATAGTAGAAAGGAGGGGTGACGAGCCGTTTCAGTGCCTTGCCGGCCAGGAAGAAGAATTCCTGGACCTCCAGAAAAACCAGCTTGAGGCGAAGTGACAGTACCGTTGCGGTCACGCCGGGGATCCCCCGTCAAGTATGTGTGGTAGGACGTCACGGGCGTCTTCCAGAAAGACGAAGGTCATCTCCTGCCGGACATGCTCGGGCACATCCTCCAGGTCGGGACGATTCCGTTCGGGGACAAGGACCATCCGGATTCCTGCCCGCCGGGCGGCCAGAACCTTCTCCTTGAGTCCACCGATGGGAAGAACCCGACCGGTGAGGCTGATCTCGCCGGTCATGGCCACATCGCGCCGGGCGATCCTCCCCGACAGGAGCGACACGATGGCGGTCATCATGGCCACCCCGGCGGAGGGTCCATCCTTGGGGATGCTCCCGGCCGGCACGTGGATATGCAGGTCGTTGGCGGCAAAAATCCCGGTATCGATGTTGAAATCCGCGGCATTGGCCCGCACGAAGGAAAGTGCGGTTCGGGCTGACTCCTTCATCACGTCGCCCAGGGAACCGGTGAGGATCAGCTCCCCCTTCCCCACCATCCGGGTCGCCTCGATAAAGATGATATCCCCCCCCGCCTCGGTCCAGGCGAGCCCGGTAACCACTCCCACCCGGTCACGGCCGGCGCTGATTTCGTCGAAGAATTTTCGATGGCCCAGGAACTCCGCCACGATCTCCGGAGTCACCTCCTCGCGGAGAGGTTTCCCCTGGGTGATCTCCTTGGCCAGCTTGCGGCAGACCGCCGCGATGTTCCTCTGGAGGTTTCTTACCCCTGCTTCCCGGGTATAGTCCCGGATGATCCGATGAATCGCCTCTTTCTTAAACGTTGGGGGTTCCTTGGCCAAACCGTTTTCCGTGGTCTCCCGCTGGATGAGGTAGCGAAAGGCAATTTGCTCCTTCTCTTCATCGGTGTAGCCGGAGAGGGTTATGATCTCCATCCTGTCCCGCAGGGGAGCAGGGATCGGGTCGATCTGGTTGGCGGTGGTGATGAACATGACGTTGGAGAGATCGAAGGGGACGTCCAGGTAGTGGTCGGTGAACGAAAAGTTCTGTTCCGGATCAAGGACCTCCAGGAGAGCGCTGGCCGGGTCCCCCCGGAAATCCAGGCCGATCTTGTCCACCTCATCCAGCATGAAGACCGGATTATTGCTGCCACAGCGGGAGATTTCCTGGATGATCCGTCCGGGCATAGCGCCGATATAGGTCCGCCGGTGACCCCGGATTTCCGCTTCGTCCCGCATCCCGCCGAAGGAGACCCTGATGAATTTACGCCCCAATGCCCGGGCGATGGAGCGCCCCAGGCTCGTTTTCCCCACACCGGGAGGTCCGACGAAGCAGAGGATGGGTCCCTTCATATTATCCTTGAGGGAACGGACCGCCAGGTACTCCAGAATCCGCTCCTTCACCTTGGTGAGGTTGTAGTGGTCCTCATCCAGCACCGTTTCGGCCAGATTAATATCCTTATTGTCCGGCGTGGAGATCTGCCAGGGCATCCCGGCCAGGTACTCCAGGTAGGTCCGGGCCACGGTGTGCTCCGGCGACATGGGGTTGATCCGCTCCAGCCGTTTCAGCTCCTTGTCCGCCACCTTCCTGACCTCATCGGGCAACCCGGCCTCTTCCAGCTTCTTCTTCAGCTCCGCCAGATCCGCCCCCTTGACCTCCTCTTCTCCCAGTTCCTCCTTGATATGTTTCATCTGTTCCCGGAGAAGGTACTCCTTCTGGGTCTTCTCCACCCGCCGGTTCACCTCCTGGGTTACCTCCCCCTTGACCTGGAGCCGTTTCACCTCGGTGGTCAGATGAATATAGACCTTCTTCAGCCGCTCCAGCGGATCCACGGTCTCCAGGAGTTGCTGACGCTCGTCGGTGGAGAGGGGGACATAGAGGGCCACCAGGTCGGAGAGGTGGGCCGGGCTGTCGATGAAATCAATCATTTTCATGACATCATCGGGGAGGGGACGACCGTAGGAAAGGGCGATCTTGAGGAGACCATTGAGACTGTGGATGAGGGCGTCGGAGACCATGGTCTTCTCGAAGAACTCCCGCACCGGCTCCACTCGGGCCAGAAGAAAGGGACTCTCCTGGATTACGCTCTTCAGCCGGACCCTGAGTTGCCCCTCCAGCATCACCTTGGCCCCCTCGTCGGGAAGCATGACGATCTGGCTCACCTTACAGACGGTGCCGATCTCGTGAAAGCCTCGATCATCCTCGGAGGTGTCGTCCTTTCGGGTGAAGAGGGTGATGAGCGAATCGAACTGGAACGCCTTTTCGAAGGGGAGGCGCTCTTCCCGCTTCAGGTAGAGCGGAAAGACCATATAGGGAAAGGCAACCAGATCCTTGAGGACAAAGGCTGGCAGGATCTCGGGGATGGTGATATGTGCGCTACCTGGCATGGCATGCCTCCCATTGATTATATAGTTCCGCGATCTGTCCCGTCAGCCGAAGGTGCTGCTCCCCCCCCTGACGGGAGCGCTCCGGGTCGGCAAAGAAGGCGGGGTCAGCCATCTCCGTTTCCAGCCCGGCCAGCGTTGTCTCCAACTGCCCGATCTCTTTTTCCAACTCCGCCAGCCTTTTTTTCTTGCTCCCCTCTTCTTTCAACCGCAGCTTATCCTCCTCCCGCTTCCGGAGTCGTTCATCCTTGGCCAGCGGCGGGAGCGGCGCCGGTATTGTAGGGGCGAAGCTTGCCTCGCCCTTGGAAGCCTCGCCCTTCGATGCCTCACCCTTGCGCGGTGTGTCGGAAACGCCCTCCTCCCCCTTTTTCCGGGCGAGGTAATATTCGTAATCCCCCTGGTACGAGGCAATTGTCCCTCCCTCCACCTCCACCACCCGGGTAGCCAGGTGGTCAATGAAGTAACGGTCGTGGGAGACGAAGATCACCGTGCCGCCGAAGGAGCGGAGGGCATCCAACAGCACCTCTTTACTGTTCAGATCCAGGTGATTAGTCGGCTCATCCATGAGGAGGAGGTTGGAGGGGCGAAGCAACATCTTCGCCAGGGCAAGACGATTCTTCTCCCCGCCGGAGAGGACCCCCACCTGTTTATGAATGTCGTCACCGGAGAAGAGGAATGCGCCAAGAATGTCCCGCAACTTGGGGACCGAATCATAGGGGGCGTCGGCCAGGATCTCGTCGTAGGCCGATCGGTCACCGGTGAGGACATCCGCCTGATCCTGGGCAAAGTAGTCCATGGCCACGTTGGGCCCCACGATCCGCTCGCCGGATTGAAATTCGCCCCCCGCCAGCACCCGCATGAGAGTAGACTTCCCGGCGCCGTTATGCCCCACCAGGGCGATTCGCTCCCCCTTTTCCGCGATGAAGTCGACCCCGTCCAGGACAGTCTTGGGAGGGTAGGAGCGGGTCAGCTTCCGCAACTCCATGACGATCCGACCGCTCTTGGGGGCTTCGGGAAAGGTGAACCTGATCCGTTTCCGTTCCGGCGGGATGACGATCCGCTCCACCTTCTCCAGCTGTTTTATCCGGGATTGCACCAGAGACGCCTTGTTGGCGTTATAGCGGAAGCGTCGGATGAAATCTTCCATGGCCGCCACCTCCTCGTCCTGGCGGCGCTTGGCCTCCCGAAGTGCGGAGATCCGCTCCTCCCGCAGGGTCAGATAACGGCTGTAGGTGCAGTGGTAGTCGCTGAGGGTATGATTCCAGACCTCGGTGATCCGTGAACAGACGCAGTCGAGAAAGAAGCGGTCATGGGAAACGAGGATTACCGAATAGGGGTAGGAGCAGAGGTACTCCTCCAGCCAGTTGCGAGCTTCGATATCCAGGTGATTGGTCGGCTCATCCAGGAGGAGGACATTGGGCCTCTTGAGGAGGAGCTTGGCCAGGGCGATCCGCATCTGCCAACCGCCGGAGAACTGGCCGCAATCCCGTTCCCAGTCCGAGGGTTGGAAGCCGAGTCCCCGGAGGACGGTACCCACCTCAGCCTCCATGGTGAATCCCCCCCTGAGGCGAAACTCCTCCTGGAGGTGACCGAACCGGTCCAGGAGCGCATCATGGTCAGGATCATCGGCGGGGCTCTCCGTCAGTTTCACGGTCAACTCAGTCAGTTCCTTCTCGATGGCCTGCAACCCCTCCAGCGCGGAAAGAGCCTCATTAAAGAGAGTACGGCCCCGGGTGGTAAGCCCTTCCTGGGGAAGGTAGCCGGCGGTGGCGCCTCGGGCGAACTGGAGATTGCCGGATGACGACTCCACCAGTCCGGCGATGATCCGCATGAGAGTGGACTTGCCCGCGCCGTTATCCCCCACGAGACCAACCCGCTCACCCTTTTTCAGGTGCCAGGTAATGTCGGTAAAGAGCGGCTTGCCGGCGAACTCCTTGGTAAGATTAGTAAGATGCAACATAGTTTGATAGCCTGAATTCGATTTTATGTTTAGTATACCTACCATTGTCTAATAAAAACAGCCATATGTCAAACTTCCCGTAAAAAATGCCCGGATAGGGTGTTGATTTGCAAAAACTGGTTTACATCGAAAAGGGGATGTAGTATAGTTGTCATCCTTAAAGCGAAGAGTTTTGCGCTTGTAGCTCAGCTGGATAGAGCAACGGACTACGAATCCGTAGGTCGGGCGTTCGAATCGCTCCAGGCGCACCAACAAAAACAAGGGGTTACGGGTTTCCGTAGCTCCTTTTTTTTGTCGTGCCGTAGCTGGTGCCGTAATAAAGTTCCTGCTTACAACTTGTTACGAAACTAAATAGAGGCTGTTACACGTTCAGTTATCACTTTTACCCTCTCCACCTTGAGCAGATACGAAAATAAATACACCCAGGGTATGAGCCTCAACAGGGTGATTCTACCCATTGCCGTAGCTGGTGCCGTAGCTGTCCGTTACCGTCTGCTTCGGTTTTTACGCCATGTAATGAAATGGATTGAAACGGTATAAAGTGAAATATTGAGGGGTAGCAAACTTTTTTAGGGGTATTTTTAGGGGTATATTTTCAAAATACAGGTAAAAACTGAATGATAACAATGCTTATCGGCGGATACCTCATCCGTCGAATAGCTTTTTCAGGGTAAAACCGGCGTAAATGGTCCCCCGGTGAGGTCCGGCCCGTTACCCGGTAACGCCGTTGACGGTGAAGAGGTGGCCGTGGTCGTCTCTGTCGGGTGATCCTCGCCGGGTGGATACCTGAAAGGGTGGCGGTCGGCGTCCCGGTGGCCGTCTCCTTGGCGTTCGGTCCCGACTTTGAAATAAAGGCGAATTTAGACCGAAAACCGAATCCGAAACAATGAGTTAGAAGAATTTCCACGAAATAAAAGTAACCCCTGAAAACCAGAAAGCCGCCCCCAGGTCAGGAGCGGCTTTTTATGTTCAGCGGGTCAGTCGGTGCTACCCCGCTGCGTTGGCGGTTCCTGCAACCAAGACAGTTCGCCCCACCGCATACAGCTTGTTGCTCTTATCCATCGGCATTTTGAAAGAACAACGTTCACAGATCGCCTGGTCGTTGAAGTTCAACAGGTCGGAACCACATTCCGGACAAGGTACAGGATTTTTGGTATCCCGACGTTTGACCACTCCCCCGGCGTCTTCCAGTATTTTGTAATCCCCCAGCTGCCAGATCTTCCTTCCCCTATCAGCAATGGTGGTGCCGTCTGGAGAGAGAGTAAAATTGTGAAGTTGTCCGATCTTCCGCCGTCCGAAGTACACCGTATTATCCTTCTGTACGGTGAGCTTTGCCTTGTTGAGCATAATCCGAAGTCTGGAGTCTGCCGACAGGGGATTGCTGACTGTTCCGGTGTCGGCTGATTCGGTGATTCGCTCCGTGAGTCCGATTTCAGCCAGCTTGCGATGTGAGGCAACAAGTAAACGCTGAATTATCATATTCTGTTCAAACTTAAACTGTTCTGAACTCTCTTTTGTCGGTAGCCCAAACAGGGAGTTCCATGATGCCGGTTGGCCATTAAAAGTCGTATTAATTCCAGAGACGAATGGTTTTTTTCTGTTGTTTGGCCGGTGCTTCCGGTCTGCCTCGATATTGCTGTGGTGTTTCCTGAGCTGCATTGATGCCTCGAAAAGAGTATCCGGAGTTTTTTCAAGTGTATCCAGGTCGTATCCATTTTTCTGCTGCCGGAAAATTTCAGCACTCCGTTCTTCATCTGTCATGATGTCCAGGTTCTTGAGCCGGTTAAGTTCACCGTTGGCTGCAAGAGTTGTTACCAGATTCAAAATCTCATGATCCGTAATTTCTTTCCGCTGTGTAGAAGGCTGCATGTCATTTCTCCCTTACCCGGTGTCCGGGTTTTATGTGTCGTCCGGGTTTTATGTGTCCATCTCTTGTGGTATGAATGCCTCGTGCTGCTGCAATCCGCGCTTGATCTCCTCCACCTCTTCGATTCTGGCCGGTACGAACTCGCTTACCTGCCGGTCCCTGTTCTCCATGGCCGTCTTGTAACGCAGATCCATTTCTTCAGGGTCAGCACTGAAGGCGGGTAAATCGTTGAGCGGTTCCGGTGGCGTAACCTTGGCCAGGAGGGTCTTTATTGCTTCAGGCAAGGGTAAGCCCTCCTTTGTCAGAATCAGGGCCGCGTGATCAACGGTGATAGTGCCTGCAATAAGATCGTCAATGACCTTTGAAAGAACCGGTGATTTATCCACCGTAGCAACTGGAGCCCCCTGAATATATCCCCGGCTCTTCAACTGTGTGCGGCATATAAATATAAGTGCTGTCACGTCAAGGTCTTTCACCGCCTTGGATCTCAAAGCAGACTCTATTTCATCAAGACCACTTTCCCGTATTTCATCGAATGCGTCCTTGAAATACGGATCAGTCATCCAGCGTGAGTACACTACTGATCTTGAAACTTTAGAGGTCTGACAGGCTTTCGATACATTCCAGT
>CAIUUR010000309.1 GCA_903902345.1 uncultured Geobacteraceae bacterium | reverse complement strand
CGCCGGTCCCTGAGCTCGTCGCCGGTCCCTGAGCTCGTCGCCGGTCCCTGAGCTCGTCGAAGGGTTACTGGTACGGGGCGACCGTCACCTTGTGCTGCCGGCCGCTGAGGGTCACGGAATAGGTGATGGGGCCGGTGATGACCCCCTGGTGCCCTTCCGCCGGTTGGGTCTCCGACTCCCCGGTATCAGGATCTTTCCCCAGATTCCGGACTCCTTCGTGACGTGTGGCGAAGAATTTGGGCGCCACCTGGGGGAACATGGCATACGTCAAAACATCTTCGTCCGTTCCGTTGCACCCGGTAAGGGTGAGAGCCTCCGCCCGAAGCTTCTCCCACTCCGGTTTCAGGAGCTCTGCGGGCCGGCAGGTTATCGGCTCCTTCCGGGCATGCTCATAGGCCATCTTCACCACCTCCGGATTCTTCTCTCCGGGGACTGCGCCGTAGTAGCCCAGCATGAGGTCGGCGAACTCGCCGGTAAGGACCTTGTAGCGTCCCATGAGAACATTCAGCACCGCCTGGGTTCCGACGATCTGGCTGCTGGGAGTGACCAGGGGGACATACCCGGTATCCCTGCGAACCAGGGGAATCTCCTCCAGCACCTCTTTCATCCGGTCGCCGGCCCCCTGCTGCTTGAGTTGGCTCTCCATGTTGGAAAGCATCCCGCCGGGGATCTGGCTCTTGAAGATCTCCGTATCCACGCCGGTAACTTGGGAAAGGAATTCGCTGTAACGACCCAGCATCTTCATGAAGTGGCTCTTCACCCGCAAAACCCGCTCCAGATCTACCCGGGTGGTGAAACCGGTCCCCTCCAGCATCTCCATGAAGCTCTCCGTGGGGTTGTGTCCCGGTCCCAGGCTCATGGAACTGATGGCGGTATCCACGCAATCCACTCCCGCCTCCACCGCCTTCATCAGGCTGACCAGGGTGACGCCGGTGGTGGCATGCACATGTAGGTGAAGCCGCAGCTCCGGGCCGCACGCAGCCTTGATCCCTTTTACCAAGTCATAGGCGGCCTGCGGCTTGATGAGGGCCGCCATATCCTTGATGCAGAGGGAGTCGATCCCCATGTCCTGGAGCCTGCGGGCCTGATCCACGAAGAGTTCGGTGGTGTGGATGGGGCTGACCGTGTAGGAAATGGTCCCCTGGGCGTGCTTGCCGATCTTTTTCACCGCCCGTACCGAGCTCTCGATGTTCCGGAGATCGTTGAGGGCATCGAAGATCCGGAATATATCAATACCGTTCTCCGCCGACTTCTGACAAAAGCGTTCAACCACCTCGTCCTGGTAGTGGCGGTACCCCAGCAGGTTCTGCCCCCGGAGCAGCATCTGCAGCGGAGTCTTGGGTAAGAGCCGCTTGAAGGTGCGGAGTCGTTCCCAGGGGTCCTCGTTCAGGTAGCGGATGCAGGCGTCGTAGGTGGCCCCCCCCCAGCACTCCAGGGACCAGTAGCCGGCCTCGTCCAGCTCCGCGCAGGCGCCGGCCATGTCGTCAATCCCCAGCCGGGTGGCAATGAGGCTCTGATGGGCGTCCCGCAGGGCAAGCTCGGTAATATCTATGATTCGATCCATGATGGCTCCACGCTACGTTGGCTGTCCGGAATCTTCAAAAGCGAAATTGTCAAACGTTTGTACAGGCTATACATCCAGATCAGGTTGAAGCGCAAGGAAATTAATGTAACTTTTATTGTAACACACTCTTCCCGAAGACGCTCGTCAACGAAAGAATTGACACCGTTTCATGCTGCTGATACAGATAACCGCGTCAACATCCCGCGCCAATAAGGAGTCCACGCCATGAGGCTCAACCTGATCTCCAAGCTGACCCTCGCCACCGGGGTCATCCTCGTGGTGGCGATGACCCTCTTCGCCTGGCTCAGAATCGGGAGTCTCAAGCGACTCCTCATGGAAGAGTCAGTCACCAGCGCCGACAACCTGAGCGAGACCATCGTCCGGACCACCCATTACCAGATGCTGGATAATGACCTCCCCCGGGTCTTCCAGATGATCACCGAGGCCGGAAGCCAGAAGGGGATCCAGCGGATACGGATGATCTCCAAGGACGGAAAGATCGTCTTCTCCACCAGGCAGGACGAGATCGGCACCCTGGTGGACAAGAAGGCCGCTGCCTGCAATATGTGCCATACGGGAAACGAACCGCTCCTGAATGCCACATCCATGAACAGGAGCCGGATTTTCAGGGACGGTACCGGGAAAGAGCTTCTGGGGATGGCCAAAGGGATCTACAACGAGCCCAAGTGCTGGGCGGCCACCTGCCACTTTCACCCACGCAGCGCCCGGATACTGGGAGTACTGGATGTCACCCTCTCTCTGGAGTATATGAACGGCCAGCTTGCCGCATACCGGAACAAGACTATCCTTCAGACGGCCATCCTCCTGGGACTCCTGGCCCTGAGCCTTACCTTCTTCACCATGAAGCTTGTCACCCGTCCCCTGCGCCAACTCCTTTCCCATACCAAGAAACTGGCCGAAGGGGATCTGGGGAGCAGCGTGATGTTTCAGTCTGGGGATGAATTGGGTGAACTTGCCACCTCCTTCAACACCATGACGGTGAATCTTCGTCAGGCGCGGGGGGAGCTGGAGGAGTGGGCGCATACGCTGGAAGCCAAGGTGGGGGAACGAACCCGCGAGCTGAAACAGATGCAGGCACAGCTCATTCGGTCGGAAAAGCTTGCCGCCCAGGGAGAGTTGGTGGCCGGCATCGCTCACGAGATCAACAACCCCCTCACCGGTATCCTCGTCTATGCCTCCCTCATCACCAGTGACCCGAAACTGCATGATGATCTCAAACCGGATCTGGAGATCATCGTCCGGGAGACCCAGCGGTGCGCCGGGATCGTCAAGGGGCTCCTGGATTTCTCCCGGGAGACCCCGTTGCAGAAAAAGCCGCTGGAGCTGCAGCAGGTCCTGGAAGAGGCCCTGAATCTCGTGGTCCACCAGACCCTCTTCCACGACATTGTCATCACCCGGCGCTATGCCGTTGATATCCCCCCGGTCATGGCGGACCACAACCAGATCGAACAGGTCTTTATCAATCTCCTCCTCAATGCCGGCCAGGCCATGACCGGGAGTGGAGAGCTGACGGTGTCCACCGGCCTTCTCTCCGATGGCGCCTCCCTCTTCGCCGCCATTGGGGACAGCGGCTGCGGCATCCCCGAAGAGCAGCTGGTCAAGATCTTCGACCCGTTTTTCACCACCAAAGAGCAGCAGGGGACCGGGCTGGGGCTCTCCGTCTCCTACGGGATCATTGCCAATCATGGGGGGAAGATCGGAGTGGAGAGCATCGTGGGGAAGGGAACGACCTTCACGGTGGTTCTACCGCTGGGAGGAGCGGACGAAAAACCCTGAAAAACCATTTATCCACGAAGGACACGAAGTTTCACGAAGAAGCTCGCAACGTTACGACGTAATAAGGTTCATCCTGCAGGTTATTACCGTTATCTTGGTATCAGCTTGGTTCCCTTTTTTTCTTCGTGAACTTCGTGGACAACAGCCGTTTTGAGATAGCAGAAAGAGGAAAGCTTCCGGCTACTCCTCCGGCTCATCATCCTCCGCCAGGAGCGACAACCGGCGCTCCGCTTGAACAAGCGGCTGGAAGGGGCATATGCAGAGTCGGGGTACCTTTATTTCCGAAAACACGATTTCGTTAAGGCGATGAAGTACGCTGGGCCACGGCTCGGGTACGAGACCTCGCACTGCAAATTGCATTCGCATCGACTCCGGCTACACTGTTGACCCCATCAACAGTAACGACCGCTTTTACTACAAGATAATTGTTCACTTTATCATCTAACTACTTGCCATAACTCAGTTTACTGCGGTATTATTCATTTCATTTTCATTTCACCTCCTCTTCAGGATTGAATATGTCTGTGGAAACGCAACAGCAGATGATACTTGCTACCCTGGCGGGTGGACCGCGATCACCAGCGGATTTGAAACAGGCTCTTGGCGGGATAAGTCCGGCAACCTTGTCTCGGCTTATGGCCCGCCTGGGTCGTCAGGTGATAGCGCTGGGACAGACCCGCGCCATCCGCTATGCCCGGCCTCGCGATCTGCGTGGGATGAGGGGCAGCTTTCCTGTTTATCAGGTGAATACGGCAGGAGATGTTCACCGCTTCGGCGAATTACTGTCGCTTCTGGGAGGAAGCTTCTGGTGGCAACCGGCGGAAGCGGGAGTACGGGGCGAACTGTACCCCCATCTCCCCGGTCTCAGCCTGGGGGTCACAGCCTGGGGGTCAGGTCTTGTTTCTTGAATTTTAGATCTGTTATCACGGGAGAAATCAAGAATAAAGACCTGACCCCCAGGACCCGACCCCCAGGACCGGACCCCCAGGACCCGACCCCCAGGACCCAGAATAAAGACCTGACCCCCAGGACCCAGGACCCATTACGAAAAAAATAGTCAGTCATACCAGTGAAGAATTGAAGACCATGGCAGCCTCTGGTGAATCAATCTGCGGCTGCCAGAATCTCCCTCCCCTTCAAGGGGAGGGCTGGGGTGGGG
>CAIUUR010000308.1 GCA_903902345.1 uncultured Geobacteraceae bacterium | reverse complement strand
GCCTTCAATTTTATTGTAACCTTTTACCGTTGAATGCCCTCTTGGTAGTGTAGATGGGACAATGTCAGGTTAACACGGGAGAGTGCAATGTCAGGTAACGTAAAAAAAATGGTAAAAATCGGAGTACTGGTTGGGATCGCGACATCCATGGCATCTGCCGGCATCGTCCAGGCAAATCCCGGAGGGTGGGGTGATGAGCCGTGCGGCAAGCATCAACGACATGGCGCCAGGGAAATGGGACAGAAACTCGGTCTCTCCGACCCCCAGAAGGCGCAGGCAAAGGCTCTTTTCCAGGGTAACCGGGAGGTGGTGAAGCCGCTTTTCACGGCGTTGCAGGTGGAACGAAAAAATTTGCAGGGATTGATTCATGCCGACACCCTTGATGAAACCGCGATTCGTACTGAAACAGCCAAAATTGCAGGGATTGAGGCCGACCTCAATGTGAACAGAGCCAAGATGGAAGCGCAGTTCCGCGCCATCCTGACGCCTGCGCAACTGGTGATCCTCAAGTCCCTGCCGAAGAAAGATCACCGAAGGGGTGACGTCCCTCCGGAACCGGCCGAATAGCCTGGCTGAAGCAACGAAGAACGTGCCCCCGGGCGCGTTCTTCCCTTGGGGTCGCTCCATTCCTCCTGGAGCGGCCCCCTTTTTCATTACATCCTGCCGCTGAAATGTGGTGGCGGGGAAAAAAGGAGAGGGTGTGTCGGCAAGCCCAAAGGAGCCGGTTACTGATCCGGAGCTTACCAGCGCTCAGGCGCTCTTCAGGGAAGGGAACAGCCAGATGGCTGCCGGTGATCCCTGCCGTGCGGAGAGCTCCTTTCGGGAAGCGATCAGGCTGGAACCCGGGTTGGCCCAGGCCCACGCCAACCTGGCCCTGCTCCTGGAGCAACAGGGAAATCCGGCCGCTGCAGAGAGTTGTTATCGGTACGCCCTGCAGCTCAACCCCTTTCTTGCCAAGACCCATATGAACCTGGGAGCACTCCTGACGGTCCAGAAACGGTTCACCGAGGCCGAGGCCTCCTACGGACGGGCTCTGGAGCTGACGCCTGATTCCCCGGCGCTCTGGTCGAACCGGGGAGTGCTGTTGGCGTGCCGCAAGCAGGAACCGGAGGCGGAACAGTGCTACCGGAGGGCCATGGCGCTTGACCCCGAGTACCGGCTGGCGGAGTTCAATTTGAGCTACCTGCTGCTGCGGCAGGGGCGTTATGAAGAGGGATGGCGCCGCCTGGAAGCGCGAAACTGGTATGCCGTCCTGGAGAGTCGGCTCCCCTATCCCCGCTGGCGTGGAGAATCCCTGAAGGGGCGTTCGCTTCTCATCGGCTTCGAAGCGGGACATGGGGATATGATCCAGTTCTGCCGTTACGCCGCCGTACTGAAGGTGCTGGGGGTGGCACGAATCGCCCTTATCTGCCACCCGGCGTTAAAAACTCTGTTCAGCTCCCTGGACAGTGTGGATCTGCTTCTCCCCTTTGACGAGAGCCTCCCGTCGGAAGAGTGGGATTTCTGGACTCCCCCCTTCTCCATACCTTTCCACTGTGCGACCCGGCTTGACTCCATTCCCGCCGAGTTACCCTACCTGCGGGCTGACCCAAAGCTGGCGGAAAGATGGTGTTCAGACCTGGATCGGGAATGCGCTCCTTCCGATCTCCGGGTCGGCCTCGTCTGGCAAGGAAGCCCTGACTTCGAGAACGATGCCCAGCGCTCCCTGCCGAACCTGGGACTGCTGGAACCGTTGGGCACTCTCAAGGGGGCTCGCTTCTTCAGCCTGCAGAAAGGGAGGGGCGAAACGGAGGCGGCATCTCCGCCGGCGGCACTCCACCTGGTGAATCTGGGGCCACAGATGAGGGACTTTGCCGATTCCGCCGCAATTGTGGCAAATCTTGACCTGGTCATCTCTGTTGATACCGCCATGGCTCACCTGGCGGGTGCGCTGGGGAAGGAGTGCTGGCTCCTCCTCCCCGACTACATGACCGATTGGCGCTGGCTTACCGACCGCAACGATTCACCCTGGTACCCCGGCGTGATGCGTCTTTTCCGCCAGTCCACGGTGGGCGATTGGAGTCCGGTGGTGATTGAACTCTGCCGGGCGCTTGAAGATCTGCTGCAACGTCGCAGCGTAACCGACCATAT
>CAIUUR010000307.1 GCA_903902345.1 uncultured Geobacteraceae bacterium | reverse complement strand
TGAAAAAACTGGCGCGACACTGGCGGTTTTGGGCAGGATGACCGGTCGCACCCATGTCGCGGTGCTATTCGCAATTGATGAGGCAAAGAAAGAAATGTTCCGTAACAACTTACACAACTTACCAACGTCCCTTGGGTCCCCTTGGGTCCATTGGGTCCATGGCGCGACCTCCTTCGGGTGATCAATCGACAGGTTCGAACATATCTTTGCCGGCTCCGCATTGGGGGCAGACCCAGGTATCAGGAAGCTCCTCAAAAGGGGTGCCGGGCAGGACTCCGTTTTCGATGTCTCCCGTGGCGGGATCGTAAATGTATTGGCAGATGCTGCACTGAAAACGTTGCACGGTTTGCTCCTCCTTAGATCAACAGTGATGCCTGGTCGTGGGGTGCGTAATTCTCGGGTAACGGGGGAATTTTACCATGAGTGTGGATGATGGCAAGAACCTGTTGAAAGAATATCTGTTCAGTTGAGAACGGGGCCTGCGAAGACATTATGATTACGCTATACTTTAACTACAGAGAGGGGGTGTCATCATGAACGGCATCGAACTGATTAAAGTGCTTGACGAGCAACGGGAAGATGGCCATCACTTCATCAAGTGGTGGCGCAAGGAAAACGACTTTGTCGACATTGAACTCATCGACTCGTTCCGTGATACGGTCAAGGCTGGTGATATTTTCGGCGGTTTCGAACTGCTCGACATGGAGCAGTTGAGGGCCATAGTCGCTGATCTCTGTCCCGGCAGAGTATCACGGAGAGTCATTGACGGTCATGAATCGATAGTCTGGGACCGGTTGGACAAAAATGGTATCGCCCGGAGCATCCGCTGTTCGTTTGCCCCGGAATTTCTGATCCAGGTCTTCGACGTGGAAACGAAAGGCAACTACATCGCTTAACGGGGTGGCAGACTATCGCCACTCGACGAAAGGAGTAGCACCATGAAAACCGCGATACCGGATATACTCGGAGGACTGGGGGAGAGCGAGTTCACCGTGCTGTCCTCGGCGTACTGCAAACTGCACGGGGTACGGGACTATCTTGCCAGCATGCATGACGTCAATCTCAAGGACGGGATTCCGCCTACCTTCAGTGAGGTGGAAGCGGTCCGCATCCTGACGGAAGAGGTGTTTGACGATGTGGAAAAATATGTCCTTGCCCTTGCAGATCCCGGGGAAGACGCCTGTTTGATCTACCGTAAAGCGGCCTGAACCGGCAAAATGAGGAAGACCGTAGCCTCCTGCTTGATAACGGTAAATATTCGCGTATAGTGTACCAGCGGTGCGTGGCCAAGAGACAGACATCTCTGAATGTAGGTGGTCGCCCGCTGGTATCATGGATAGTGCGAGGTTGCTATGGAAACGAAGCTCCGGGCCGTGCTGCCCGACCAGGACCTGATACGGCTTTATGAACAGATGGTCCTCTCCCGGGAGTTTGAGGAGTCGTGCGCCGAGCAGTACACCAAAGGACACATTACCGGTTTCCTCCACCTCTACAGCGGCCAGGAGGCGGTGGCGGTTGGTGCCACTGCGGGACTCCACAAGGATGATTACATCCTCTCCGCCTACCGGGAGCATGTCCAGGCCATCGTCCGGGGCGCCGAACCGAAACGGGTGATGGCCGAACTGTTTGGCAAGGCCACCGGTATCTGCAAGGGGAAGGGGGGCTCCATGCACCTCTTCGACCCAACCCTGAATTTTATGGGAGGTTATGCTATCGTGGGGGGACAGTTTCCCATTGCCGTCGGCTTGGCCTTTGCCGCCCGCTACCGAGGGGAGGACCGTCTAGCTGCCTGCTTCTTCGGCGACGGCGCCGTCAATCAGGGGAATTTTCACGAATCGCTCAACTGGGCCCGACTCTGGAACCTGCCGGTGCTCTTTATCTGCGAGAACAACTTCTATGGCATCGGCACGGAGGTCCACCGCTCCTCGGCCCTCCCCGATATCCATAAACGGACCTGCGGCTATGATATCCCCTCGGAAAAGGTGGACGGCATGGACGTGATCAGCGTCTACCAAGCGGTGAGACATGCTGCCGAGTGGGTCCGGGAGCAGAGCCGTCCCTACCTCATTGAGGCAGTTACCTATCGCTTCCGGGGGCACTCCATGGCCGACCCGGCCAAGTACCGCTCCACTGCCGAGCATGAGATGTGGAAGGCCCGGGATCCGCTTCCGAGCTTCGGCAGGAGGCTCGTGGTGGAAGGCATAGCAAGTCAGTCGCACCTTGACGCGATCCTGGCCAAGGCGCAGACCACCGTGCAGGAAGCGGTCACGTTTGCCGAGCAGTCCCCCTGGCCGGAAGACCGGGAAGTGTGGGAGGATATCTATGTCTGACATGACCTACCGCGATGCCCTCAACCTGGCCTTGAAGGAAGAGCTGCGCCGGGACCCGTCAGTGGTAATCTGGGGCGAAGATGTCGCCCTCTACGAAGGCTCCTTCAAAGTGACCCGGGGGCTGCTGGCCGAGTTCGGCGAGGAGCGGGTGAAAGATACCCCCATCTCGGAGAATACCATCATCGGCGTGGCCATCGGCGCCGCCATGGGGGGGGTGCGCCCGGTGGTGGAACTGATGACGGTGAACTTTGCCCTCCTGGCCATGGACCAGCTAGTCAATCACATGACCAAGATCCGGTACATGTTCGGGGGGCAGACCTGGCTCCCCATGGTGGTCCGGGCCCCAGGCGGCGGCGGGAGCCAGTTGGCGGCCCAGCACTCACAGAGCCTGGAAACGTTCTTCATGCACTGCCCCGGTATGTATGTGGCAGTTCCGGCCACTCCGGCCGACGCCAGGGGGTTGCTCAAGACCGCCATCCGCGATAATAACCCGGTGGTATTCCTGGAGCACGAACTCCTCTACAACAGCAGGGGGGAGGTACCTGATGACCCGGAATATCTCGTACCCTTCGGGGCGGCGAGTGTGCTGCGGGAGGGGACGGATGTGACCATCGTCGCCTATTCCCGGATGTCGATCCTGGCGCTTCAGGCCGCAGTGGAGTTGGAGCGTGAGGGAATTTCTTGTGAAGTCATCGATCTGCGGACCCTCAACCCGTTGGACACGGCGACCTTTATTGCCTCCGTACAGAAGACCGGCCGGGCAGTGGTGGTGGAGGAGTGTTGGCAGATGGCAGGGCTGGGCGGGCACCTTGCATGGCTGATCCACCGGGACTGCTTCGATACCCTCCTGGCACCGGTAAACCGGGTTTCCGGGCTTGATGTCCCGATGCCCTACTCCCGGAAGATCGAGAAACTCTGTATACCCCAGATGGAGACTATCGCCGCAGCGGTGAGGGAAACGCTCAGCCAGAAGTACTGAACGCTTTACCTTGTCTTTTTCATATCAACCTGTGTGAGGGCATCCATGACTGAAATTACCATGCCGAAGCTGTCAGATACCATGACCGAGGGGCGACTCGGTGCCTGGAAAAAGTCTGTCGGTGAGCGGGTCGAACGGGGCGAGATTATCGCCGAGGTGGAGACCGACAAGGCGGTTATGGATCTGGAGGCGTTTGCCAGCGGCTTCCTGCTGGAGACCCGGATCAAGGCCGGTGAACTGGTGGCGGTCGGCACGGTGATCGGCGTGATCGGCGCTGCCGGAGAAGTCACAGCGGCCTTCCCTGTGGCCCCGATGGTGGCGGTTGATTCGCCACCGGTCCTGGTTATTCCCTCAGTTCCCCAAGAGGTGGTCCCAGCCATTTCTGATGCGGGATCAGCCCCAATGTCTCACCGAGAGGAACATCACGACGGGCGCGCAGCCCCGGCGATCCGGCGGCATGCGCGGGAATTGGGGATCGACCTGACCTTGGTACAGGGAAGTGGACCGGGTGGCCGGGTGCTCATGGAGGATCTGGAGCGTTACCAGAGGGACGTAGTTACTACCGAGCCGGAATCGGTATCACCGGGAGAACTTGTCGGCGGGACAGAGAACAGTGTCATGTCGGTGTCACCTGCGGCTGTGTCTGGAGAAGGCCAGGCCTTGTCCCGGATGCGGGTCGCCATTGCGCGTACCGTGACGGAATCCTGGCAAACCATCCCGCACTTTTCGGTAACGGTGGACGTCACCATGGACGCAGCCGAAGAGATCCGCCGTGAACTGAAACAGTCAGGGACCGCTCTTTCGGTGAATGACTTAATCCTCAAGGCAGCGGCGCTGGCTTTGCGGAAATATCCCCGGGCCAATTCCAGCTTCAGCAATAATCAGATTATCACTCATGAAGCGGTCAACATCGGTAGTGCCGTGAGCCTTCCTGACGGGTTGCTAGTCCCGGTGATCCGGGGGTGTGACACCCTTTCGCTCCGGGAAATTGGTGCCGAGAGCCGTCGCCTGGTCACAGCAGCCCGCGACGGCAGGCTGAGCGAGGCGGAAATGACCGGAGGAACATTCTCCATATCCAACCTTGGCAGGTACGGCATCACCTCATTTACAGCCGTAATTTTACCTTCCCAAGCGGCCATTCTGGCTGTGGGAGCGGTCCGGGAGACCGTAGTTCCCCGAAAAGGCCTGCCGTATCTGGCCCAGGTTATAACCCTCACGTTATCCGCCGACCACCGGTTACTGGACGGGGCCTATGCCGCCGAATTCCTGAAGCAGATCAGGACCTTTCTGGAAACCCCGGTGCTCCTGCTGGCGTGACCGGCGCGATTCTTGTTCATTCTTGCGCCGTACACCCACTATTGTGCAACGAAGTTACAAAAGAGGCCAGTCCATTGAGGTACTGGCCCTTATTATTTGAATTGCCCCCTATTCGCAATGCTTGAGTAAACGTCTTGAGGGATTGCGTCATATTCCGCCCGGCGAATTGGGCAAAACGATTGGCTTGGATCGTGTTCCCGAAGTCCGCACCCTGCGGGAAAAGATCACCCTGATGGCGACCTCGGGCAATCCGAGCGCCTGGATGAAAGAGTTGAGCCAGGCGTGGCTGGAACAGGACCCTGACGCCGCCGGCTATCTTTATGTTGATGGTCATGTCAGGGTCTATAATGGCTCTCAGGCGAACCTGCCGCGCCGTTATGTGTCGCGGCAAAGACTCTGTTTGCGCGGCACCACCGACTACTGGGTCAACGATGCGGTGGGGCGTCCCTTCTTTGTTGTTTCCAAGGCGGTTACTGCGGGGTTGGCCGAAAGTCTGTTGAAAGATATCGTTCCGGAACTGCTCCGCACTGTTCCCGGACAACCAACCGCAGCGGAACTTGACCTCGATCTGCAACTCCATCGGTTTGTCATCGTCTTTGATCGTGAAGGTTCAACCCACAGCTTGCTGTTAGAACTCTGGCGTCTGCGCATCGGCGCCCTGACCTATCGCAAAAACGTCAAGGACGTCTGGCCGGAGGCTGAATTTTTGGAGTATGACGTCCCGGTGCCGGGTGGCGGTAGCACTCGGATGAAACTCGCACTGCGTAACACAGAGATAACCGCCGGGACGGCATCCCTCCCGGTTACTGAAGTGCGCTGTCTGACCAAAACCGGCCATCAAACCGCCATTATCACCACCGCTAAACGTTTGGGAAATACCGACATCGCCAGCCGGATGTTCGCCCGATGGTGCCAGGAAAACTTTTTTGCTTACATGATGCAACATTTTGATATTGATGGACTTATTCAATACGGAGCGGAAGATATTCCTGGCACCGTTTTGGTCATAAATCCGGCATGGCGTACCCTTGACCGCGAGATCAGAAAGACTCGACACACCGAGCGAAAACTCCAGGCGGATTTTGCTAAGAAAACCATGAAAGACGGAACAGAAATTCAGAACCAGGCAGAAACGGTAGAAGCAATCCAGACGATACAGACCGAACTGAAGCGCCTGTGTGCCGAGCGCAAAAAAACACCCAAGAAAGTGACCATCGAGAGTCTGCCCGAGGGAGAGCAACCAACCCAATTGTTGCCCTTGAACAAGGTGCTGACTGATTCAGTGAAAATGATCGCCTACCGTGCCGAGACGGCTTTGGTTGCGTTGTTACGGCGACACTTGAGCAAAGAGGATGAGGCTCGAGCACTTGTCAGGGAATTATTTGTCTCTTCCGCCGACCTTGTTCCCGACGAGATGGCACAGACATTGACCATCAGAATCCATCGGATGGCAAGTCCAGCTCATGATAAGGCGATTGCTGGGTTGTTGGAGGAATTAACCAAGCAGGAATTCCGGCACCCCGAAACGGGAGCTAAAATGGTCTACGTTCTGACGTAAAGTGCCATGGCTGTTTCCTGCCGGGTCAAGAAATCTGAGGTTACCGCCATCCACTGGTTATCGACCGCCGAGGTGCGGCGGGTCCAGGTGACGCCGTCAGAACTGGTCATCACCCGGCTGCCTATGCCGTTGTAGGAGACGGCCACAAACGTGC
>CAIUUR010000306.1 GCA_903902345.1 uncultured Geobacteraceae bacterium | reverse complement strand
GTGTTGGATGAAATATTCGGCGCAGGAAACTTCGTCGGTAACGTAATATGGGAAAAGGCTGATTCCCCTCGTAACTCGGCAAGGCAGTTTTCTACAGATCATGACCATATCTTGGTGTATTCGAAAAACCCTGAATGGACTCCATACAAGTTGCCACGAACTGAAGAAGCCAACTCTATATATCAAAACCCTGATGAAGACGACCGTGGACCGTGGATACCTGGGGACCCGTTTGCCAATAAACCCTATTCAAAAGGGCAGTACACGATTAGTGGCCCAACTGGCAGGCAGTTTTCACCACCACCAGGACGTTATTGGCGTATCTCTGAAGAGAAACTCCTTAGTCTTGACGCTGACGGACGTATCTGGTGGGGGCCAAAAGGCGAAGCAAGGCCAAGCATCAAGAGATATCTTAACGAGGTTTCTGACCTCGTTCCAAGAACTTTATGGAGAAAAGAGTCTGTTGGAAGCAATCGTACCTCAAAAAACGAAATGCGATCAATCTTTCCCGAAACATCGTCATTTGATACACCGAAGCCATGCTCAGTTATTGAACGAATACTACTGACTGCGACAGAAAAAAGCTCCATTATTCTCGACTCCTTCGCCGGTTCCGGCACGACCGCACATGCAGTACTGAAACTGAATGCTCAGGACGGAGGGAATCGTCGGTTCATTCTGACGGAAATGATGGAGTATGCCGAAACTATTACTGCCGAGAGGGTCCGCCGAGTCATGGGTGGATACGGCGGGAATCAGCCCCATCCCCCTCCTAACCTCCCCCTTGAAGGGGGAGGAACTAAGAGGCAGGCTAATCTCCACCTTGAAGGGGGAGGAACTGAAAGAAAAGCTGACCTTCCGCTTGAACTCCCTCCCCTTCAAGGGGAGGGCCGGGGTGGGGATGGGGTAAAAAAGGGTTCTTTTGTTGCCGGACTCGGCGGCAGTTTCGAATATTACACCATCGGAGAGGCGCTGTTTGATGAAGAGGGCAATCTGAATAAGGCGGTGCCGGTGGATGAAATCCGGCGCTATATCGCGTACAGTGAAGGGATCGATTATGTAGGGGCGAAGCAAGGGTCATCTGCTTCGCCCGCCTTTGATCTTCGTGGCGACAGGGGCGAAGCAGGTAAAGCGCTTGCTTCGCCCCTACAAATTCCGCACCACACAACCCTTCTCGGCGTATCCGCCGATGCCGCTTACTTCTTCCACTACGAACCGGACCACGCCACAACTCTTGACTACGAATTCCTCTCAACCCTGGCCTTCCCCGACAACAGGAAACCGGCAACAGTTGTCATCTATGCCGATAACTGTCTCCTTTCTCAGGAGCAGCTACGGAAGCACGGCATCATCTTCAAAAAAATTCCACGTGACATCACGAGGTTTTAAGGGAGGCACCCATGGCGACGGTCAATTTGAAACAGCAAAAATATGGCGAACTGATAGATCCCGAAACTATTGACGGTGTCGCCAAGGCTATTGTCGAAAACTTCCATCCGGAAAAGATTATCCTGTTCGGCTCCTACGCATCCGGCACCCCTACACCAGACAGTGACTTGGATTTTTTGGTGGTAATGGATTCGGAGCAACCGAAAATTCAACGCTCACAACCAATTCAACTTATGTTTCAGCCATATCCCTGCGCCATGGATATTCTGGTATATACACCCCAGGAAGTGAATAAATGGAACGGCGTCATCAACCATATCGTAACAATAGCTCATAAAACCGGAAGGATACTGTATGACCGCCACTGAAGAGTTCATTTCCGATTGGCTGAAGAAAGCGGAGCATGATTTGAAGTCCGCCAAAGTCCTTCTTGCTTCGGATGAAGAGTTGTATGACGCGATATGCTTTCATGCGCAACAGCTTGCAGAGAAGGCGATTAAAGCGTTATTTACTGCAAGGAATATTGAGTTCCCCAAAACGCACAACCTGTTGCTGCTTTCCAATTTGTTGCATGATGCCGACATAACAACACTCAATGAGGAGTTGGAACGCTTGACAAAATACGCCATTGAATCACGATACCCCGGCGAATATGTTGAGCCTGGGAGAAATGAGGCGGAAGAATCACTACACATAGCTGCAGAAATCTATGTACTGTGCAGACGAAAGATCGGTCTCTGATGGAACTCAAATCATATCAGCAACGGGTGATAGCGGACCTAACCGACTATCTGGGATACTTGGAAGAGTGCAAGGATACCCGTGTCGCCTTCAAAACGTATTGGGATGACCGTGGCGCGGTCAAAATGGAAGGGTATAAGAATAACGTTCCCGGCGTTCCCCATGTCTGCGTCAAAGTTCCCACTGCCGGAGGAAAAACGTTTCTCGCCGCCAATGCCCTCAAACCGATCTTTGATGTCGTGGCGCCGGAAACGTCAGCTCAACCCCGTGTCGTGGTCTGGCTGGTGCCGTCGCTGACGATTCTCGAACAGACGGAACGAAACTTTGCCGATCCCACTCATCCCTATCGGCAACGATTAAATACTCACTTCAAGGGTCGTGTGGAGCTGTACGGCAAGAAGTCATTGTTGCAGGGCGCCGGATTCTCACCGGATGCCATACAGGGCCAGCTTTCACTGATCTTCCTCAGCTTTGACAGCCTACGCGCCCGAAACAAGGATGACCGCAAGATTTTCCAGGAAAACGGCTCACTGGCCTCCTTCGATGTATCTGATGCCGATCTTCTGGAAACCGCCGACCCCACCGCATTGATCAACGTCATCCGCGCATTGAGACCGGTGGTCGTCGTGGACGAGAGCCATAACGCCGAGTCGGATCTTTCCGTGGAGATGCTGAAGAATCTGAATCCCAGCTTTATCCTCGACCTTACCGCGACCCCACGTAAGAACAGCAACATCGTCAGTTTTGTGGACGCACTGGCTCTTAAAAAAGAGTTCATGGTGAAACTCCCCGTCATCGTCTACAACCGGCCTGACAAGACCGAAGCCGTTAACAACGCCCTACAACTGCGGCGCAAACTGGAAACGCTGGCCATTGCCGAGGAAAAACTCAACGGCAAGTATATTCGCCCCATCATCCTGTTTCAGGCGGAACCGAGAACCGGCGAGGAGAAAGAGACTTTTCAGAAGATCAAGGCGACTCTGGTCAAGCTGAAGATACCGGAGGAGCAAATCGCCATCAAAACGGCGGAGATCAACGAGCTGAAGAACGTCGACCTCATGAGCCGCCACTGTCCGGTACGCTACATCATAACGGTGAATGCTCTCAAGGAGGGGTGGGATTGCCCCTTTGCCTATATCCTCGCCTCGCTTGCCGATAAGTCGTCGGCAGTGGATGTGGAGCAGGTAGTGGGTCGGGTACTGCGTCAGCCTCATGTGGTGGCGCATCGGGAACCGCTTCTGAACATGAGCTATGTTTTCACTGCGTCCAACCGGTTCATGGAAACGCTGGATAAGGTGGTGAAGGGGCTCAATCGCGCCGGTTTCAGTGACCGGGATTACCGTGCACTCCAGTATGCTGTCGTCGAGCCCGGGAAGGCCCCCACGCCGCATCCCGAGCTGTTTCCCGAAGGCGTTGCGCCGAAAACGACCACGGTGGATTACACCCAGGGGGAAGAAGAGATAGATATTGAACGGCTGCGTGGTTGTGTCGTTGGTGAGGAGACGGCAGAGCCCCGGATGCCGGAATCGTCACCCGTAGTCGATGCGGTTCTTCATGAGCTCACCGAACAGGCGACAACGGCCAACGAGGAGTTCACTGAAAAGGCGAAAAACTCGGATACGCACCTATCACCGGAGTTGGAAAGCAGAATGAATAACTATCCGATCAAGGGAATTTATCTCGAAGAAGCCAAGGCGATTGCCATCCCGCAGTTCTTTGTCAAGGTGCCTGCCGGTGGCTTCTTCGAGGAAGAGGAACAGTCCGCCCTCCTGGAGAAGGAGAACCTGCTGAAAGATTTCCGCCTCAGCACCTGCGACACTTCAATGAACTTTGATGGCATTGATGCCGAAGCCTATCGTGTCGACCTGGAGCAGACCGGCAAGGACGATTACCGCCCCAGCTTCAAGAAAATCGACAGTCGTCACAGAGACCTGCTTAATGCCCACATCATGACCTTACCCCACGCCTCGCAGGTGAAAAACCTTGCGGCGCGCCTGGCGGAGATGATCGGCAACATGTATCCCATTGCCGACCGGGAGATCAAAGGTTACATCACGCGGATCATGGAGGGGCTGACGGCGGAGCAGTTGCTTGACTGCCTTGAGCGGGATTACAGCTATGTGGCCAAGATCAAGCTCAAGATCAGCGAGCTGTCAACGAACTACGGTGAAAGGATCTTTGCCGATTGGCTGACGACGGAGAAAATTATCACCTCACCAAGTTACCGGTTTCCCGGTCATATCGCGTCCAGTCTGACCGGGCCGGCCATTGCCAGCAGTCTGTATATGTCGGAGAAAAAAGCCAACGGTTTCGAAGAGCGCGCCATCAACGACATCGCCAACCTGCCGAACATTCAGTTTTGGCATAAAAATATCGAAAAAACAGGATTCAGGATCAACGGTTTTATCAACCACTACCCGGACTTTATCATCAAAACCAAATCAGGGAAGATCATCGTTCTGGAAACCAAGGGTGATGACCGGGACAACTCCGATTCGGTGCGTAAACTCAAATTGGGTAACGCCTGGGAGAAGCAGGTAGGACGGCAGTTTCGCTATATGATGGTATTTGACAACAAGCCGATAGACGGGGCGCATAAGCTTGCCGATGCGTTGGGGTTGTTGGGGCAGTTGTAGTATGTCGAGAAATGAGAGAATCAGGGACACTCCCCTGTTTTCGTGGAGAATCAGGGACACTCCCCTCTTTTCTTTGAGGAATCAGGTGTGTATTCCGGGGGCGGTATACATAACTATTCCAGGACGAATTCCAGCATTGGAGATGGCAATTGAATATACTGTCCCCAGAACTCCCCAGCATTGGAGATGGCAATTGAATATACTGTCCCCAGAACTCCCCATAATACTTCATCTTGGCAACTTGGAAGCCTTGCACTAACTCCTCATGATGCGCCTCTACCCCTTTTCATTTTTCATCATTCGCCTTCTCGCAAACCCAACCACACCCAGGCTGAGGCAAAGCAGTGCATAGGTGGACGGTTCTGGGACGGCGGTGCCGCCACTGGCATCAATCTTCATCTGGAGTGGGTTATTTTGTTGAGGACCGTACCAACTACCACCGGTATACAACGCACGGTCGCTTGGAAAACCTGTCCCTGTGGCGGTTGCCGTCTCCACCCAACCAATCCTGGCGGGACCATTTTGAAGATTGTTAGCTGTCAGTACGAGGTAATAACTCGTGTCAGGAGTTAGCACAATCGAGAGGTTATCCCAACTCACTGCTGACGCAGCATAGTTAAGCAGGCTGGCGTCATAGGATGAGACCACGCTACCGATAAATGATCCAGGCTTACCCCCTCCTCCGGTAGCATCGAAGATGGATACCGAAAAATTTCCGGTAACGAAAGGACTGGCTTTACTCAAGAGCATGGAGACATCAGTAACGGTGTACCCCTGGGCCGTGGTTTGAAAACCCTGAGCTTCAGACTCTCCCGTTAGCAGGGTATACGTACCATCGGGTCCATTGCTCAGATTGTCCGACAAGACAGTGGATGCAAAAGACGGGGAAGCGCTCAACACGGTAACGGTTAGAACTGAATGGGTGAGAAAAGAGAAAAGAGCTTTTTTCATGGGTTCCTCCTTGGAAGATCGTGAACACTCGACCAGCTACGGCTGATCCCGTAAAAAGCACTATCCATTAAAATGCAGCGCCGGTCTACTCACAACATACTCACAAAAGAGTTCAGACCGGCGACAACGGCGCGTAGTAGAGAGCTGATGGAGGTGAAACTTAGGTGATTCGCTTCACTATATACACCACGATTTCTGGACCTGGTTCTGTAGGGGCACCCCTTGCGGGTGCCCGACTGTAGGTTGAAATGACGGTCGGATAACCGCAAAACAGGCGAAAACGGGCGACCGCAAGGTATCGCCCCCGTTCTTCCATGGTCATCCCGCACACATGACGCGCCTCTACCTCTTTTCACTTCTCATCATTCGCCTTCTCGCAAACCCAACCACGCCCAGACTGATGCTGAGAAGCGCATAGGTGGATGGTTCTGGGACGGCGGCGGAGTCGAATTTCAGGGTTATAGAGTCCCCGCTTGGCACTGTCCAGGTATAAGTGTCCGGCGTAATTCCGATATCGGCAAAGGTCTTATTGTCAAATGTTGCTGTTCCTGAGAGTGGAGAGCCTGATATATATCCGGAAGGGACCACTACCTGGCCATAATCAAACCCAAACAGGTTACCATAATAGGCGCTGGCGAATACCGTTGCACCTTTGCCAAGGCCGAAGTTATAGGGACTATTGGAAATACCATTGTAATGATCGCCAGTTCCACTGCCAAGTATCAAGCCTGGGTCATCTGCTTGCACGTAGGCAGCTAGAGGGTATGCTTCACTATCACTATATTGCAAGGTTAATCCGGTAAGATTGATGCTGCCGCTGCCAGTGAAAACGACATCGTTGCCTTGTTGTACTGCAGTTATGATTACGGAAGCTGTGCTTAGTGATGCCGACGAGAGCGTGAGGAACAGCGCAACCAGCATTACAGGGATTTTCATATGGAGTCCTCCTTATTGGATAGATGCAAAGATGACGGCTGAACCCGTAAAAGCACTATCCGTTGAAATATTATGGTTGTCTACTCACAATTTACTCACAAAATAGTAGGAGGAAAAGAAGGAGAAGAAGGAGGGGGGGAGTGTTGGCTCTGTCTCCCCTCCAGTTTTAGGAGGGGTTGGGGGTGGTAAGGTTCAAGGGTTGGTTGGGGGTAAGGTTTTAGTACACGTGGGCCACGCAGATAAAAAACGGGCGAAGCAGATGAACCTTGCTTCGCCCCTACGATTTATCAATTGTCAATTGACAATTGACAATTGACAATTGATGTCTGCGCAGCGGTACGGTGAACAGATAGCCGATGCCGTGGACGGTCAGGAGCGGAAAGGGGCCGCCGGTGAGGTTTTCCACCTTCTTGCGCAGGCGGGAGAGGAGCATGTCAAAGGCATGGGTTGCGGAGTCATCGCAACGGGAATAGATGCCGATAACGGCGTCACTGCGCCGGAGCGGCGTCGCACCCGAGTCGGCCAACATCTCCAGAAAGCGCAATTCTTTGTTCTTGAGCCAGAGGGTGGCGCCACCGGGCACCATCAATTGGGAAAGCGGGTCGCTGAAGATCCAGGCAATTTCGTCGCCGCCAAGGGGGCGTGGTCCCTCCGGCGGGCAGGCCCCTTTGAGGTAGGTGATATCCGTCAGGACGCCGCTGCCGCGAAGCGCCTTGCCGGTGGCGTCGCGTTCGGTTACCGCGCCGATGACATTGACCCATTTCCATCGGCCATCCTTACAGCGCACCCGGTGCTCCACGTTGCTGTAGGATACCCCCTCTTCGATATCGGCCCGGAAGGTCTCCAAAATCTGCGCCAATTCGTCCGGGTGGAGCATGGCATGCCAGGCGTCGATGGTCTGCCGGTTGTCTATCTCTTCGACGGAATAGCCCAGCAGCTTCTTCCATCCGTCGGAGAAATGAATCATGCCGGTCACCAGATCATTGTCGACCATGACCACCCCGGCGGTGTTCAACGCGCCCCAGCGCCCCGCGGATTTTCCCAGTTCCTCCTGGGCGTACCTCAGTGCGGTAATATCCTCCAGAAATCCTTCCAGTCGGGCGATCCGCCCCTCGGCGTCGAACAGCTTGCGGCTTTTCATGGCGACGGTAATTACGGCGCCGTCTTTACGTCGCAGGGGGATTACGTCCCGAACCCAGCCGTCGCCGGCCGCGAGGGGGTCGATAATCATTGGTCTGCCGTTCGGCTCGGTGCGGATCAAGGCGCCCAAGTCGGCGAAACAACTCTCCATCTCCTCGGCCGAGTCATATCCCAGCATGGCGACCATGGCCGGATTGGCCAGGAGAATTCGCCCCTCCGGAGTCCAGTGAAAGATGCCGAGGGGTGAGTCATCGAACATACTCCGAAAGCCCTGCTCGGATGTTCGAGGCGGTTTTTTGTTTTCGGGAGCAGACATACGCTTGAATACCGTGGTGGGAAGTTAAAGATTGAGATGAACCCTCAGGGCGTCATCGATCCTGGAGCGGAGGTTTGCATCTAAAATTTCGCCCAAAGAGGTGATGAGGCGTTGTTTCGCTATGGTGCGGATCTGGTGGGCAAGGACGATTGAATCAAGTTCCAGACCAGCCACACCATTTTTGATCAATACCTCATTGGGATAAACCCTCCGCCCTTTTTTGAGGGAGGTCAGGGGAAGTATGGTGACAACAGGCATTACCGAATTAGTCGTCTCATCGCTGATGACCAACACGGGACGTCTCCCCTGTTGCTCCGAACCGATCACCGGATTGAGATCAGCCATGAACAGAGACCACTTGTAATTCAAGAGTCACACCTCCAAATCGGCAGGCTCAAACGCCTGCTGAATCTCCATGACATCCGCCATAAAAAGCCGGTCACTCCCGGCCGCAAGCAGGTCGTTTCTGATCGTATCCTGCCGCATACGTGTGAGTTCCTCGCGAATGGAACGCTCCACGAAGGCGCTTAACGACTTGAGATGGTTGTTCTTTACATATTCCCGTGCATCCCGCAACACAGTATCATCGATGGCAAAGGTTGCTTTAACCGACATGACGAATCTCCTGTATGGCATTTTTACACCTCCATTATGCCATACATAACTATGGAGTCAAACGGATATTCACCGTAAACTTCCTCCCGACCACCTGAAAATTACCCCCTCGGTATCTCATCTTAGCATCTTCGAAGCCTGCCGCTGACACGTGCTGCGGTTATATTTTTCCACTTTCAGTGGCTGACTCTTCCTTCTTCTCCTGCCTGAAAGGCGCCGGCGGGAAGTCCTTGAACCGGTCGTCGGTCTTTGACCGTTTTTCAAATCCAGGAACTGTAATGATGAACTGGTTGGATTCTTCCAGCCAGAGGAGCCGCGCTTCCACAGTCATCATAGCGAACTCGTCAAGCTTTTCCCGGGAATAAAACTGAACTATACGATTACCTGGTTTTGGCATAAATTTTTAACTCGTCAATAAATTAGATGTCTTTCAGGTCTTGAGGCCTTCCCGCTATTTTCTTCAGCGTGATAAGATCATCAACTGACGCTACCGGCACATGAATAGCATCAACAGCGATAGACACTGCATTCCGTCTGATTTCCTGATAGCTGATTGTCTCACGAATAATGATATCCACAAGAGCAATTTGGTTCGACAAAAACAGGTCTGCAGAATACAGTAGGGGGCAGCCCTTGAAAAGAGAAACGGGGAAAAGCTTTTGCACCTATTAAAAATGTCAGGAGTTTCCATGGAATTCAAGTATCTGCTTGTTGCGACCTCGGATGGGGTCGCCACCCTGACCATCAACTCCCCCCGAACCCTGAACGCCCTGAACAGCGAACTGCTGGGTGAACTGGAGTGCGCCCTACATGAACTGAACCTGGATGACTCCGTAAAAGCGGTAGTCATCACCGGCGCCGGAGAAAAAGCCTTCGTGGCCGGGGCGGATATCAAGGAGATGTCCGCCATGACCGCCCATGAGGGACATCAGTTCGGCCTCAAGGGGCAGCGGGTCATGCTCCTCATCAAGAAGATGACCAAGCCGGTCATCGCTGCGGTGAACGGCTTCGCCCTGGGGGGTGGACTGGAACTGGCCCTGGCCTGCGACTTCATCTACGCCTCGGAAAAGGCAAAGATAGGCTTCCCTGAGGTGACCCTGGGGATCATGCCCGGCTTCGGCGGAACGCAGAACCTGGCCCGCCTCATCGGTAAGAGCAAGGCCAACGAGCTGATCCTCACCGGCAGGACCATCGACGCCGCCAAGGCCCTAGCATGGGGGATCGTTAACGAAATTTTCCCGCCGGAAGAGCTCCTCCCCAGGGCGCTGGAAACCGCCGCAGCCATGACCAGGGTCGGGACGGTGGGTGTGACCTACGCCAAGGACGCCATCGTTAACGGCCTGGAGATGAGCCGGGAAGACGGCTTCCGTTACGAAGCGGCTCTCTTCGGGGTGCTCTTCGCCACTCAGGACCAGAAAGAGGGGATGGGGGCCTTCGTGGAGAAGCGGAAGGCCGAGTTCCAGGGAAGATAACCATCAATCCACCACGGAGAGACTGAGACACGGATAAAAGCAGATAACCTTCATCGCAAAGATGCGAAGAACGCACAGGAAAGGCCGGGAATGAGATCTTTTTTCGATCTGAGCCAGGACCACAAGGTGTTGCAGGATAGCGTGCGGGATTTCGTCAACGAGGAGATCAAGCCGCTGGTGGTGCAGAGTGATGAAGAGCATATGATCCCCGACTCTTTGGTAAAGAAGATGGCGGAGATGGGGTTTCCGGGAAGCTACCTCCCTGATGAGATCTTCATCCCCAGGGTCAAAAAAGATCAGATTTGATCCATGTCCCCCTGCCTCTGATTTATTTTTCCGCAGACGGGGCACCCCTGCATCGAGAACGGCTTTTCCAGCCGGCAGCGAGCCAACAGGTCGTCATCACGGAATATACCCTCCGTGGGACCGTCGGCCGCGACCACCCCCTCATGCAACACGATGGTCCGCGGACAGAGTTCCAGCACCATGTCCAGATCATGGCTGGTAAAGATCCTGGTATGGGGAAATTCCCGAAGAAGTCCCACCAGTTGCCGCCGGGCATGGGGATCGAGCCCGCTGGTCGGTTCATCCATCACGAGAATCTCCGGCGCCATGGCCAAAACCGTGGCTATGGCGGCCCGCTTCTTTTCCCCCCCCGACAGATTATAGGGGGCCTTCCCCCGGAGGTGGGCGATTCCGACCCGATGGAGGGACTCCTGAACCCGGCGCTCCAACTCCCGTCCGGTGAGCCCCAGATTGAGGGGGCCGAAGGCCACATCATCATGAACCGTGGGCATGAAGAGCTGATCGTCCGGCTCCTGAAAGACCATCCCCACGCTGCGACGGACATACGGAAGAGTTCCCTTGGCAAGCTGAACACCGTTGATACGAACCTCCCCCCCCGTGGTAGCAAGCACGCCATTCAGGTGAAGAAGCAGTGTCGATTTTCCCGCTCCGTTGGCGCCGATGATCGCCACCGACTCCCCCTGGGACACCGTAAAAGAGATATCCCGCAGGGCAACGGTCCCGTCGGGATAAAGGTGGCTCAAATTGCACAGCTCCACGGCCGGGTGGTTCATGAAGTTATCCCCGTAACAACTCTACCCAGGAGCTGAGGCAAATTCCAGAACCGGAGTGCGACGAAGGCGATTGACCAGCCGACAGTAAAGAGGAGCTCCCTCCCGCCGAAGCGGGATTCCCGACGAAGGTGGAATTCACCGGTAAATCCCCGCGCCAGCATGGCCGCGTGTATCCGTTCCGCCCTCCCCCATGTCCGGAGCAGGAGGTTTCCTATCAGCGGGGCAAACGATCCGATCCCCAACCCCCTGTTCCCGAAAGCACGCAATTCCCGTCCACGAGAGAGCCTCCCCCCTTCCTCAATCAACACGAAGAGGTAGCGATGGAGAAAGCTGAGTTGTACGGTGAGAAGCCGCGGAGTTCCCAGCTGCTCCAGTGCCCGGCAGATGGCAGGAAAACCGGTCAACGCCACCAGGATGGTCGCAGCTCCCACGGTAAGAATCGACCGGATGAGAATGGAAGAAAAGGAAATCCAGCCGCCGCTGATACCCAGCGGTCCCAGGTGGATCAGTACCGTCCGGTCGAAGAGTGGGTTGAATAACCCCACCACCAGGGCAAAGGGAGAGAGTAACGCGATTTTTCTGGCGATATAGCCGGGGGGGAGCTCACCCAGGGAGGCCATGACTACGGGGAAGATTACCAGAGGGATCATGCCGGTCACGGCGTACTTACCGTAGGAAACCACCGTTCCGATGAAAAACAGCGTCACCAGCAGCTTGGCCCGCGGGTCGAGACGATGAAGCGCCGTCCCACCACCGGCCAACAGCTCCATCCTTCTGAAATCCAGCAACGCCCCGTGGATGGACGCAATCTTCATGAAGACAGCTCGGCCGGCTGGTAACGCCTTTTCAGGATGAGCCCGCTGCCGAATACCAGCGCCAGGGTGAGCAGCGTCCCCGCAAGACCCGCGGCAGCCGTGCCAAGCCTCTCCACCTCTTCCTTTTTCCGATCACCTCCGGGTTTCAAGCCTGCGGCGGTTAACCCGGCCGGCCTCCTGAAACTGTAGTCAGGCATGACGGCGGTTCTTCCCTGCAGCGCGGCCAGGAAGCCGTGAATCCCCCCACCGGGAGCCTTCAACTCACTGCTCCCCGCTACCCTGGCAATGGCCCATTCCAGTCCGTCGGGATTCCGAGAGGCAAACAGCGAAAGCCCCCCACCCACAAGCAGGGCCGCAACAAAAAACGTCACGACAATGCCGCGAAGCGGGTATCTTCCCGGCTCTAGATCCTCCGTGGCGATACGGAGGATCTCGGGCCGGGCCTGATAAACGAAGCCCACCACGGCAACGGTCACGATCCCCTCCACGGCCCCTATGGCCAGATGAATCGGCTGCATGAGGAGCAGGAATGTAGCAAAGGGGAGCGCCGAGATGCCGGAGAACCAGGTTTCCAGCACGACACCCAAGGATCCCAACTGCAACCCCACCAGGGCGGAGAGGATGATGGCGGTCGTCAAACGCCCCTGGTTCAGCTTTTTACCCCGCAGGTTCCGGTAGATGAACGGATATACGATGAACGCGGGGATAAACCCCATGTTGAAGATATTGCATCCCAGGGCCAGCACGCCGCCATCGGCGAAGAACAGCGCCTGAACGACCAGGACCGAGGCAATGGCCAGGAAGGCGGCGTGGGGACCAAGGAGGAGTGTCAACAATAGCCCTCCTCCCAGATGGCCGCTGGAACCGGTGCCGGGGATGGTGAAGTTGATGGTCTGGGCAGCAAAAAGAAACGCCGCGAGCACTCCCATGAGCGGAATTTTCCGATCATCCAGTTCCCGATGCACTTTCTTCGAACAGTAGGCGATACTCCCCGCCGAAACCGCCCAGATGGTCCCCCCTACGACGGGTGACAACAGCGCATCCGCCATGTGCATGATAGTTCCCTCCTGCTAGGGAGTAATCTTCGCGATCTGTGCCGGCTTCTTTATCCCGGTGGAGAGATTGAACTGGAGCATCACGTACCCGTAATCGATGTCACTGCCGGAACCGGTGGCATCCCGGAAAAACGCTCCGGTGAAAAAGCGGTCGTAAGCAAGTAGCAGCGCCGTATCATCGTTAAGATTCCAGGTCAGAATAAAATCGCTTTCCACCCCCAGCTCCCGGCTCATGCCGGACGGTGCGTTACCGGCACGGTAATAGCGACCGGTGGCAGTAAAATTAAGATCCTTACGCAGATTTATCCCCCACCCCGCCGTGACGATCCGCAGCCCGCTGGCGTGATGGATGCCGTCGTTGGTGGTGACCCCGGAAAGGTCATGAAAAAGCCCCATGTCTCCGATGAGTCCGGTGTTATTGGTGGGATTGCTGAATTCCCTGCGCGTGGTCCGGCCATCGGCGGCATCCTGGCTCCCCGAGCCGTGTGCGTAACCACATACGAAGCTGTTCTTGACCCCTCCGACCTCCGCATCCAGAGTTGCGTCAACGTGCCCCCCCCAGGCGTCGATACGGCCCGTCGTGCCGGAAACGGCGAGCCGTCCCGTCTGATACACCGGCTCCAGCTCCAGGGAGAGCGCCCCCAGCCGCAGGGTTCCCCGCGCACCCAGGCTCTCAAGACGTTCGCCGGAGACGGTGAACTGCGCACCCTGATCCCGGATGTAGTAGGCCTCGACCCCCGTCCCCTCACCCAAAGGATAGGTCAGATAAGCCCCCGCCAGGGAATCCCTGAAATAATGATTCTGGGGAGCAGCGTAGTATCCCCCCAGGAGATCCAGAGACAGCTCCCCCACCGGCTTCATCCTCAACCGGGCAGCGTCGTAGGTCAGACCGTTGTAGAAGCTGTTCCCCCCCAGAATGAAGGCGCTTCCGTAGACGAACTCCTGGCGTCCCAGCTTCAACTTGATCCGCTTGGATTCGGGGGGGGAGATTTCCAGATACGCCTGGTAAAGGGAGTACTGGCTGTCGCGGGGGCTCCCCAGGGTGAAACCGTACCCCTCACCCTGTACTTCCAGTTCCAGATAGTCGGTGGGATTCCATTCCAGGTAGGGGAGTATTCGATAGGTCAATCGGCCGACACCGGAGCCGGGAGCATAGCCGGAACCGGCAAGGGAATAGGTGAAATTGCCGCTCCCTTCACCACGGAGGAAACCGCTGACGCCAACCTTGAGCAGATAGGGAGGTTCTTCCGGAGGAGACAGGAGCTGTTCGATACTTGCCCGTACGCTCTTGTAGGCATCGATGCCCGCCAACTCTTCCTTCAGCGCACCATGAAGGGTCGCCAGTCGCGTTCGATCTTCCGCTGAGAGGGGTTCACCACCTTCCGACGTGCACTTTTTGCTGACCTTTTCCAGTATGACCAGGAACCCGGCGGCAAGATCGCGCCGCGCCACGGTGGGTCGATCCGGCAAAACCCCCTCCGCCTGATACCTTCTCCCCAGTTCCGAGAGTTCCCTACATGACCAGTGATCTTTCGATACCTGACCCGGAATGGTCGGCTCCTCGCACCAACCGGACGGGGGTAAAGAGCAGAGAAGGAGCAGCATCAGGAGTATGAAGAATGTTTGTTTCATGGTACGTTCCCCTACTCGGAGTTGTGCAGCCAAGCGTGCCGACTATACACCTGCCGCGTTAGGTTGTCAGCCCAAAACTACGGGTATGCATCAAGCAGATCCCCGACATGGAATCACAATAATTGAGCCATGCCAACAAACCAGTGGTACAATTGAGCAAAACCACTGCAAGGAGGCTTCCCATGGCACGCACCGCAGAAGTAACCGCAAGCATCCTCATCGGCCTGTACGACGAAAGCTTTGCCGGCGACAGTTTCAGACCCTTTCGCATCAACTGGCCCGAACTCCGCTCCCTCGCCGGCATAGTCAGGCTTACCGACGAATACCTGTGGGAAGTTGATCTGGAGTTGAAAGAGTACGGCTATTTCCTCCTCCCCCTGGACAATTTCGTACTGGTGGCTTTGGAGAGCGACTTTTCCTACATCCGTGCGATTCCTCCCCGCATCGTTGAGCAGTACCTGCCGGACGATGACGAGGATCTTGACCTGCCCGGTTTTGACGACGATGACGATCTTGAAGAAAGTGAGTTCCGTGGGACTACCTTTGGAGAAAGTTCTCCCACGGAGAGATCCGACCACCTTGACACCCAAGCAGCAACCGCGACAATAAAGAGAGGTGGTCGGAGGGACAAAGGTTCAGATGGGCCAGAGGAGATCTCCCCCTAGCCGTACCTTGTCCACAAGCATTACCCTGATAATTCCAAAGGCTGTCATTCTGAGCGCTAGCGAAGAATCTGCTTCTGTTTGAAAAGCAGATCCTCACTTACTTCGGCTTCGCTCAGTACAAGTCGTTCAGGATGACAGACGATTGGTATTTTTTTTGTCGCAAATCACCTTACACCCTCAAGCACAATTTGGATTGCGCTAAAAAAATAACCGTGTTATGCTCCCTGCGAAACGTTATATCTGCACAATAGCCTGAGTTGGTTGTCCCTAGCGCCGCGGTAGCGGCGCATATCCCCCTGAAGGAAAAGGAGAGTTTATGAAACGTATAACAATGTTAACTACCATCATGTCCCTGCTGTTGGCACTGACGATTCCGGTTTTAGCGGCCGATTTCGGTACCGCAGCCGAAGCCAAGGCAATGCTTGAGCATGCCGTCACGGCTCTCAAGGCCAATAAGGCCGAAGCCCTTGCCAATTTCACCAAAGGAGAGGGAGGATTCAAGGATCGCGACCTCTACCCTTTTTGCGGCGGCCCGGACGGCAACTTCACTGCCCATCCCAAGCTGGTGGGTAAGAGCTTGAAAGAGCTCAAGGACAAGGGGGGCAAAGCTCTCGGTGAGGAGATTTACGCCACAGCCAAGTCGGATACGATCTCGGAGGTCTCCTACCTATGGCCCCGTACCGCCGGCAGTGATCCTGTCCAAAAAATTTCCTATGTGACAAAAGTGGGCGATCAGGTCTGCGCTGTGGGATATTACAAATAGTTTCCCGAAAACGGCGTCATCCACCGGTCGGATCAACTGAGGAAAGCCCGCCAAAAGCGGGCTTTCCTGCGTCCGGGGGAAGAGGACGCAGATGACGGCGACGATGATGATTTTGACGATCTCGTCGGTGATGATGAGGAGGAAATTGAGATATGCTTCGCCGTTGTCATGGGTGTAGCTTTTCCTGAGCAGATCCCCGAACTTTTCGATGCCACCGAAGAAAATTTTCTCTCCATGGACGCCACCGCCCCGGATCTGGAAGCCCAGCTCTTCGCCATGCTCCCGGAAGCCGTTGCCCTATTGCAAGAATATGCCCATAACGCCGGAGATGATTTGGGTGGGACTCCGGACAATTATCCTGACTCCCCCTAGCAGCTGAACGTCGACAAAATCGGCCGCAACGAGCCATGCCCCTGCGGCAGCGGCTTGAAGTACAAGAAATGTTGCGGGAAATAACGGTGATCGTTGCAGTTCAAACCATCGGTAGAAACATACAGACGCAGGCCTTGACCAGATCGTCAACGGGAAGCACTAACACCCGATATAAGGCATTAAAAAGATCATATGCGGTTCAGCTTTAAATTCATTAGCTCTAAAAGCTAAAATAACATAGCAATATAAGATACTTATATTATTACAGCAGTATGGCACGCAAGATGCTATAGCATGAACAGCAATCCAAACTCACACAAGGAGACACAAAATGAAAAAAGTCCTGTCCTCTATCGTTGCCGCTCTCGTTGCTCTTTCTTTCGCTGGTATCGTTTGCGCCGCAGAGCCGGCTCCTGCTGCTGCTCCTGCAGCTCCCGCCGCCGCTGCTGACGTGAAGAAAGAAGAAAAGGCTGCCAAACCGGCAAAGAAGAAACACAAAAAAGCCAAGAAAGCCAAAAAAGAAGAAGTTCCTGCTGACGTTGCGGCTCCCGCTGCCAAGTAATTTTTCTTCGGCACGCAGTTCAAAGAAGAAAGGCCGCACCCTCAGGGGTGCGGCCTTTCTTCTTTCTGGAACCGCTCATCATCGTCGGTCGATTCGTCTCAAGGTATTATTATTCCCAAGGAAAGATCCCAAACCGGAACACGTCGGTTAAACAAATGACTCTCGCCTCGTCAGAATTATACCGGCGAAAGTTTCAGCAGCAAGGAGATCTCACGTTGTAAGTTTTTAGGATCAATCTTTGCTTCCATAAGCAGTGCTCCCCAGGTTTTAGTCCTGCTTTTCACTTCCAAATAGGTCTTTGTCACCGGCAGCTTCATTTTGGCGGCAATAACCGTGGCAATAATCAGTTCCTGATTAGTGATGCCCGCTTGCCGTACTGCCGACAATTCCATATCGCTCATCAGTTGATACTGCAGGAAAAGGTCGTTAACCACCGTTTCTGCCAGGTGAGCGATTGAAGAGTTTGCAATCCTGGCCATGGTGTAGTGAGCTCCCAAGACTTTCGGTGACAACCGCTGTGACGTTAAAATATCCTGCCACGCTTGCTTGTTCTGCCGGGCCTGAAGCAGGGTATCCGGGGACACTCCTGAGTGCAATGCAACCCAATAGGCGATCCACAAGTCATCGGAAGAAATTCCCCGCTGTTTTTTCATAACGACGGATTTCTTGTCGGTAGTGAACACGACGGCAAAAAAGGAATTTTGTGTTGTAGCAAGGAAATAGGGGTCGGCAGCTGCCGGGTGTACGGCATCGTAGGAACGGTCGGTGAAGCAATGACAGGTAATGGTGGGGATTGCCCACGTCGGCAGAGGCAGCAGGAGGGTTGTGACGAGAATAAGGTGGAATTTGTAGCCGGCAACATGACGCATAAGGTACCTTCTTCAGGGTTAGGGTCACGGCTTGGGATAAAAGAGTGTCGCAACCGACATGATCAGGGCATGAGCTGGTGAGAATGAGACAAATTATTGATCACAGTGAGAATGTGATGGCAAAATAGCCTGTTTACGCCGTGCGGTCCTTGACCGTGGTCAATTTTGCTCAAACAGATCCGCCCACCCCATCGGCGACAACAAAAGCAAACAAACCCCTGACCCGTGACCGGATTGCCTGAGGTATCCCCGCAATAGAAAAGAACCGGTCAAGAAGGCGGAATCTGAAGGGATATACCCGCAGCAAGCCGTCGAGTAATCCCAATGACAGCAACATCCCCACGATGGTTATTGTCAATGAATCCAAGAAGCTGGTCCTGGATCACTTCACACCTCACGAACTCAGAAGGACCGGATCAACATTACTCTCAAATCTGGGGTTCTCTGATGAAATTCTTGATGCTGTCCTTGCCCATCTAAAAAAGGGGACGATCAGTTTTTACAACAAAAATAAATATGACCGGGAGAAGAAGGAAGCAATGGTGGCATGGGAACAGAAGTTAAAAGAGATTCTCTTTTCAGATCTCACACATTATCAACGACAGCTTCGATTCGTTGAAAGATCAGATTTTCACGCTCTTTATCGCTTTTCGTTGATCCCTGTACTACATAATCAAAATCCCGGTTTATCAACAAATTTGCCATTTGTTCAAAAATATATTTTTTAACGTCATGATCGGTAGACTGAATTTCAGCCACCATACGCAACATACTCTTGGCGCTTTCAAAGTGCGCGATCATGGCGTCCTCAATTTTATTTCTAATTCGCTTTTCGCCAGAGAAGCTTCTCTGGCGTTGCCAAGCCTTATGGCATCTACCAGTGCAAGATATTCGTAAAGCAGCGGATCTGTTTTGACGGCCATGGGTACGGACTTATAAAGTGGTTGCACTGACTGCCCCTTGTTACTACCTTTGGCATCCGGCCATATATAGATAGTTTCTCCACCACTCATGATCTTCCCCTTTAACACCGGTGCGGCAAAAGACGTCGGAATACCTCTCGACAATGCTGAAACTTGTGCGGGGAAAACATATTTCAACCCATAGACGATAAATTCAGTAAGAGCCTTTAGATTTACTCTTGGGAGGTTGGTTTTACGATCAAGCTTGGCCAGGCCGACTTTAATGCACCTGTTTAACCTCGGATTTACCTATCCCCGTCTCTTTCTCCAATCCCTGATTTCCTGTTGGTAGAGTGATGCCAATTTAAGCAATAAAACGATATCTTGACTTTTCATGCCCCCGCCCCTCCACCGTCCTATGTCCATGGACTATGGACAGTAAAGTAAAAAAATTAAATTTCCGTCAAGTAAAAAATGCCATATACAGGACTGCAATCGATGGCGGGGCGAGAATCGTCGACAAATTCGCTGAGTGTAATACCACGCTCAAAAACGGGGCAGCGCCGGCCAACTGCTAGCAGCCGGCTACCACCTTAACACCGACCGTTTATTGTCCTGACTATAGGGTCCACTGTACTCTGCGACCGCCCATCTCCAGAGCGACAGAGAGACCCGGTTTTTAGATGTCTCGGACAGTTAATTCACAAAGTGGGATCGATTTGGATTTGAGTCGGCTCTCGCACAGCCCTACGGTATTGATATTGGTAGTTGGGCCCACCGGTTCGGGAAAAACAACTACCCTCCATTCCGGGATCGCGCTTATAAATAATCCTGAAATCAAAATATGATGCACTCGCAAATTCTCAAAAACACCGTCTTGCGTCATGCTTCGACAAACTCAGCACGAACGTATTTTCAAGCAGTTACAAGTTTTATAGTCCGTTCGCCCTGAGCTTGTCGAAGGGCGCATTGGACTTTTTGCGAGGGCATCAACTGTGGATGAAGAGATCCGTGCTTGACACGACGCCAAGGAAGCTGATCAAGGAGCTCAGAGAACTCAAACCACCCATGTACTATTTCTTGCACATGAGAAAACCATCAGACTCAGAATTGTGGCGATCCGGAAAAGCGTCTCAAGGTGTAGCTTCAAAAGAAGACGATCCTCATTCCCAACAGACCGCAGGTGATCGAAAATTTAGAGGAGAAAATGGCCTGATTTCTGTCGTAACTATTTAACATGCCGTCTTCTCAACCTTACAACTGCGAAAGAGGGATTAGACCACGACTGATTCGACGGTGCTTGCGCTCCACACGCCCTGCCGGGCCACACAACAAAAGCCCCCCTCTCGTCAATACGGGAGGGGAGCTTTGTCTCTGAGGTGACAGGCAGGATCGGTCTGTCGGCCCTGTCTGACGGCTGTGGCTATGGTGTAACCGTTACGACTTTTTCTGCCTCGGGCCAGGCATTGTTAAAGCCAGTTGCAGTCACCGACACCGTGGTGGTACCGCCGGTGAGGGCGTCAAAGGCGATGCCGCCGGAAACCTTCGTAGTTGGCGTATAGTACTGGTTCACCGGCATGTTTATCGTCAGCGACGCACCGGTGGTGCTGGTCGTGGCCAGCTGCCCCACCGTCGGGTTGCTGCTGGTGAAGGTGACCGGCAGCGGCCCCACCCCGCTGACATTCTGCCATTGCTGGACGGAGGTGCCGGCGGAGTTCAGCACCCCGGCCTGGACGTAGAAGCCGTCATCCACCGTCAGCGCCGTGGTCGGGGTGGTCAGGGATTCAATAACGAAGACAGGCTGCACCACCGTGATCGTTGTGTTGCCGGTAGTGAAGAGCGCCTGGGTGGCGGTGATGGTGGCGCTTCCGGTCGTCCCCCGGACCCCCTGGACGTAGAAGTAACCGTAGCGCTGGCCATCGGCGATGACGATGTCGATGAATGAGGTTCCCGGTGTGGTGGCATTGGCGGAGACAAGAACTTTCGTAGTGTCACTGCTTGCCACCCGGACCGTCACCTCGCCGTGGTTGGTTGCGTTGGCGCCCAGGTCGACTGAGTATTGGTACTGAAGTGAGGCGCCGATCCGGCTACCGATACCGGTGGCGTCAGGGATGGTCATGACCGGTTGATTGACCGCCACGGCCTGGGATGCCTCGGACCAGGCGTTGTTGAAGCCGGCTGCGCTGACCGACACTGTGGTGACGCCGCCGGTAAGGGCGTCAAAGGCGATGCCGCCGGAAGCCTTCGTAGTTGGCGTATAATACTGGTTCACCGGTATGTTGATGGTCAGCGCCGCAGCAGCGGTGGTGGTCGTTGCCAGCTGCCCCACCGCGGCATTGCTGCTGGTGAAGGTGACCGGCAGCGGCCCCTCGCCGCTGACATTCTGCCATTGCTGAATAGATGTCCCGGCAAGGTTCGGCACCCCGGCCTGGACGTAGAAGTCGTCATCCGCCGCCAGCGTCGTGGTCGGGGTGGTCAGGCCATTGATCTGTAAGACCGGCGGCACCACCGTAATGGTAGTGGTCGCGGT
>CAIUUR010000305.1 GCA_903902345.1 uncultured Geobacteraceae bacterium | reverse complement strand
CTCCCCACCGCGCCGATGTTGGCGCGCACCACGGAATAGCTGTTAAAGGTGTTCAGTTGTTTCACCAGGTTACCGGAGATCTGGGTCTTGCTCTTGCCACCATGGCTGTGGCAGGAGGCGCAGACGTCGGATTTACCCAGGCTGGATACCGAGAAAGGGGTCAGGACAAACTTGCCCACCGAACCTGAGCGCTGGTTGGCGGCGGTGGAGTAGCCAAGGTAGGGGGTCCAGGCAGCAACCGTCCGAACGGTTCCCACCGTGTCGGTGTGACAGGCGCCGCAGGAGAGAACTTCCTTGGCTTTGTCAGTTGCAGGATTCTGCCAGGCCGTGACCGTGGCATAATTGGAGGTGACGAAGTTGACAAAACCGGTCTTGGTATGGCAACGAACGCACTCCATCTGCCCTGCCGCAGGGTTGTTCACGGAAAGGTTGTTCTGGTAGTTCAAACCAGAGTCGGCGGAAACACCCATGGAGCCGAAACCATTGGGCGCCAATGCCGGAGTCCCCGTCCAGACAAAATGGGAAGGGGCGACATTGGAGGTAACGGCGTGAAGATTATTCATCCACTGTGCCTGAATGATGGTCAGATCGCCATGGGGTTCATGACATCCGGAACAGGGGCTGTTGGGGGTATAGTACTGGGCGGCCCGATTGGGTCCGGCGGTATACGCCGCGAAAGCCGGATTGCTCCAGTTCCCGGGCACATTGGCGAGGGCATAATGGTTCGGCCTCTGGATACCCAGCGGCAGGGTATCCGACTGACCGCTGTGGCAGAGAAGACAGGAGCTGCTGCCGGCCACCGCGGAGTGCGGATTGTGGCAGTCGGCGCACTTCACGCCGTTCTGGGCAGTGACGGGATTGGTCCAGTATGTCGTACTGCTATGTTTGGAAGCACTCCAGGCTGCGGCCTGGGCTGAGGTGGCGACGGTGTGACAGGTGAGACAGATGGCGTGGTCCTTGTTCCCCATGTAGCCGCTGGCAAGATCAGACTGGTGGCAGCCGTCACAGCTGGAAAGGGCATTATTGACATGCTTTGACGATTTATACGCATCGACAACCAAGGGGTCCCGGCCGTTGTGGCACTGGATACAGACCGCCGATGCTCCCAACCCGGGAGACTGGAACGACGCCACGACCGAATAGGGGGAACTGGAGACCCCGGCCACGGTCGTAATCAGCGACACGGTGTAGTCGCCATACGCATCGACGTACAACTGTGCAGTCGGGCTGTTCCCCCCGGTTAAGTGAGTACCGGCGGCGGGAGAGACGGTCCAGACGTAGGTTGCGGGTGAAACGGGGGTTCCCGCCGGACTGACGGTGAAGGAACCGGCAAAGTTCGCCACATTGGAGATCCCGATCCCCTGAACCGTCTGGTTCGTGGGGAGAACGGAAGTGGAGACAAGCCCCGGAGCCTGCAGATAGGCGACGGTAACGGTGCTCTCTGTTGTGACATTGGATACGGAGAATGTCCCATCGGCCGCAATGGCGCTAACGGTCGCTCCCCCGGTAACGGAGGGAGGAGAAACGAGGGAGTAACCGAAATTTTTCGATGCCTTGAAGTTCGCCGTCCCGGTCACGGCGGTGACCTTCACGTAGCCCATGCCGGGATTGGGGACGGGCGTCACCGTTCCGGCGTTCATCGGACTCGCCTTGTAGAATACCTTGTAGGTTGCAGCCAGCGCCAACGTCGGCAGCATAAGCAGAACCAGAGCTACCAATGACATTCTTTTCAACATAAAGAAGCGTCTCCTTTATCAGATTGTGAATTTGTTACCATCCTGGAACATTAAAGAAAGTGCAGCCATCCTCATTAGACGCTGACTTGTGAAAAAAAGCGGCCTCCCCTCTCAGGCAGGCCGCATAAAATACGTCAACTTAAACGCTAGTTGGTGCCGGCCTGGGTATGGCAGGTGATGCAGAGCGCCGAGCCGGCCTGGGGGGCCAAGGTGAAGTAGAACTGCGCGGTGCCGGTTCCCGGACCTTCGTTATCAGGAGTCTTCTTGTTGTGAACGTCATGGCAAGTAGCGCACGTCATGTAGCCGGCGCCGGTGCCGTCGTCATACAAACGGCTGGCAACAGTGATGTTCTGGGCGTTGTTGACGTAGGTCTTGGTCGTGGCGACATTCGACTGGAAGCCGCCCAGGGTTCTGAGGTTGTCGGCAGCAAAAGCTTTGAAGTCGAAGCCGATGGGATGGTTGCGCGCCATGCTGAAGGTGCCCACGCCGCCGGCGCCGATACCGATGTTGTTGCCGCCGAAATCATTGCCGCCGCCCATCTTCACGCTACCCTGATTATCGGTGAAGGCGGAGACGCCGGTTGCAGGCTGATAGTAGGAATCCACCGCGATAACGCCGTCATGGCAGCTCATGCAGAGACGGCTCGGTCCGATGAGGGTGTCATCGGCGCGAAGGGTATCGGTACGGGCATTATAAACCGGGTTTGCATAAGCATCGTAGTAGTTGAGGTCAACGGCATGCGCCCACAGTGGGGTGTACTCAGGGGTGTTGGAAATTCCGGTCAAGAGGTCAGGGGTGAGAGAGTGGTGCGGCGTGTGGCAACCGGCGCAGATGCGAGTCTCGGTGGGGTGAAGGGTCGAACCTTTCCCATTGAGGTAATTCCCGATGTCATGGGCGGTGTTTTTGATACCCGGGCCTGCCATGGCAGCGGATGCTCCCATGGCGGTGATTGCTACGATGGTGATGAGGCTGGTCAACTTGTTTTTCATCGAATGTCTCCTTTAATAGTGTTTTTACCTGCTGGATTGGAACAACTCTTCCACAACGTTACTCTGCTTTTCTGTCTCCTTTCCGCTTCTGTGCGCTGGTTTTATGACTGCAATCGTTGGGCGCATGATCTTTCGGGTTAGCTTACCCGGTAGAAAATGCAATTTTGGTGCCGGTTATCACAAAAAAATACTAAAACATCTGAATTCAGATTTTAATCCACTGCATCTTCCCTTCCCAGTGGCCGCAACAATAGCTAACAGGCTGTATTTATGCAACTATTCGTGCTCTGTGTTTTTTTATCGCCCCTAACGATCAACATTCCTCGTAGGGACCAGCAACGGTATCGCAGCCAATATATCAGTTATATAGCGATACCGCCAGTTTCAAATTGCGTCAAAACGCTGAATCTGATTTAGAGAGGAGACATCCTCCCGGAAGGCAGCCATTTGGCGAGGTCACCTCGTCAATTGGCGGCAATGACCTGGGTGGTTAATCATACGGTTTCAATAGACATGTGAACCGGTCGCGTGACACCCCGCAGCGAGATTGCTGCAGGTACGAAAACCGGAACCACCGGAAACGTCATATTTAGCGTTCGATCCGGCAACCTTCGTGTCAAAATTTATAAGATGGCCATGATTATCCGATGGCGTATTAACACCCCCGGCGGACGTGGAAATTCCGTGGGGATCATGACAGGCGGAGCATGACAGATGATTCGTGGTGCAGTGCACCCCATGGAGTGACTTCACCCCCCCCGCAGTGAACCCGGAGTTTGTGGTCAGAACAAAACCGGGGACATTGTGACAAATGGCGCACAGATCATAACGGGCGCTCACGTCGTTGAGACTGTCATAGGCGTAGGCGCCCTTGAAAAGCATGGGGTAGCCGGCGGAGCCGTGCGGATCATGGCAGTCAGTGCAAAAGATCTGGTTACTGTTCTGGTACGAAGCGTTAAGGCTCTGATAGACGGTGGAACCGGCGGCATAGAGCCTCGTGGCGGAAACCGGATGGCGAGAAATCGTGGAATTGAATCGGTTCTGTTCCCGATAATCGGTGATTACCCGAGCAGGGCGAGACAAGGTTGAAAGAAAGTTAACCACGTACGTACTGGCGGAACCGGCATGGCAACGATAGCAGATCTGATATTCATAGGGAGCAGGGTTTACCTCTCCCAGAGCCATATCCACACCTCTGACCCCACTCAACGCGGCGCTTGCGGCCGGAGCCGGCAGTCGGGATGCGGGTGCAGTATATCCGGCCCAATGGGGGTTGTGGCAGTCGGAGCACTCCACATGCTTATCCCGGGCGGGAAGAACCTCATTCACCGCGTGACCGGTGGTGGCGGACATCGGATGACGCGACACCACCCTGGTGGGATCAATGGCCGCTGCGATGTCCACCCGGTAGCTGCTGCCGGTATGACAGGTGATCGTGCAGTTTTTGTACCCCGTTACATCCTTCAGGAGATTGACTCCGGAACTGTGGTGCGATTTATGACAGTTGGCGCAACCGCTGGAGGCAACTCTGGCCGCCTCGGCGCCGTTGAACGTGCCGCCGCTCTTGTGGGAGGCGGTGGAGTTCCAGCCGCTCTTGTTGTGGCATTCCAGACAGAGGGGTGTCCCATTAACATTGTCCATGACCAGAAAATTTCCGGCGCCGTTATTGTGAGGATCGTGGCAGGAGGTACATTCCACAATGTAATCCGAAGCGAAACTGACCAGCTTGACGGCCCCCTTGGACGCCACGGTGGCAGGGTTGTTATATTCCGACACGCCGTCATTGACATACGTCATGGAGATGGGGTGGCTGGTGGAGAGGTCGGTGCCGATCAGTGTATCCGGTCCGGTGGGATCACTGGGATATTGCGCCACCATTTTGCCCAGGGCGGCATCAAGCAGATATTTCCGGTATACTCCATTAAGAACGCCCAACGCTATAGTCCCATCGTGACAACTAAGACAGAGGCGTGACGAGCCGGTAGGCTGATCAGGAGCATTCTTGATGGTGGGAGAGTTGTACGGAATATAGACCGCAGTGGAGAGATCCCGGCTCCAGAGCGGAGCAACGGGGCCTCCATCCAGGGGATCAATGGCCACATGATGCGGAGTATGGCAAAAGATACAGACTCGCCCTTCCGTCGTGGACGTATAGATACTCTTCCCTACGTAACTCCCACGGTACGTCGAGAGATTGTGTGGTGTATTGAGGAGAGGAATATCTCCGGAGCGCCAGGGTGTTGTGGCGGCTTGCACCGTTACGGGAAGCACCAATCCAATGGCCATGACGGCAACGACGATACTGCGGAGGTAGTGCTCAGCGATCATGATTTTCACCTGTCTGGAGGCTTCGGCGCCGCGACTGATGCGGCAGGTCGCCGCGGCTCACCATGGTATCGGAACATCTGAATCCGGCGATTATAGGAATCCGCCACGTAAATGGTGTCGTTACCGTCGATGAAGAGTCCCGACGGCATCCAGAACTCACCCGGTCGCCCCCCCTGGCTGCCAAAGGCCATGAGAAGTCGGCCGGAAGGATCAAAAATCTGGATGGCATCCTGGAGGGCGTCCACCACATAAATGTTGCCATCACTGTCCACCGCCGCTCCCTTGGGTTTATTGAAGGCGCCGGCTGAATCCCCCGAAGCACCAAACATGCCGACGAATTCACCCGTGGGGGAGAAAATCTGAATCCGGAAGTTCAGAGCGTCGGTGACGATGAGTCGACCGAGGCTGTCCAGGGCAAGATCGGTGGGACAGTTGAACCGCCCAGGCCCATCGCCCCATCCGCCAATCTCGAATTTACTGTGTCCCTCCCGGTCGAACACGTGGATCTTGTGGAGGGCGGTGTCGGCGACATAAAGCTCGCTCGTCCGGGAAGAGTAGACGATACCGGTGGGGCGAGTGACCTGCCCGGTTATGAACGGTTCGAGAAACTCTCCACCTTCTGTATGACGAAAGACCGTCCCCGATGCGGAATCGGTGATATAAACCGTCCCCTTGCCGTCACCGGCAATCCCGATGGGACTCAGGAGCGGCTCCTTCAGGGTCCCGGTCAGGCGAAGGTACGTCTCTTCCTTCAGGTCATAGAAATGAACGAAGCCGCCACCGGTATCGGCAACGTAAACCCTGCCGTTACCATCACCGTAGATTCCGTAGGGACGAACGATTCCGGTGGGCTCTTCACCGATGACCATCTCCACCAGCCGTTTCCAGAACCCCTTGCCGATATTCAACTCCGACGGACCATGGAACTCCTGCAACCACTCTATCCTCGCCCGCTGAGGGGGTGGTGGCCAGAGGAGAATCACCCCCGGCGGGACTGGAGATGGTCGGGTCGTGGCGCACCCCCAGAGAACGCCGGCAATCAGAAGGAGAAGTAGGCAGCGTAAACTTCGCATCAGAAATACCTGCGGAGGAGCAGTCGCACGGTATAGTCATTCTGCGTGGAAGTCGGCAACCAGATCATATTCACTGAGCTATCCAGGATAAGAAGAAATTTACCCAGTGACAGCTCGTAATTCAGTGTCCCGTTGGCCGAATCGCGCGTGAGTGCGTTTCCCCGAGTCATCATGTAGTTGACCGAAAGCCGGAATATGCCGGCACGGAGGACCGGCCGGGAGTAGGTCCCCTGTATTGTCAGGACATTATCCGATCCGTTGTTCAGTGTCGTATTCGTACCGTTGGTCGACGTGGACTGATAGCCTCCGAAGTGATACCACGAATAGGTATCAACTACGGAAAAGGTTACGATATTCGCCCCCATGGGGGAGGGTGTAAACGCCCAACGTCCCTGTACCCCCTCGCGACGATCAGTGTCGCTGTCCAGTCGTGAATACTCCATGGCCAGGAAATGGCTGGGCAACCGGAGCTCGCCGCCTGTTCTGACACTACTCTGGGAGGAGAGATAGAGGAGGTCGCTGTTGCCGGAAATCTGCTTCTGGGACATATCAGTGTAATAGGCAAAAAAGCGGTACCTGTTCTCCAACAGGGAGAGGTTGGCGCTGGAGGAGAACGTGGTCGTGGAAAATGAGGTGGTGGGATCTATAAGATACTGGTATCTCAAGACAACCGGATCTCCGGAATTAAGGCGTGACCCAGGGCTAATATCCAGATAGGTGGCGCTCCCTTGGGTGACAACCGAGTAATCCACATTCACGACGTATTTAAAGGAGAGATCCTTTTTCCAGACCTCAATGGTAGTGGTGACGACGTTGAGATTGACGAGTTTGTTCTGAAAGTAATTCAACGAGATCGTCAACGCTTCGTTGTTGACCTGTTGATTTGACGATGTCAGGTTGCGATCGGTTACCCCATACTGACCGGAGAACTGCAACTGCAGCGTGCTGGCGCCGGGAAGGTTTTTCGTGTAGCCAAGGGAGAGTCCACCGGCGACATTACTGGTGCTGCCGTCATTGATACTGCTGTTCGTCCCCGTCAGATCCAGATGTGTGGTTATGCTGTCGAACAGCTTGTGATTCACCCACGCTGAGCCGGTGTGAGTCGTGTTTGTCTGATTGAAGCTGCCGCTACCGCTGAAATCGGAGTTATTGTAGGTGTAAATAACTGCCGTCTGGAGAGCTTTGCCGAAATCCAAAAAAACCGACTCGCTCCAGTTACAGGAACGGTTACTCATTAAATTACCCGTGGTTTCCTCGAAGGTAATCACGGATTGCACCCTCTTGTTATGATACGAACGATAGTCCCAGTTGAGAGTGTTGTTAAGGGTGAGACTCAGATTATCACTGGAATACTCGGCATATTTGTTCGAAGAATTGTCGGACTGAGTGTAGGTCAGATTCAAAGTCGAATAGCTGAGCTTGCCGACCTTGTTGCTGCTCCGCAGGGTAAGAAGTTTATAATCCTGCAACCAAGTATCACCCCCCGATGAGCTTTCCGAGCGGGTCCATGAGTAATTCACCTGAGTGGGGAGATACTGATTGCGTACGGAGAATCCGCTTCCATAGCTCGACACGGTCTGATCATATCCGGCGGCGAAATCATGCTGGATCCATTGTTGTTCCCGTTGAGCGAAAAAAGTAAAGGGAACGGTTTTTTTTTCCAGCAGCTTGCCGCTGATGTTGTAGTTCAGATCCAGGTTATTGTAGTTCCCCGACGAACCGCTCCCCTGGGAAACCATGTTCATGTCGTACTTGATATTGAGCAACATCGACCCATGAAGCAGGCGAGGGTCATAGACGGCATACTCGGTGGTGACGACATAGGCAGGGGTAATGGCGTTGCGATCATACGTAGTGGAGGTGTCTCCCCCCCCCTGGCCATTTCGCGTGAACCCGCTTCCCGAGTTCAGGTACTGCAGTTCGGCGTACTGACGCACATTCCCATACATAAATATGGGGGTCTCTTGAGCCACGGCAGAGGAACCGCCGCCAAGGAGCAGAGTAGTGAGAAATGCGCTGACCAGTAATCGAAGCTTCATGTCTGTGGGCGATTACCTGAGGAAATAGCGTACGGCCCCATTATGGGGGTTATGGCAATCGGCACAGGCGACCCCGCTCTTCGCTGAGCTGTCGTGTAATCTTTTTGCCTGACGTTGTTCCTGATGGCACTTGGAACAGAGTAACGGGCCGTCAACCTTGAGAAGATACCTGTTCAATGAACTGTGTGGATCATGACAGGCGAGACAGTTTCCGGCAGTGGCGGGGGCATGCATGAAGGCGCCGGTAACGATGGTCGTATGACAGGTGATGCAGAGTTCTCGCAACGGCACGACAAAGCCGCTTTCGGTGGTCTTCTTATGACAGGAGTCACACTGTTTGTCCCGGTAGGGGGGATGCTCTGAACTTCCTTTCTTGACGGAACCATCAGCGCTTGCAGTTCCCTCGCCACTCCCTTTACCGGTTACGGCCACCGTGTTGGCGGTCTGGTGTGCCTCCAGCCAGGGGAGACAGTAGGTATCGGGAGGGGGGGGGGCCGGAACCCCGTCAAAGAGGTACGAAGCCCAGTTCCCTTTCACCGCCGGGGTACAGCCAACGGAAAACGACAAAACAATGACCGTAAGGAAGAGTCCGCAGCGGAGGCGGATACCGCGGCACAATCCCGAAATCGCCCCCCGATGCTCCTGCTCAAGGCTTGCGCGTCTCAAGAAGATCTCCTCCTTTTACCGCAGTGGCGCCACTGGACGCCTTCGGGGAAATAGCTCCGGGTGCTCCCGGAACTGCACCACCGGGAGGAGGAGTAGTGGGAGCCGAAGGGGCTACCGGGGGCTTGAACCCTTCCTTGAGATGCCCCAGGGCATAGACGGAGATGGCGTCGTGACCGAATTGATTGGCCACATAGATCAGTTCTTCCATCTCGAAGGAGGGGTCGGCGTATTGCTTGAAATACTCCAGATTGTTGCTGCTGAGCCAGATGCTGGTGGGGACGTTCAGGGAGCCTACGGGCAATCCGGGATTCCCAAAAAACATGAGAAGGCGGCCTTCGTTATTGAAGATCTGAACGTTCTGAAGCCCGGAATCGACAACGAAGATCCTCCCCTCGCCGTCCACGGTGATTCCCTTGGGACGGGCGAATTCGCCGAATCTGTCCCCCAACCGGCCGAAGTTCAGCAGGACATGACCATCCTGATCAATCTTCATGACATGACCGTCCATGTTGGTTACGTACAAAAACCCCTTATCGTCGATGGCGATGCCGATGGGGCCGGCAAGACTGCCATCCTCCCCCGCCGTATCGAAAGTCCTGACCAGTGCGCCGCTTCTCCGATCCAGCACCTTAATATTAGCTTCTTCTATATCGACCCAGTAGATGGAATTCTTGTCCACGGCAATGGCCGATGGCTTTTTGACGAGATCCTTCCCCAGTGACTGTACGAAATCGCCGTCGGCGGTGTAAACCAGGATTTCCTTGCGCCGGGTATCCACCACGTAGACCTTCCCCTCCTCATCCACCGCCAGCCAGGTGGGTTTCTTCATCTGCCCCTGACCGCCGTTCCCCCGCACCGGAGCAAACGTCTTCCGGTTCAGATCAATGCGAAAGATAGTATTCGGCGCGGTGTCGGTGAGATAGATGACCCCCTTGTAGTCGGCCACGGCATAGGGTTTAAGGATGTTTAATACCCGGTCCGGCTGATCGGTTCCGGAGACAATCTTCTCCAGCCACCCCTTTTCTCCCTCGACGATCTTGGAGCTGTTAAAACTGACGAGAAACTGGATACGCGGCTCATTGGGTGGAGGGGGGAAGAAAACAGGTGCGTTTTTTTTGCTGACGGAGGTAGTCGAACAGGCTCCTAGGATAGACGTAGTTGCGACGAGGAGGAGCAAGGGGATAATAAACTTTCTGGGGAAAGGGATAATAGAGGACAGCATCAGTGCGCTCCTTGGCTTGCTGCGGGGGGCGAGGTGGAACCGGCCTTTACCGCTGAACGATACTCTACCGGATTGAGACGGTCGTAGGCAAGGCTCTTGTGACAGCCGGCGGCGCAGCTTCCTCCCGTTTCCGTTACTACCAGATTGAAAGGGATCTTCCATTCACCGAAGGACGATCCCACCGAACTGGTCAGCTTCGGACCATTGGCGGCGTGGGGCTCGTGACAGGCGCGACAGCTTCGCCCCTTGCGATTATTTACGACATGAACGTAGTGAAGGTTTCGTTTCCCGTTACGAAACTTTGTATATACGGTTGTTTCGGCGAAGTGCAGCAGATTTTTCTCGTGGCATTTGAGGCAAAGTCCGTACGCTCCTTCACTGTAGGGAGCATAGTAGGTCGCCGGGTACGCTCCCGTCAGGAGACGAAAATTGTTGGAACCGTGGGGGTCATGACAACCGGTGCATCGCCCCAGGGCGATGGGGCCGTGGATCTGCGTTTTTCCCTTCAGCTCATCGGCGATATTTTTCAGTGGAGCCAGCGAATTGTCCCCATGACACCCCAGACAGAGCGTTTTTTCGTCCGCGGAAAGGAGCTTCCGGATGTTGGAAGCATGCGGGGAGTGGCATGAACCGCAGCCACGTTCCTGGGTCAGAGGCTTATGCAGCAGTTTGACTTTGGCGATCTGACTTTCAATGCTCTTGTGACACTCAAAACAGAGTTCCGGCATCTTTCTGACGCCCAGATTAAGATTGGCCGAGCTATGCGGATCATGACAGGAAATACAGCCGGCAACCTTGATGGGAGGATGGACAATTTTGGACGAAGAGATCAGCCCCTTGATGTCCACGTGACAGCTGAAGCAGAGGGAATTCACCGGTCCCTTCAGGAGTCCCTTCTCAGCGCTCCGGTGCGGATCGTGACAGGACGAGCACTCTCCCGTGGCAACGGGAGCATGGATGTGCACCCTGGTGAAGGCGTTACTATCGTGGCAGCCGAGACAGAGCCCCCCCACCGGACCGTTCCCCTTGAGTAGGAACTCGCCGTCGGCGCCGTGAGGCTGGTGACAAGAGATGCACTCTCCGGCCTTGAAGGGCTGATGCGCCACCGCCCCGGCGCCCGGTGACTCATGGCAGGGGGCGCAGAGTTTTTCACCACGGGCCAGCAGGGAAAACCCTTTCCGTCCGGGTGTCGGGTGCTGCGCCGAATCCTGCTTATGGCAGGCAAGACACTCCCCCCCCTTCACCGGATCATGCACTACTTTCACGGATATCACCGCCGCATGACAGGCTCCCGTGAGACAACTGCCGGCGGCTGCGGCGAGAGAAGGGACAAAAAAAATGGCGGTGATTATGAACGCCAGGAGATGACTACGTACCATAAGGAGCGATCCCTTGAATGATGAAAAAGCGAGTGAGGTCGCGGCGTGAATCTTTTACCCACCGTTTCTTCTAGCATAAATTCCGGGCAAATAAAAGATAAAAATATTACAATGATACCTGAAAAATCGCCTTAACCGAGCCGGTGGCATTGGCGGAGCGCCTCATAGAGAACAATCCCCGCCGCGGTTGACAGATTGAGGCTCCGGACCGGTCCGGCAATGGGTATCCGGATACAGGTCTGTCGGTTGGCAGCCAGGAGCTCGTCCGGAAGCCCTGCCGTTTCCTTACCGAAGACGAGAAAGTCTCCATCCCTGAAAGAGAATGAGACATGAGACAGCTCCCCCTTTTTGCTCGCATAGACAAAGCGGGCGCAGGGAAACGCCGCCTGTAACTCGGGGAGATCTTGCCAGTAGCGGATATCCACGGCGTGCCAGTAGTCCAGTCCGGCCCGCTTCAGGTGACGATCGTCAGTGGCGAAGCCGAGTTTCCCCACGAGATGGAGGGTCGTCCCGGTTGCGCCGCAGAGTCGGGCGATATTGCCGGTGTTGGGGGGGATCTCCGGCTCCACCAGGACGATATGAAAAGGAAGAGATGACACCATGGGAACCTCCGTGGAATGGGATTTGCCCACTCATCTACCACGGAACCGCCCCGCAGTCTTGCATTTTTTTCCCGACCGGACTATGATGCCGTTTTCATATCATCCCCCATCTCGCAAGGAGCCGTGATGAAGATACTCGTTACCGACGAAGTCGCCCGTGAAGGGCTGGCGCTGCTGGAGCAGGACCCGCGTATAGAACTGAAGGTCCGTCTCGGCCTCACGGTGGAAGAACTCCACGCCATCATCGGGGAGTACCAGATCCTCATCACCAGGAGCGGAACCAACGTGGATCGACCGCTGCTGGACGCCGCCCGGAATCTGAAACTGGTGGCCAGGGCCGGTGTCGGTATCGACAATGTGGATGTGGATTACGCCAGCAGCCGCGGCGTCATCGTGGTCAACGCCCCCTTCGGCAACACCAACTCCGCCGCCGAGCATACCATGGCGCTTCTTTTAGCCGCCTGCCGCAACGTCACCACCGCCAACGCCAGTCTTAAGTCCGGCCAATGGAAACGCGCCCCCTTCACCGGCATCGAACTGAAGGGGAAGGTTGCAGGGGTCATCGGTCTCGGCAAGGTCGGCGGACGGGTGGCGACCCGGCTCAAGGCCTTCGAGTGCGAGGTCCTGGCCTGTGACCCCTACATTGCCGTCAAACGGGCTCACGACCTGGGGGTAAAACTGGTCACCCATGACGAGATTTTTCAAAACTGCGACATCATCACGGTGCATACCCCCCTGAACGCCGAGACCCGCGACATGATTGATGCTCGCGCCTTCGGCCTGATGAAGCAGGGGGTCATCGTCCTCAATGTCGCCCGGGGAGGGATCGTCACCGAGACGGCCCTGCTGGAGGGGCTGGTCTCAGGAAAGGTGGCCGTGGCCGCCATCGATGTCTACAGCAAGGAGCCACCCAATAGCCCCATCCTCCTGGAGCTCATCGCCCAGGATCGACTGACGGTTACACCCCACCTGGGAGCCAACACCGTGGAGGCCCAGGTAAACGTGGCCGTGGATGTCTCCCGGGAGATCCTTAACTACCTGGACGCGCTTCCCCTGGAGAACGCCGTCAATATCCCCCGTTTCGATCAGGCGCTCATGGCCCAGATGCGACCGTTTCTCAACCTGATGTCGGTCATGGCGGAGTTTGACATCCAACTCCTGGAGAGTAATCCCAACAAGGTCACCTTCACCTACTCCGGGGCCATCGGTCATTATGACTGTACCCCCATGACGGTCTACGGGCTGGCTTCGCTCCTTAACCGGATGGTGGATCAGGATGTAAACATGGTAAATGCCGCACTGGTGGCCGAATCCATGGGAATTGAGGTGATCGAGATCAAATCGACCCATGCGGAGGGGTTCTCCAACATGATAACCCTCTGCATTGAAGGACAATCCGAAAAGCGTCTCATCGCAGGAACCCTCTTCGAGGGGAGTCCCCGCATCGTCAGGCTCCGGGATTACCAGATGGATTTCGCCCCCGAGGAACATATGCTCCTCCTCAGCTACAACGACCGCCCCGGGATGATCGGCAGGATCGGCACCATCATGGGAGAGAGCGAGATCAACATCGCCGCCATGAACTTGGGGCGAAGAGAAAAGAAGGGGGAAGCAATGGTCATCCTCTCCCTGGATTCCGCCGTCCCGCCGGAAGTAATTGAGAAGCTCAGCACGGCAACCGAAGCCACCTTCATCCGGCCGCTGCATATCACCAGCGTGAAAGGACAGGAAGGATAATTTTGAATTACGAATTACGAATTACGAAATACCAGTCACCAGTCACCAGTCACCAGTCACCAGTCCCTGGTTCCCGGCCTTGATCATCGGGACGGGTGTGGACATCGTGGAGGTGGTGCGTTTCCAGCGGTTCGTTGAGGAGGGTAACGAGGCGCTTCTGGATCGCCTCTTTACCCCCGCTGAACGTGAATACTGCCGCCCGCGGCGGGCTTCCGCCCAACATTACGCGGCCCGCTTCGCCGCCAAGGAGGCCTTTGTCAAAGCCCTGGGAATGGGCATCCGCGAGGGGATCGGATGGCAAGATGTGGAGGTGACTCATGATCCCCTGGATAAGCCGCTCCTCCGCTTCACCCCCAACGCCCAGGAACGGCTCCGGGAGCGCAACATCACCCGCTCCCACCTTTCCCTCTCCCATGACGGGGGGATGGCGGTGGCCATGGTAATTCTGGAGTCGCCATGAAGCTCTACACCGCAGAGGCAATGCAGGATGCTGACCGCCGGACGGTGGACGAGCTGGGGATTCCGGGGCAGGCTCTCATGGAGAATGCCGGGGGCGAATGCACCCGGTTGATCCACCAACAGTACGGCGCCACCCGCGCCCCAAAGGCCGTAATCGTCGCCGGCAGAGGGAACAACGGCGGAGACGGCTACGTAATCGCCCGCCGGCTCGCGGCTCTGGGGTGGCATATCCTCACCCTGGTACTTGCCCACCGCGAGGAGATCGTCGGCGACGCCCGGACCAACCTGGAACTCCTACCCCGCGCTATGGTCCGCTTCTCCCCCCGGGGCATACTTCCCTACGCCGAAGATCTGGCGGAAGCCACGATCATCGTGGACGCCCTCCTCGGCACCGGCCTGACCCGAATGGTCGACGGTCCCTATGCCGAGGCCGTGAACCTCATCAACGGAGCCGGTCCACCGGTGGTGGCCGTGGATATCCCCTCCGGCATCCACGGCACGTCGGGGAACGTCATGGGGACGGCAGTGCGAGCAACCCTGACGGTGACCTTTGCCGGCGCCAAGGTGGGGCAGTTTCTGTACCCGGGTACGGAGTATGTGGGGGAACTCAGGGTGGTGGAAATCGGCATCCCCCCCGGGCTCCTGGCGGAAATTCCCGGTTATGAATACCTGGACATAGCCGCGGCCCGCTCTACCCTTCGCCCTCGCCCGCGTACCGCCCATAAGGGAAGCTGCGGCCACCTCCTTGTCATTGCGGGCTCCCGGGGTAAAACAGGGGCCGCGGCCATGGCTGCCAACAGCGCCGTCAGGTCCGGTTCGGGGCTCGTCACTCTGGCGGTCCCGGCCACCCTCCACGATATCCTGGAGGTCAAGACCACCGAGGCGATGACCTTCCCCCTGGACGATGCGGGTCGTGGCTACCTGGGCTCCCTGGCCCTGCCGGAGATCCTCGCCCTCCTCCCCGGCCGGGATGCCGTGGCCCTGGGGCCGGGGCTCTCCCGAAACCCCGAAACAGCAGCCCTGGTTCGTCAGTTGCTAAAGGAGATACGTATCCCCCTCCTTCTGGACGCCGACGCCCTCAACGCCGTCTCCGAGGAACCGGAGAGTCTCGCCGCGATACGTTCTCCGGCTACGGTCCTCACCCCTCACCCCGGCGAGATGGCCCGACTCTGCGGCTGCTCCGTTGCCGACATCGAGGCGAACCGGGTCGCCACGGCGCGAGACGCAGCAATTCGTCATGGCGTGTATCTGATCCTCAAGGGAGCGCGAACAGTCTGCGCGGCTCCCGACGGGCGCATCGCTCTCAACGGCAGCGGTAATCCCGGCATGGCCACCGGCGGTATGGGGGATATCCTCACCGGGATCGTAGGCTCCCTCCTGGGGCAGGGGTATCCCCCCTTCGATGCCTGCAAGCTGGGGGTCTTCCTCCACGGACTCGCCGCAGACCTGGTGGCGGCCGACAAGGGGGAGATCGGCCTCTGCGCCACCGATGTCCAGGAAAAGCTCCCCTACGCGTACAACTATCTAAGGAGATCACCATGCAAACCGTCGGTGAAATAATGACCACGCAGCTGATTACCGTCACCAAAGAAACCTCGGTTCGGGAGTTGGCGAACCTTTTCACCACCCGTCGGGTCGGAAGTCTCCCGGTGGTGGACGCCGACGGGAACCTGTTGGGGATCGTCACCGAAACCGATCTGGTGGGTCAGGACAAGAGCCTGCACATCCCCACGGTGGTCTCCCTCTTCGACTGGGTCATCTACCTGGAAAGCGATAAAAAGTTTGAGAAAGAGCTGAAGAAGGTCACGGGGCAGAGCGTGGGAGATATCTACTCCGCAGAGGTCGTGTCTGTGGCTCCCGGCGACCCGGTCTCCATGGCCGCCGATATCATGACCGCACAGCGAGTCAATGCGGTTCCGGTGGTGGAGAGGGAGAAGCTGGTGGGGATCGTCTCCCGCATCGACCTCATCCGAACGATGAACTCCTGAAACCGGTGACCGTCACCACGAAGAGCGCCGCGGAGACCGAACTCCTGGGGGAATCCCTGGGAAGGGTTCTGAAACCAGGGGAACTGGTGACCCTCTCCGGAGAACTGGGCGCCGGGAAAAGCAGATTCGCCCAGGGAGTCGCCTACGGCCTGGGGGTGGAACGCTCTCATCCCGTCACCAGTCCCACCTATACCATTCTCAACGAATATGAAGGACGCTGCCCTCTGTACCATTTCGATTTTTACCGATTCCTGCCGGGGGAGGATCTCCGGGATCTGGGGTTCGAGGAACAGTTCGCCGGAGCCGGAGTCTGCCTCGTGGAATGGCCGGAGCGGCTTGCGGACTCTCTCCCCCGGGAGTACCTGGAGATAGAGCTGATTGTGGTGGACGAGGAAAGCCGCAAAATCATTTTTTCCCCCCATGGCGTGGGGTACGAGAATAAAGTAGCACCCTGGCGAGAATCGGTTAAAATATGTTTTGACCGCGACGGCATTTCTTGCTATTAAGGCTGACGCTGAAAATGGTGGGTTCGCCTTGGCGCCACCTTATGCTAAAGGAGGAATTTCCAGATGTCTCTTGTCGTTCAAAAATACGGCGGCACCTCGATGGGAAGCATCGAACGGATCCGGAACGTGGCCCGCAGGGTCGCCAGGACCTACGATGCCGGCAACGACATGGTGGTCGTCGTCTCAGCCATGTCCGGTGAAACCAACAAACTCGTGGCGCTGGCCAACGAAATCTGCGATTTTCCGGACAGCCGTGAATATGACGTGCTGGTAGCATCCGGCGAACAGGTTTCCATGTCGCTCCTAGCCATCTGCCTGAAATCCATGGGGTATAAGGCCAAATCATACAACGGGTGGCAGGTTCCCATTCTCACCGACAGCGCCTACAGCAAGGCCCGCATCGAGGAGATACCCGACACGAATATGCGGGCCGATCTGAAAGAGGGGACCATCATCGTGGTGGCGGGATTTCAGGGAGTAGACGGTACGGGAAACATTACCACCCTGGGCCGCGGCGGATCCGACACCTCGGCGGTGGCCCTGGCCGCAGCGCTGACGGCCGATGTCTGCGAGATCTATACCGATGTGGACGGCGTCTACACCACCGATCCGAATATCTGCGAAAAAGCCAGGAAGGTGGAGAAGGTCTCCTACGACGAGATGCTGGAACTGGCCAGCCTGGGAGCCAAAGTCCTGCAGATCCGCTCCGTGGAGTTCGCAAAAAAATACAATGTCGACATCCACGTCCGCTCCAGCTTTAATGACAATTCCGGAACCATGGTTACCAAGGAGGATAAAGAAATGGAATCTATTCTCGTCTCCGGCATCGCCTACGACAAGAACGAAACAAAGATCGCGGTCATGCGGGTTCCCGACACGCCGGGAATTGCAGCCAAGATCCTCTCCCCACTTGCCGACGCCAACATCTCGGTGGACATGATCGTCCAGAACGTGAGCGAGGCGGGACTGACCGACTTCACCTTCACCGTCACCAAGGCCGACTTCAAGAAAGCCCTGGCGGTCACGAAGGAGGTCGCCGCGGATGTCTCTGCGGGAGATCTGGTCACCGACGAAAACATCAGTAAGATCTCCATTGTGGGACTGGGGATGCGAAGCCATGCCGGTGTCGCCACCAAGATGTTCCAGACCCTGGCAAAGGAGGGGATCAACATCCAGATGATCTCCACCTCGGAGATCAAGATCTCCGTCATCGTGGATGCCAAGTACACCGAACTGGCGGTCCGCGTTCTCCATGACGCCTTCGGCCTAGCCGGCGAGGAATAACGGCGGCAGAGGCGGCCAACGAACAAGAACCGGCGTCCCATGTGTAAAGGACGCCGGTTTTTTATTACCTGAGGCACGAGGGTGTGTAGTGAACCTGGAACAACTGTCTCACATGACTGACCATGAATGGGATAACCTCATCGCCCCGTGGCAAGGGTGCATGATCTACCACCACTCCGCCTGGCTGAGATTCATCGCAGACAGTACCCCCGGCCTCCGACTCATCCGTTTCCGTGTTGTTGAAAACAACGTCACCGCAGGGTACTTCGCGGGGTTCATTGCACAAAAAGGTCCGTTCTTGGTGCTGGGCTCTCCCCTTTATGGGTGGAACACCGACTTCATGGGGCCGATTTCCGACGAACAGCTTGATCTGCCGAAGTTCCTACACACCATGGAATCCTGGTGCCGCCGAAATCATATCCATTTTTTGCAGATGGGACACCCCGCGCTACCCGAGGAAGCCATGCGCCAGGCGGGGTATCTGGTCAACAGAATGAGTCATTATCAAATTCCGTTGTCCACCTCGGAAGAGAGGATGTGGCAACAGCTCAGGGGAAAATGCCGCAACCGAATCCGCAAGGGAATCGCGAATGGGTTAAGCGTTGAGAAATGCGACGATAGCTCCATTGTCCAGGAGTTTTACGCGCAGCATACCGACGTCTTTGCCCGCCAGGCTCTTGCTCCCAACTACCCCCTGTCAACGGTACACTCTCTCGTCAGGAATCTCCTTGAGGCAGAGGGGCTGTTAGCCCTGAGGATTCGCTCCAACGGTGAAACCATTGCCACGGGTCTCTTTCCCCACGACAACTCCCACCTGCACTCTTTCGGCATAGCATCATGGGGCAAGGAGCGGGCGGCATGCCCCAATGAGTTGCTTTATTGGAGTGCCATGCAGTGGGGTGGACGCCATGGCCTGCAAAGCTTCACCATCGGCGGTCAATACCGGCAGTCGCCCTCCGGGGGGGTATTCAAGCAAAAATTCAATGGCGAACTGGTTCCTTTTCTCCGTTACGCCAAGGCGCTCTCCCCCCCCCTGAATGTTGCGTACCGAGCATACGGCATGTGGCGCGACTTTCGGTCACGCCACCGGGCTCCCTGGGATGGCAAGATCCGTGAGAAAGAGGCATGACACCGCTGAAGAACAACTGGATACGCATCAGGGAAGGAGTCCGGAGCAATCTTGCCGCCCGATTTCCATCGCTCCTCACCACCCTGGGTTGCCGCCCCCTGGCGGCAAATCTCCGTCTGACCCACCGCTGCTCGGGACGATGCAGGAGTTGCACCCATTGGCACGACGGAGGAGCCGCCGATGGTGAATTATCCACGAAAACATGGCGAGGGATTCTCCGTCACCTAAAGAGCCAGGATATCCTCAAGATTAGCTTCACCGGCGGGGACATTTTGCAACGGGAGGACGCCCCGGAACTCATGGGATACGCCAAGGGACTGGGGCTTCAGGTGCGCGCCACGCTTAACGGGTACAGCGTCACGGAGAGGATCGCCCGGAAGATCATGGCGGAGCGCCCGGATAACCTCACTCTTTCTCTGGATCATCTGGACGAATTTTTTACGGAAAGTCGGGGGGTAACCGACGCCTCCGGCAAAGTAGTGCAGGCGTTCCGGTTGTTGAACAGGCATAACAACGGTCATACGAACCTTGGCCTGGCTGTTACGCTCATGAAAGATTCGCTGGAAGGAACCGAACGGGTGATTCGCTTCGCCCTGGACAACAACCTGTCCGTAAACTTCAACCTGATCCATTTCACCCATTACTTTACCGATACGGAGTATTCACGGGAACAGTACCGCCTCTCCCCCGGAGAGCTGAATGATTTGAGCCGGCTCGTCCAGCGGCTGACCGGACTGCACCACGCCCACCCGAAGCTCCTCCCTCCCCCTGCCCAGCTCCGCTGGATAGCCGGATACTTCCAGGATTACCGGCAACCCGAGACCCCCTGTTTAAAGACAATCCTCAAGCCGTGCATCGACCCAGACGGAACGGTCCGGGCCTGTTGTTCCATGGCGCCTGTCGGCAACATCACGCAGCAACCGTTGCACGAAATCGTACGCTCGTCCGGTTACCTCCAGGGGGTGAGCCGGGGTCTCACGAAAAACTGTCCAGGGTGCAGTTGCCACTTCAGCCTGAACCTGGGCGCGAACTTAACGCACCGATTATGGCTCTGACCATCAGGACCGGCGCAATGAATGTGGCCAAAGTGCTGCTGCACGAAAAAGCCCTGACGCTACTTCAACGGCTATCCCCCCAAAGGACTGCTTCGCCCCACCCCACCCCCCCCCTGATTCTGTTCCAAGCCTATAGCGTACATATAGCACGGTTTTTCACCTCCATCATCCATGAACTCCACCACCGGGGGGTGGACATGGGATTACAAATAGTTCGACATCCGCACTTTTCTCCCGACGAAACCCGCGCACTGCGACGCTTCGCAGAAGAGGAATTGTCCATCCCCCCGGAACGGATCATGACCTATCCGGAGAGCCCCTCCCGCCGTATCGACGTTCTGGTTTGCGCCGATGTTTATGCACGTTTCCCCCGCAACACCCGGAGAACCTGCATAATCTTCCACGGACCGATGCTGCTGCAACGAAATTTCAAACGATTTCCTTTCCGGAAGACGGTCTATCAGTTCGACAAGGCGATCGTCAGCGGCGCCTACGACCTTCGGCTCATGGAACAGCAGAACCGCGGACGTCACAACGGTTTTGAAGCGGTAGTGGGAGGGTTCCCCTTCCTGGATATTCTTACGGCGCCCACCGTATCGAAAGAAGAGTATTACCGTAAACTGGGGCTTGACCCGAACAAGCCCACCATCCTGATCGGCCCCAACTGGGAGGGATTAAAGCTGGCGAGGAATCATGGGGCTTCTTATTTTGAAGAGATCGTGAATGCGGTTACCAGCAACAAGCTGAATCTGCTGGCAAAACTCCACACCTGTTCCTACAACCCTCTCATGTCGGGAGGAGTGGATTGGCGCGACAAGCTGAACTCCATGGCGTCTCGGGGACTCCTCCGCGTAGACCCGGACCCTGATGACCGGCAGGCGCTCCTGTACTGCGACATCCTCATCACCGACAAATCCAGCAGGGCATTCATTTTCATGCTACGGGGAAAACCGGTCATTCAGTACTTTCCCGCCGAAGGTCCCTGGGATCGGTGGGAAGAGCTCCGGCTGGAACAGATACGAAACGGATCGCTGGTGGCGAAAAGAGCCGCTGATATTCCCCGACTCATCGGGCGGGTCATGCGGGGAGAGTATCACCAACTTTCGGCGGAAAGAGTCGCATCCGACTGCATAAAACATTTCGGACAGGCCACCACCGTTGTCTCGAATTTGCTCCTGAAATGGCTGCACGATTGAGACAGATCTTCCCTCCCCTCCCCCTTCCCATCATCTGCCGGTTTTTCCTTGATAAAAATCCCGAAAACGGCTAAATAGGTCTGATACGTTTAACGCTGTTTGATTTCAATCCACGGCAGACGAGGTGACGGCATGAGCCTGGTAAAATTGTACGATACCACCCTGCGCGACGGTACGCAGGCTGAAGATATCTCCTTCCTGGTGGAAGACAAGATCCGTATCGCCCATAAACTGGACGATAACGGCATCCACTATATCGAAGGGGGATGGCCGGGAAGTAATCCCAAGGACATCACCTTCTTCAAGGAGATCAGGAAGGAGAAGCTACGGCAGGCCAAGATCGCCGCCTTCGGCTCCACCCGCCGGGCCAAGGTCACCCCGGATAAAGACCAGAACCTCCGGACCCTCATCGAGGCCAAAGCCGATGCCGTGACCATCTTCGGCAAGACCTGGGACTTTCATGTCCATGAGGCGCTTCGGATCTCCCTGGAGGAGAATCTGGATCTCATCAACGACTCTCTCGTATACCTCAAGTCCCACGTCCCGGAAGTCATCTACGACGCCGAGCACTTCTTCGACGGCTATCGGGCCAACCCCGGCTACGCCATCAAGACCCTCCAGGCGGCGGAGGCGGCGGGGGTAGACTGCATCTGCCTCTGCGATACCAATGGCGGCAATATGCCCTATGATATCGCGTCCATCATCGACGAGGTCCGGCAGCATATCACCACCCCGCTGGGAATTCATACTCACAACGATGGCGAGTGCGCCGTGGCCAACACCCTCATGGCGGTGCAGCACGGGATCGTGCATGTGCAGGGAACCATCAACGGTTTCGGCGAACGGTGCGGCAACGCCAACCTCTGTTCCATCATCCCGGCCCTCAAGCTGAAGCTGAAACGGGAGTGCGTCACCGACGAGCAGCTCCGCCACCTGCGGGAACTCTCCCGCTATGTCTTCGAACTGGCCAACATCCCCCCCCACAAACACCAGGCCTATGTGGGGAATTCGGCCTTTGCCCACAAGGGGGGAGTTCACGTCAGCGCCATCCAGCGCCATCCGGAGACCTACGAGCATATTCGCCCCGAGCAGGTGGGAAACAGCACCCGGGTACTCATCTCCGACCTCTCCGGCCGCTCCAACATCCTCGTCAAAGCCCAGGAGTTCCACATCAACCTGGACAGCAAAGACCCGGTAACACTGGAGATTCTGGATAATATCAAGGAGATGGAGAACCGGGGATACCAGTTCGAGGGGGCCGAAGCCAGCTTCGAAATCCTCATGAAAAAAGCACTGGGAGGACACAAGAAGTTCTTCTCGGTCATCGGCTTTCGAGTCATCGATGAAAAACGTCATGAGGACCAGAAACCGCTGGCCGAGGCGACGATCATGGTCCGGGTGGGGGGGAAGGTGGAGCATACCGCCGCCGAAGGGAACGGGCCGGTGAACGCCCTGGACAACGCCCTGCGTAAAGCCCTGGAAAAATTCTATCCCCGGCTGAAGGAGATGAAGCTCCTGGACTACAAGGTGCGCGTCCTCCCCGCCGGCCAGGGTACGGCCTCTTCCATTCGGGTTCTCATCGAATCAGGGGACAAGGAAGGGCGCTGGGGAACCGTGGGGGTCTCCGAGAACATCATCGAGGCATCCTATCAGGCGCTGTTGGACGCCATCGAATACAAGCTTCACAAGGACGACGGTAAGGAAACCGCCACGGCATGAGCCAACGGCGCCGGAGGTTGATCCTCTGGATCGGGGCTCTGGCCCTGACGCTCCCCCTACATATCCCCAAAGGCCACGAAACGCCCCCGGTTGGGGGGTACTCCGTGGCCTTGCTTCGTGGCGGAGCGGAAACGGTGACGGTCCGGCTCGCCGGAGATATCCCGCATCCCGGCCTCTACCGGTCAGCCTCCTCCGGGGAGAGCAGAGAGCTCATCCGGCAGGCGGCGCCCCGGTGGACGTCTCACTCAGCCGAGGAGCTCCTCCTTTCCCGTCCCCTGGCCGACGGGGAGCTGGTGACGATAACCGGGAAGAGTGGAGGAGACGCGGTTGTTACCCGGGGAAGCATCCCTGCCCGTGAGCGGATCGTGGCGGGAATCCCCCTGGAGACGGCGCTGATGACCGCCGCCGACTGGGAGACCCTTCCCGGCATCGGACCGGCCCTGACGCAACGGATCATGACCCTCAGGAGAGAACAGGGTGGAGTTCTGATTCTGGACGACCTGCGCGGGGTAAAGGGTATAGGTCCCCGAACCATGGAGAAGCTGCGGCCGCTCTTTAAATGAACCCAAAAACGACATTTACACCACAGAGTCACAGAGAACACTGAGAAATAATTTAAGAAAATGCAGTATAACCATTCACCTTATGGGTAAAGCCAAAACCAAGAACGTGGGCACAATAACTATATGATTTGTTTATGCTTTGTCTCTGCGACCTCTGTGACTCTGTGGTGAACCGCTTTTTCTAGGATGAATACTACTGACGGTAAGACAATGACCTATAGCGAGCGGATCAAAGGTACCAAGAGCTACGTCGATGAACTCCTGACCTGGGTAAGCGGCCGTGGAAAAATCCTCATCATCGTCCACGACAATCCGGACCCGGACTG
>CAIUUR010000304.1 GCA_903902345.1 uncultured Geobacteraceae bacterium | reverse complement strand
GCCAGGATCACCAGGAGGCCGTAAAAGAGAAGGTAGTCGGGTGCTTCGCGGAAGATGACCGCGGTCAGGGCGAAGCAGTAGGAGACCGAGTAAAGCAGCGCAACCACCATCCGGTGGCTGATCCCCAGCGCCAGCAAGCGGTGATGCAGGTGACTGGTGTCCGGAGCGAAAAACCGTTCACCCCTCCGCCCCCTCCCCACCATGACCACAAGAGTGTCCACAATGGGGAGTGCCAGGATGATGAGCGGAAGGACCGGGGAGACCTTCCCGGCCCCTGTCACCGCCAGGTTGATGGCGCAGAACCCCAGGGTATACCCCAGAAAGAGACTTCCGGAGTCTCCCATGAAAATCTTTGCCGGATGGGTATTGAATTTGAGAAATCCCAGGGTCGCCCCGAACAGTGCGGCCGTAACATACATGAGATCATGATTGCCGTAGAGCCCCGCAAGGATCAGGAACCCGAAGGTGGCGATGGCCGTAATGCCGCCGGCCAGCCCGTCAAGACCATCAATGAGGTTCACCGCATTGATAACCCCTACCAGGGCGATAATGGTGAAGGGGAGAGAGAAGATCCCCAACTGTACTGCTCCGAATCCCAACAGATCGCCCAGAGAAGCCAGGGACTGCCCTCCAAGAACGATGGCCACCGCCGACGCGGCGAACTCCCCCATGAACTTCTGGCGTGGTGAGAGCGCCTGGAGGTCGTCGCTGAGGCCGGTGAGGAAAATGATGATCCCTCCGGCCAGGTATGCCCTGAGTTCCCGCTGGATATCGCCGAAGAGAAGCGTCGCCAGGAGGACGGAAAAGAAGATGGCGATCCCCCCCAGGCGTGGGATGCTGCCGGTGTGGATCTTCCGCTCGTCCACCTCATCAAGGATGCCGATGCTCACCGCCAACCGGGAGATGGAAGGAATCTGAACCAACGATGTGAAGAGTCCGAGGACAAAGGTGAAAAAGACGAGAAGATAGGGCATGGTCTGGGGTTGTCAATCTCCAGGTGATGACGACTGAGCGTCCGCAACCCATCGGCCGTTCACCGAAGGGAAATCAAGGGAGCCGGCGTAGACTCATAAAAAAGATGTTTCTTCATGGTAACACCGTCAGGGAGAGAAAGAAAGCCTCTTCTGGTTCCACTGACCCGCAGAAACGGAGAATCACTATTCCTGCGTGACAGGTTACTGTTTCAATAGTTCAAGATTTCTCCCCTTCACCAGCCATTGGTTGATCTTCCGCAGCGGCTTGAGGAAGATCGTCCAGGGTAATGGGGTAAGGCCGTTCACCTCCCAGGCCCGACGGTCCATCTGATTGGCCCGCAGACGATTGTTCAGGGTCGCGTTGCTGGCCCCCCCCAGTCGCATGGCCACCAGCACGGAGGGGATATAGGTGGCGGAGATCCGCTGCTTCACCAGTAAGCGGAGCATCAGCTCATAATCGGCGGCCGACCCCATATCCAGACGGAAGGCCCCGTACCGCTCATACACACTCCGCCGCACGAAGAAGGTTGGGTGAGGCGGCATCCACCCCTGGTAGAACCTGCCGGGATCGAACACCCCCGCCTTCCAGTAGCGATGTATCTTGAATTCAGGGTTCAGGGTTCCGAGTTCAGAGTTCATTCCTTGAGCCTTGAACCTTGAACCTTGAACCGCTCCTTTTGCTTTTTTCACATACACCAGATCCCCGTAACAGCTCATCACCGCCGGATCGGCAAAAACGGCCGCTACCCTGGCCAGCACCTCGTCGTCGGTATAGCGGTCGTCGGAGTTGAGGATGCCGACGACATCGCCGGTGACGAGGCCGATCCCCTTGTTCATGGCGTCGTAGATACCGCTGTCGGGCTCACTGAGGAGAACCGTACGGCGTGCGGCGTGGGGCTTGCCGGGCGCTGCGGGGCGGGGGAGCCGGGAGGGGTGCGGCGGTAGCGTCTCCACGCTGTGACCGGAACCTTTAACTATTGGCACGGTGTCATCGCTGGAAGCGCCGTCGATGACGATCTGTTCGATGTGAGGGTGTGTCTGACAGCGGATGGAGGTCATGCAGTCGGCCACGGTGGATGCGCAGTTTCTGGTGGCGGTGATGATGGAGATTTTCATATTCCGTCACCCTTCCCTGACCTGCGGGCACTCATACTGAAGAATTTTTTCAAGGGTATCCTTGTCAGCCGAGGATGTCCATGATTCCGGGAAAGGGGATAACAACGGAAACATCGGCTATCGTTATAGACGGAGCAGCACCAAACGGATACAGAGATGTTTTTCTTACAATATTTTCTTTATTTCTTGGGCTATTGTATCCGAAAAAATAGTTCTACCTTTAACATTGAAATGGTTGATATCGGAAAAAAGATCATATGACCGGTTAAATTTTGTTGTTTTATTCACGTATAACATACCATATTCCGATACTATTTTATTTACTGTCCCGGAATATTTATCCGGTCCTGAAACAAAATCTACATTAGGGTAGTCGACAATAATTACCTTGATATCATTTTTAACGGCGTACTCAAAAATTTTTCTGAAAATTAAAACCTTGTCCGCATTCAATAGGTAAGTGGCAGGAGCTCCAGTATATTTCAATCTCGCTTTAGAAACATCAAAAGTATTTGTATAATTTTTATTTTTTCCCGCAAGACCACGCAGCGAATCATTCCTTATCTCCGAATAGCCCCCTCGCTGTTCTCAGTGGATGGCAGGTGTCGGAGGGGGGCGGGGCGGAGCACCCGCCGACTTGGTTATAGGTTAAAGAACTGCCCCAAGGCTGTCCATAGAGGGGTGAGCTTTGC
>CAIUUR010000303.1 GCA_903902345.1 uncultured Geobacteraceae bacterium | reverse complement strand
GTCCAGCTCTTCGGAAACGATGATCCGGTGCCGTCCCCCCAACTGCAGGGCCAGGGCCTTGGCTTCGCGGAGTTCCCGTTCCGGGTAGGTCTCGGAGGTGGCGGTCACCGCCAGGGCCCGTTCCCCCAGGACGGAGCAGGCAACGGCAAGGAGGAGGGTGGAATCGACCCCCCCGGAAAAACCGATGACGCATCCCCCCATATCACGGAGGATCTGTTCCAACGCGCGCTGTTTCTTCTGTAACGTCAATTCCATCCCGGCTCCTTGCATTCCGGCAGGAGCATTTGCTTTCCTGCCGGGTCGGTGCGTACAATATTTGACAGAACTGGTGAGGAATGCAAGTAGAATCATCATGATTCGCACCCCTGATTGCCGGGAGTCTCAGACTTTTCATTCATTGGCACTGCCGCCGGCAGTTATTTTTAGGTAGAGTGCTCACTTATTGAGCCGTTTCCTGTTTGATGCTGCAAAGAAAATAAAGGAAACTGTTGCCAGGTGCGGTTCATTACGGCATCATGGATTCTATCATGAATTTCATATCTAACGAGGGCTTCCCGGATAACTACATGAATGTGACACAACAATTATCGATGAGTTCCCCCCAGCTCATGGCCATTGACTTTCCTGAAAAATATGAACTGCGTGATTTTTTCGGCAAGCCGGAGCGTTCATTCTTCCGACTCTCTGCCGACGGGAAAATTCTCGGCTTCATGCAACCCTACGAACGACGGCAGAACATCCACGTGGTGTCACTGCCGCCGGACGGCGCCCCCCCGGAGTACGCCACGGCCAGGCGCCTGACCTCTGAAACGGATCGGGATATCGCCGGCTATTTCTGGAAGGGGAACGGGCGGATCCTCTACGTCAAGGACTTCGGCGGGGATGAAAATTTCCACCTTGTTTCCGTCGATATTCAGAGCGGCGCCGTCCGGGATCTCACCCCTCTGCCGAAGGTGCGGGCATCGGTGGTGGATGATCTGAAGGATGATCCCGAGCATCTCCTGGTGCAACACAACGGTCGGGATCCCAAGGTTTTTGATGTTTATCGCATCAACGTGACAACCGGTGACGCTACCCTGGAAGCGGAGAATCCGGGCAACATCACCGGCTGGCTCACCGACCATGCTGGTCGGGTTCGTCTTGCCACGACCACGGACGGGGTGAACAGCACCCTCCTGTATCGGGCGACGGAGCAGGATTCATTCCAACCGGTACTCACCACGGATTTTCGCACCGCCGTGGAGCCGTTGTTTTTCACCTTTGACAATATTTCCCTGTATGCCCTTTCCAATCGCGGACGTGACAAGAAGGCGCTGGTGGTTCTGGATCCGGGCAGTGGCGAAGAATCGGCGCCACTTTTTGAAGTTTCGGAAGTCGATCTGGGGGGCGCGGGTTATTCCCGCAAGCGAAGAGTCCTTACCCATGCCAGCTATAACAGCTGGAAAGCGCAACGCCACTTCTTTGATCCCCAATCCGAAGCTCTTTTTACGAAACTCCGGGAAAAACTTCCCGGTTACGACGTGACCATTCAGGATGAAAATCTTGAGGAAGACATGTACGTGGTAGCCGCCTACAATGACCGTACCCTGGGGAGCCGTTACGTCTATTGGGCCAGGACGGAGCTCCTTACCCTGTTGGGTGCGGTCAATGATCGGATCGACCCGAAGCAGATGGCCCCCCTGCAAGCGGTGACCTACACCACGCGGGACGGTTTAACCATCAACGGGTATCTTACCCTTCCCCTGAACAGTAGCGGGAAAAACCTTCCTCTCATCGTCAAACCGCACGGCGGTCCCTGGGTGCGGGATTTCTGGGGTTATAACCCCGAGACCCAGTTTCTGGCCAACCGTGGCTTTGCCGTGTTTCAGATGAACTACCGTGGTTCCACGGGGTATGGTCGATCCTTTTGGGAAAAGGGGTTCAAACAGTGGGGGGGGGCCATGCAGGATGACATCACCGATGGTGTCAACTGGCTCATGGG
>CAIUUR010000302.1 GCA_903902345.1 uncultured Geobacteraceae bacterium | reverse complement strand
TTCCTCTGCGTTACCCTGCGTCCTCTGCGGTAAGAAAAGGTTTACGAGTATTTAACGTACAGAGGAACGCAAAGGAAACCAGAATCAATCAGCCTTTTGGTCCCACCCATTTTTTTCTCTGCGCCTATGCATTAATTGTGTTGACATAGTACTGAATTTTAGTACCATATTTTTATGGTTACGAAACGCAAAAAAACAGAAGCTCTTGAAATTGCTCTTTCTTCATCCGACATCCGGAAATGTCAAATGGTCCGAGATCATTTCCCTATTTCTGGATCTGGGGGCGGAAATTACCGAACGTGAAGGCTCACGTGTCGAAATTTATCTGTTTGATTTTATCAAAATTTTTCATCGGCCTCACCCCTCTCCGAATACTGACAAGGGTGCTGTGGTGTCCGTCAGAAAATGGCTTGCTGAAAACGGAGTGAAACCATGAATACGATGAATGTTGATGGATATGATGCGGTGATTGCTTATGATCCTGAAATAAACATGTTTCGTGGTGAATTTGCCGGTTTGAACGGAGGCGCGGATTTTTACGCAAAGGATGTCGAATCGCTTCGGAAAGAAGCCGAAATATCCCTGCATCTGTTTCTTCAGGCATGCCATGAAAGAGGAATTGAACCTCGAAAACAGTATTCCGGAAAGTTCAATCTTCGTGTCCCGCCTGCTCTTCATGAAAGATTAGCCATTCAGGCCGCTGCCCATGGAAAAAGCATAAACGCCTGGGTTCTTGATCTGCTAACCGAGCAGGCTACGGCTGATTCTCATTGAGGTTTTGTTCGTTCCACCGGTAGAATGTTTTCTGATTTGCGTTTACCCTGCCAAACAGAACTGGCCCCTTTATCATGGACAGTTCTCTCACTTTTCTCCTGATACTTTCCTTTTTTCTTGGCTTGGGCTGCTGCTTCTCTTCATCTGGGGGGTGAAGAAAGTGGAGTTCGACGACAGGGGAAGCAAAACCATGAAAATAAATTGTAAATTTGGCGTCATTTTGATACCGTATGTCAGGAGGTGAACCTTATGCCACGAACCTTGGCGGAAGAGAGGATTCCTGCGCGGATGCCGACTGCGGTCTATGAGCGATTGGCTGAGGCTGCGCAGTTGGTAGGCGCCACACTCAATCAATTTCTTGTTCAATCTGCGTTGGAAAAAGCCGACGCAATTATCGAGCGGGAGCGTGTCGTTTCTCTTTCAAAAGCTGCCGCGGAGACGGTTTTTTCGCTCATTGAGAATCCACCGGAACCTAATGAACGCCTGAGGAGCGCCGCTCTCAAACATAAAGAGGCATTTCAGTGCTCAAAATAGCACTGCTGTCAAGGGAGCACGATAGAACTCGATTCGATTGTGGCATCCCGGAGTTGAATCTGTTTCTCAAAGCAACGGCCCGGCAACATGGTGAAAAGGGTATATCACGGACATTCGTGCTTAACGAGGATGAGTCGACTATTTTGGGTTTTTACACATTGACTCTGGGTGAAATTGAGGCAAATCAGCTCCCCTCGCGGTACGCAAAAAAATATCCAGGTCACGGACTCCCTGCGGTCCGACTTGCTCGTCTCGCCGTATCCATTCGTCGGCAGCGAAAAGGTTATGGTGAACTGCTTCTTTTTGATGCTATTCAGCGCACTGTGGTAATAGCCGAGCACGCTGGCATCACAGGTTTATTTGTTGATGCGAAAAATGAATCAGTCTGTCTGTTTTACGAGAAGTACGGTTTCATCAGGTGTAACGATAAGTATCTGCAGCTTTTTCTTCCCGTTGCGACACTTCGTAGTTCTTTGCGAGTGAAAGAGTAACGAGGATTCCCATGGACCGTTCCCTCATCTTCCTCCTCATTCTCTCCTTCTTTCTCGGGCTAGCCTGCTGGTTGCTCTTTGTCTGGGGGGTGAAGAAGGGGGAGTTCGATGACATGGAGCGCCCCAAGCACCGGATGCTGGATGATGACGACCAATGACTGAAATCTGGCTTGCCTTTCTTGCCGGGCTGGCGGGAAGTCTCCACTGCTTGGGAATGTGCGGCGGTATTGTCGCCGCCGTCGCCATGAACTGCCGCAACGCCGGTCCCGGCAACCGTCGGCGGATCCTCCTTGCCTATAACCTGGGGAGGATACTCACGTATACCCTCCTGGGAATTGTCGCCGGAACGCTGGGAGCATCCCTGGACCTCCTGAGGATGAAGGCCTTGGCCGTCTGGTTCTTCGCCGGAGCCAATCTCTTCGTCTGCCTGGTGGGAGTGGCGTCCGCGGCGCAGATCCCCTCTCTCTCCCTGCTTGCCCTGGAATCGGCCGGAGGAAGTCGCTTCTCCCGGATCCTCTCTTGGGGAGCGACCGGAGGGAGCCTTATCCGGATTTTCTCTCTGGGGATGGCCCTGGGGTTTCTCCCCTGCGGGCTGGTCTATGCCCCCCTCATCGCCGCCGCGGCCAGCGGCAGCCCGGCCAGGGGGGGGATGATGATGGCTGCCCTGGGAGCGGGAACCCTCCCCCTGCTTATCTTCTTCGGCGTGGCTTCGGCACGGATCACCAGCCGGCTTCGGGGTAATCTCACCCGCATCGTGGGACTCCTCGTGGCGCTCATCGGTTTTTCCGGGCTCTGGCGACTGCTGGGAAAGATGGGTTACGTGATGAAGTTCCCCCTGTGGTAAAAAGTTGACAAGACCGGGAGAGTCATATAGATTGACAGTTTGTTTGCGTCAGTTGTGCGGGAGTGGTGGAATGGCAGACACGCTTGGCTTAGGACCAAGTGGGGTGACCCGTGCAGGTTCAAGTCCTGTCTCCCGCACCAATTAGACCAAATGCCGGTATCCGACTAAATTACTTCAGTTGATGAAAGGATTTTTGCACATGAATGTCTCTGTGGAATCGTTGAACTCTTTTACGAAAAAACTCTCCTTCGAACTCCCCGTGGAACTTGTAGACGCCGAGTACGCCAAGGTCTTCAAGAACGTCAGGAGCAGCGCCAAGATCCCCGGATTCCGCAAGGGAAAAGTGCCGACTTCCGTTGTGGAACAGCAGTATTCCGAGATGATCAAGGACGAAGTCCTGAAAAATCTCGTCAATAACAGCTGCTTCAAGGCGTTGCAGGAACATCGGATCATCCCCGTTGCTCCCCCCGCCATCGAGAGTGATACCGTCACCAAGGGGGAGCCGTTCAGCTATTCCGTGGTGGTGGAGACCTATCCCGAACTCGAAGTGAGCGGTTATCAGGGGCTCTCCCTGAAAAAAGAGAAGTACGTCGATAACGACGCCATGGTTCAAGAGCGGCTCAAGCAGATGCAGGAGCGGAGTTCGCAACTTAAACCGCTGGACGAGCCCCGACCGGTGGCTGCCGGCGACTTCGTGACCCTGGACTTCACCGGCTACCTGGAAGATGTCGCTTTCCCCGGCGGGAGCGGCAAGGATCATCAGCTGCAGATCGGCTCGGGAAGTTTCATCCCCGGTTTCGAGGAGCAGGTCATCGGTACGGTTGTTGATGAAACGAAGCGGATCACGGTCACCTTCCCCGAGGTCTACGGCAGCGCCGAGCTGGCCGGCAAGGATGCCCAGTTCGAGATCACGATCAAGGATATCAAGATAAAGGATGTCCCCGCCCTGGATGACGATTTCGCCCAGACCGTGGGCGGTTTCGATACGTTTCAGGAGCTGCTGGACGAGATAACCTCGTCGGTGCAGGAAGAAGAGCGCGCCCGCATCGATGGAGAGCTGAAGGATCGCCTCCAGGAGTTGCTGGTTGAGTTGAATCCCTGCGAGATCCCCCAGGTCATGGCGGATCGTCAGCTCAGCTTCATGCTGGAATCCATGAAGCAGCGGCTTGCCGCTCAGCAGATGACCATGGAGATGATGGGCATCACCGAAGAAAATTTCAATGCCCGGTACAAGGAGAGCGCAGCACAGCATGTGAAAGAGATGCTGGTTCTCCATGCCATCGCCAAGAAAGAAGGATTCTCGCTGACCCAGGAAGACCTGGACGCCAAGTATCCGCAGATAGCCGAAGAGGTCGGCCGTGATCTGGCCGAGATCAAGGGGTATTACGAGGGGAACCGCGACGCCGCCGAGCATCTGGGAGCTCAGATCGTGGAAGAGAAGGTCCTCACCTTCCTCCTGGCCAACGCCACCGTAACCGAAGTTTCCAAAGAAGAGCTGGCAAAGTAGCGGAGGCCGCCCATGATGGTGCCCATTGTTGTTGAGCAGACCGGAAGAGGAGAGCGCTCCTATGATATCTACTCCCGGCTGCTGAAAGACCGAATTATTTTCCTCGGTGGCGGGATCGATGATCACGTTGCCAACCTGGTCATAGCCCAGCTCCTCTTCCTGGAATCCGAGGATCCGGACAAGGATATTCACTTTTACATCAACTCCCCCGGCGGTGTTGTTACGGCGGGGATGGCGATCTACGACACGATGAATTATATCAAGGCGCCGGTTTCCACCATCTGTGTCGGACAGGCCGCCTCCATGGGGGCGGTGCTTCTGGCCGCAGGAGAGAAGGGGAAACGGTTCAGCCTGAAAAATTCCCGGATCATGATCCACCAGCCTCTGGGTGGGTTCCAGGGGCAGGCCACCGATATTCACATCCATGCCAAGGAGATCCTCCGGATGAAGAGCGATCTCAACGCGATCCTGGCGTTCCATACCGGACAGAGCGTGGAGAAGGTGGAGACCGACACCGAGCGGGATTATTTCCTCTCCGGTGAAGACGCCAAGGCCTACGGTCTCATCGATAGCATTGTGGAGAGAAAAGAGAGTACGGGAGGTACCAAGTGAGCAGACGGGACAGCAAGTCGGACAACCTGACCTGCTCCTTTAGCGGCAAGAGTCAGGAAGAGGACCGCAAACTGATCGCAGGGCCCACGGTGTACATCTGCGACGAGTGCATCGAACTCTGCAACGATATCATCGCCGAGGAGACCAAGCTGGAGGAAGCCAGCACCCCCGACGTCCGTAAACTTCCCAAGCCGCGGGAGATCAAGGAAACTCTGGACGAGTATGTCATCGGTCAGGAACGGGCCAAGAGGGTCCTGGCGGTGGCGGTGTACAACCATTACAAACGGATCGAATCCATCGCCAATCCGGGCGATGTGGAGATGCAGAAGAGTAACATCCTTCTCCTGGGCCCCACCGGGTCGGGAAAGACCCTGCTGGCTCAGACCCTGGCCCGGATCCTGAAGGTTCCCTTTGCCATGGCCGACGCCACCAACCTCACCGAGGCGGGGTATGTGGGGGAGGATGTGGAAAACATCATCCTGAGTCTCCTGCAGGCGTCGGATTATGATGTGGAGAAGGCCCAGAAGGGGATCATCTACATCGATGAGATCGACAAGATCGCCCGGAAGTCCGATTCCCCCTCCATCACCCGGGACGTTTCCGGGGAAGGGGTGCAGCAGGCGCTCCTGAAGATCATCGAAGGTACGGTGGCCTCCGTTCCTCCCAAGGGGGGGCGCAAGCATCCCCAGCAGGAGTTCCTCAAGGTTGACACCACCAACATCCTCTTCATCTGCGGCGGCGCCTTTGCCGGTCTGGACAACGTCATCCAGCAGCGGATCGGCGTCAAGACCCTGGGATTCGGCGCCGAGGTGAAACGGAAAGGGGACAAGAAGGCCGGCGAACTTCTGGCCGTGGCGACCCCGGAAGATCTTCTCAAATACGGCTACATCCCCGAGTTCATCGGCCGTCTCCCCATCCTGGCGACCCTCTCCGAGTTGGACGAAGAGGCGATGGTTCTCATCCTCAAGGAACCGAAAAATGCTCTGGTGAAACAGTACCAGAAGCTCTTCGACATGGAGCAGGTCCGTCTCAAGTTCACCGACGGCTCCCTGGTGGCTGTGGCCCGCGAGGCTCTCAAGCGTAAGACCGGCGCCCGGGGGCTTCGCGCCATCCTGGAGCTGGCCATGCTGGATATCATGTACGACATTCCTTCCCAGCCCATGGTCAAGGAGGTCGTGATCAGTGAAGACGTGATCTATAACCGGGAAAAGCCGATCATCGTGTACGAGAATCTGGCGGAAACGGCTTGAAACATAACTCTAAAAACGGCTTCTGAACCACTGAGGCACTGAGACACGAAGGAAATCACTGCGTAAATCTGATTCTTGGTTTTAACCCTGATGGTTTAACCCCGTACAGAACTACTGTCAGTGCAATCATCCGAAACTTTTTAAGATTATCTCCGTGTCTCCGTGTCTCTGTGGTGGACTGTTTTTGGGCTAAGAGGATTTTATATGAGTGAGAAACGGAACGCGGCAGGCGATCCGAAAGGGGGGAATCTTTCGAGATTCCCTCTTTTGCCGTTACGGGATATGGTGGTCTTTCCTTCCATGGTGGTGCCGCTTTATGTGGGGCGGGAGAAGTCGGTCCTGGCGCTGGAGGCGGCCATGGCCGGGGGGAAGGAGATCTTTCTGGCCGCCCAGATTGATCCTCTTCAGGAGGAGCCCGATGAGGAGGGGATTCACCCCTGGGGAACGGTCTGCACCATTCTCCAGATTCTCAAACTCCCCGATGGGACGGTGAAGGCGCTCCTGGAAGGAAAACGCCGCGCCCGCATCGTCGGATATCCGGATAACTTCGAGTATTTCACCGTCGATCTGGAGGAATTTTTCCTGGAGGTTGACGTGACGCCGGAGGTGGAGGCGCTCATGAGAAGCGTGCGCGATGCCTTCGCCCGCTACGCCAAGCTCACCGCCACGGTGACGGATGAGATCGCCGCCACGGTGGCGGGGGTGGAGGAGGCGGGGCGTCTCAGCGATCTGGTCGCCATTCATCTCGGCTGCAAGAGCGGTATCAAGCAGGAGCTCCTGGCCACCACCGCTGTGTCCCTACGCCTGGAGAGGCTTCTGGACCTTCTGGAAGGTGAGATCGAGGTGATCAACCTGGAAAAGAAGATTCAGTCCAGGGTCAAGAAACAGGTGGAGAAAAACCAGAAAGAGTACTACCTGAACGAACAGATGCGGGCCATCCGGAAGGAGATGGGGGAAAAGGATGACGGCCGGCAGGAGTTCCTGGAGCTGGAGGAGCGGGTGGGCGGAGCCAAGCTCCCCAAGGAGGCCATGAAGAAGGCGGGCGAAGAGCTGAAGAAGCTCAAGCTCATGTCTCCCGCCTCTGCGGAGGCTGCGGTAGTTCGCAACTATCTGGAGTGGCTCCTCTGTCTCCCCTGGGGGAAGGTCTCCCGGGACAAGCACGACATCCGGGGTGCGGAAGAGGTGCTCAACCGGGATCATTACGGGCTGGAAAAGGTCAAGGAGCGGATTCTGGAGTATCTCTCCGTCCTCTCCCGGGTGAAGAAGATCAGGGGGCCGATCCTCTGCCTCGTGGGGCCGCCGGGAGTGGGGAAGACCTCCCTGGCCCGTTCCGTGGCCGAGGCCATGGGGAGGAAGTTCGTCAAGATCTCCCTGGGTGGGATGCGGGATGAAGCGGAGATCCGCGGCCATCGTCGGACCTATATCGGGGCCATGCCGGGGAAGATCATTCAGAACCTGAAGAAGGCCGGGACCAACAACCCCCTCTTTCTCATGGATGAGATCGATAAGATGAGCGGCGATTTTCGCGGTGACCCGGCGTCGGCCCTGCTGGAGGTGCTGGACCCGGAGCAGAATCGGAGTTTTTCCGATCACTTTCTTGATCTGGAGTACGATCTTTCCCAGGTCATGTTCTTTACTACGGCCAATTCCCTCCACTCCATCCCCCGTCCGCTCCTGGACCGGATGGAAGTGATCCAGCTCAGCGGTTATACCGAGCCGGAAAAACTGAAGATCGCCCACAACTATCTCATTCCCAAACAGCGGGAGCTTCACGGTCTCCTCCCCGACCAGTTCGTGGCGGAGGATGACGCCGTGGCCGAGGTTCTTCACCATTACACCCGCGAAGCGGGGGTTCGGAATCTGGAGCGGGAGCTGGCGGCGCTCTGTCGGAAGAGGGTCCATGAACTTGCCCTGGGGAAAAAACCGGCCGGCGAGGTGACCCCCGCCGATGTCCGTAGGTTTCTGGGGGTGGCCCGCTACTCCGTGGGGCGCACCGAGGAGGCGGACGCCATCGGTCTGGTGAATGGTCTGGCCTGGACCGAGGCGGGGGGGGAACTCCTGTCGGTGGAGGTGACGATCCTCCCCGGGAAAGGGAACCTCACGGTCACCGGAAAACTGGGGGAGGTCATGCAGGAGTCGGCCCGGGCCGCGCTCTCCTATGTCCGCTCCCGGGGGGAACTGTTGGGGTTGGAACGGGATTTCTACCAATCCGTGGACCTGCACGTGCATGTTCCGGAAGGGGCGATCCCCAAGGATGGTCCCTCCGCCGGGATCACCATGGCCACCGCCATGGTTTCGGCTCTTACCAAGAGTCCGGTACATCGTTATCTGGCCATGACCGGCGAAATAACCCTCAGGGGAAGGGTTCTCCCCATCGGCGGTCTGAAGGAGAAAATCCTGGCGGCCAAGCGGGGTGGAGTGACCACGGTGCTCATTCCCAAGGAGAACGAAAAGGATCTGGCGGAACTCTCCGCTGAGGTGCGCGACGGGGTCACCATCCATACCGTGGCCCATATGGATGAGGTCCTTGCCCGGGCGCTGGCCGTTGTCGTTCCGGTTCAGGGTGCGACCATCCCGCCGCTGGTTTCCCGCAGTGAAGTCGACGGAGTCGTCACGACACACTGAGCAGTCACATCGTGTTCTGATACTTCATACGCCATCTTTATTGCAAGGGGTTATGCATGAGGCATATTTTCATACTTTTTTCTCTGATGTTTTCGTCCGCTTGTCTGCTGTTTGCCTGTGGCGGCGGCGATGGAACCGCTGCGACTCCCCCGTCAGTGGCGGCTGTCGTCGTTACCGATGTCGTGTATAAAAAAGCGGCCAAGATTACCGTAACCGGGCAACATCTCGACAGCGGCATTACCGTGACCTCCATCGGCTGTTCAACTGTTGCCGAGCAACCGGGCGGCAGTTCGACGTCACGCAGTTACTCCTGTGTCCCGATTTTCGGAGCTTCCATGGATGTTACCGTCTCCGCTGCCGCCGACAAGGCGCTGTTGACGCAGGTGACGGTACCGGTGCCTTCTCCGCAGGTTTCTCTCGTCACTTCTCTGGGGACAATCGTGGTTGAACTCCGTCCAGACAGAGCGAAAAGCACCGTGGATAATTTTTTGGAGTATGTGGACCGCGGCTTTTACAATGACACGATCTTTCATCGCGTAGTGAGCGGCTACGTCGTTCAGGGTGGAGGGTATGCTGTCGGGCAAACGACCCTGAAAACCACAAACGCTCCCATACTCTTGGAGCCGCCTTCCGCAACGGGGCTGAGTAACATTCAGGGAACCATTGCCATGGCGCGATCCACCGGCCTGAATTCCGCCACATCGCAATTCTATATCAACGCGGTGAACAACAGCTCTCTGGATACGACTTCCGGCGGTTACGCTGTTTTCGGCTCGGTGATCCAGGGGATGAGTGTCGTTACGGCAATTGAAGCGGTTGCCGTGGATAGTAATTCCTGGCCGACCACCGCAGTTACCTTGACCTCAGCCTCCCGGACGGCGCCTTCTGTTCCGTAACGAGGAGCCTTGGCGGGGGAGTTCAGCGTGAAGTCAGGAAGAAGCGTGCACTGCGTGGCCACGAATAACCGATTTTTCAGGAGGTACGGTATGATACATGAATTAAATCTCAGACGATTTGCACCCTGTCTGACGATGGTTCTTCTCTGCTTTTTCGTCCTGTCAGGGTGCTCCGGGGATAGCGGCGGCACCGTCCCCTTCAACACCCTGACAGCGGCCTCTCTGCATGGCCTGACAACGGATGGGAACTATCTTTACGTAGCGGATACGGGAAACAGTAGTATTCGTCAGGTGATGATCTCCACAGGTGTTGTAACGACACTGGCAGGCACGGCGGGGACAACAGGGACGACAAACGGGACCGGCAGCACGGCCCTGTTCTCTTCACCCTACGGTATCACCACTGACGGGAAAAATCTGTATGTAGCGGATATGGGAAACAGCACCATTCGTCAGGTGGTGATCTCTTCGGGTGTCGTGACGACTCTGGCAGGTACCGCAGGGACAAAAGGTGCGACTGACGGCAGCGGCGCTGTCGCTCTGTTTTCTTCACCGGCAGGCATCGTGACAGATGGGACAGATCTTTACGTGGCGGACTCGGGAAACAGCACCATACGTAAGGTGGTGATCAGTTCCGGTGTCGTTTCGACCGTGGCGGGGAGTGCGGGAACAAAAGGAGCGACTGACGGCGTCGGCGTTGCGGCCAGATTCTCCTCACCCTACGGCATAACCACAGACGGAACAAATCTGTACGTGGCGGACACGGCCAATAACACCATTCGCAAAATCGCGATCTCCTCGGGTGTGACGGGCACTCTGGCCGGAACAGCGGGGAGCTCCGGCAGCAGTGACGGGACCGGCAGCGCCGCCAGATTCAATGCCCCGTACCTGATGACATCCGATGCGACTAACCTTTATCTGGCGGACGGCGGCAATAATACCATCAGAAAAATTGAGATCACAACCGGTATAGTGACAACTCTTGCGGGTAAAGCGGGGACCAGTGGTTCATCCGATGGCGTGGGGGTGGGAGCGCTGTTCAACTCCCCCCGCGGGATTGTCTCCGATACCACGAACCTCTATGTTGCGGACACGGGGAACAACCGGATCCGGAAAGTTGCTCCGGACAGTGGCGTCGTGACAACTCTTGTTGACCTGGTCCGGTAGCCTCTGTCGACCTCTGTGGGGTTCTGAGCAGTTGTTTCTATGGTGAGGCCTATGAGCCATGTTTTAAAGGGGTGCGTGATGATTCGAAGTATTGTTTGCGCAGTTGGCATGATATTTTTTCTCCTGTCCAATGCCGACGCGGCGAGTTTTTTAGATGGCGATGGCGTTGGTTCTTCCGGAGAGTATGGTGGTCTATCCCTGGGCGTTGCCCGTCGCAACAGCACTCTTTCCGATCGTAATGGCGCGGCGGCAAATCTTGTTTATACCGGCGTGGGTGTCCCGGTAAGCGCTTTCATCGGACACCAGTTCGGGGTGGGATTGCGAATTGAAGGTGAGCTTTTTTATAAGGGGGACAGTGCCGACAAACTGAAATACGCCGGTATTACTCACACCATTGACAGCAGCGTTTGGTCTCTAGGTGCGATGGGTAACCTGTATTATGACTTTTATCACGATCTCGCCGGGTTGAAGAATTTACCTGTTTCCCCCTTTGTCGGTCTGGGGGTTGGCGTCGCCTCCGTCAGTGTTTCGGGAGTTACCGTTAACGGCTTAAGGCTCTGGAACGACGGCCAGGCTATGGTGCTCGCCTATCAGGCCTTCGCAGGTATCGGCATACCAGTCGGCAAGGATATTGTTCTGGATGTTTCCTATCGTTACTTCGGAACTTCCAAGGCGCATCCGGATCAGATTGCGGTCGATTACACCAGTAACAATTTTCTGCTGGGTGTCAGGTATTTATTCCGTTAACGGGTTCCGTTTCGCCGCTGATCTTTGTGTAAAAGTGCTTGACAGTCGCGCTAATCCTCTGGTATACAGAGGGACACTTTGCGTGTGACTGACATGCTTTATCTAGTGAGGAGGTGTAGTGTGACCAAAACCGAACTTGTGAGTGAAGTAGCTGAAAGAACCGGTTTGACCAAAGTCGATGCGGAGCGCGCCGTCAAGGCTCTGGTGGACACGGTCACCGACTGTCTGAAAAAAGGAGATTCGCTCACCATCGTCGGATTCGGCACATTCTCCGTATCCCAGCGGGCCGCCCGTACCGGAAAGAACCCCCGGACCGGTGAGAAACTGGAAATAGCAGCAGTGACTACCCCCAAGTTCAAACCGGGGAAGAGTCTCAAGGATGCAGTTAATTAATAATTCGTTTTGCGGGGTTGTAGTTAAGTCGGTTATAACGCCGGCCTGTCACGCCGGAGGCCGCGGGTTCGAGTCCCGTCGACCCCGCCATTTTTAGGGCGAATAGCTCAGCTGGGAGAGCGCCAGCCTTACAAGCTGGATGTCACAGGTTCGATCCCTGTTTCGCCCACCATCAAAGAAAACAAAGAAAGGGTTAGGCATTTATGTCTATCCCTTTCTTTGTATTGCGGTAGTAGAGGACAGCCATGAGCCAGTACCTGACCCTGTTCATCGTGTTGCTTGTGATTATTGTCGGGTGCGCCGTTGACCTGGTGATGGCGCTGAAGTGTTACCTAGTTGTGGAAGGGATAAAGGGGGGGGAGGGGATACGGCTCTGGTTTCGGCAGCGCTCCGGTCTGCTGATGGTGGTGGGGATCCTCTATCTCCTTCTTGCCGGGGGGATGATCTTCCTGGAGATGATCCCGGCGGGCGCCCTTCACCCCCAAAATAACGGATTCATGGGGAACGTTTTCATCCTCCTGGATCTGCTGGCCCCCTACCGCAGCGCCTTCATCGTGCTATTGCTACTCCTGGCGGGATTCGTTGTCGATCTGATCCTGGCGGTGAAATCGTACCAGGGGATGGATGATCTCCATGGTCGGGACGCCCTCCTCAGCTGGTTTCGGCAACGGAGCGGACTCATGATCATGACGGGGGGGCTCTATCTCCTCTTTTTTGTCGTCGTCTACACCGATCTCCTCTATCTTGCGGGGCTTCGTCAGGATGGTGTGCAGGTCGCCCGGAGCCTCATTGCCATTCTCACGGGGATGAACCCGATTCTCAGCGCCCTGGGGGTATTGCTTCTCGTTGCCGGAGGATTCGCCCTGGATCTTTTTCTGGCGCTACACTCCTATCGCGGGCTGGACAACCTGCATGGAGGTGAAGCGCGCCAGAGCTGGTTCCGCCAGCGACGGGGGCGACTGGCGAGCGCGGCGGGGCTCTACCTCCTCTTCGTTATCCTCTTCTTCTCCGACCTGTTTCACCTCTCCACGTTTCGACAGCAGTTTGTCTCCCTGGTGAAGGGCGCCATCTCTTTTCTGGCGGTGGTGGGCCCCTACAAGAGCGCTGTCTACCTGCTCCTCCTCATCCTGGCGGGGGCCATGGCCGATCTGTATGTGGCGCTGAGAGCCTCCAAGGGGTTGGATAATCTGCAGAGGGGAGAGGCAATCAGGGAGTGGTTCCAGTTGAGAACCTGGCGGCTCGCCGGCATGGGGCTCTTTTTTCTGGCCTACGTGGGGTTGGTCGTCTTTACCGACCTGATCCGTCTCCCCGGCATCAAATACGAGAACAAGGAGTACGTTGATAACGCGGACAGCTTCCTGAAACGGGTACAGTACCGTGAGGCGGTTCTGGAGCTCCGTAATGCTCTCCAGAAGAGTCCCGAAGATCGTTTGGCCCGTCTCAAGCTGGCCAGAACACTCCTCCTCCTTAAAGAGTACAGCGCAGCGGAAGTGGAATTCCGTGCGGTGGACGCCGTGGATAAGACGTCATATTACACCCGGTTCGGTTTGGCGAGGGTTATGCTTGCCACCGGGAGAAGGAATGAGGCTCTCACGGAGATAAAAGAGGCGATCAGGCGACGTCCTGAAGCGGTGGAGCCGCATCTGCTGCTGGCGCAGGTATATCGGAGAGACGGTCTGTACCTTCAGTCCCTGCAGGAGTGTCGTACGGCCTTGGTAGTGAAACCGGACCATCGCCAGGCGCGTGAGGAGTTCATTTCTACGGCGTTGGCGGGAAGATTCTTCGGTGAGGCGTTGCGGGAGGTCGAGACCGGTCTCCGGAGCAATCCCGATGATTTGAGGCTCCGGTTCGACCAAGCCACGGCACTGGGTGGGTTGGGGCGGCTTGCTGAAGCCGAGGGGGTGCTGAAAAAAGCTGCGGAGTTAAATCCGACGCTGGCCGATCCCTGGTTTGTCCTGGCCCAGTATCGCCTCCGGAGCAGGGATCTTCCCGGGGCGATCCGCTGCCTGGAAGAAGGGGTCAAGCGTGACGGCAAAAATCTTCCGGCCATGAATAATCTGGCGCAATTGCTTGCCGACGAGGGGCGTGACCTGAGACGGGCTCATGAGCTGGCAGCCTACGTGAACTGGGCGCAGCCCCAGAACGGCGCCTATGCCGATACTCTGGGGTGGATACTCGTCAAGAAGGGAAAGTGTTATGACGCTCTCCCTTATTTACGGGTTGCCGTAACTAAGCTACCCAAACGAGCCGAAATAAGGTATCATCTTGGAATGGCGCTCATGGGGAGCGGTAACCCGAGCGCCGGACGGAAAGAGCTGGACGCCGCGCTCCGGCTTGCCGGGGATTTTGAAGGGGCGAACCGGGTGAAGGCCCTTCTTGTCTCAACCCCGGTTGTACGATCCCGGTAAAGGTATTACCGTTTGAACCGATGAGAGTATATATTGGAATGATGGCTATCTTAGAGAAAGAGCCTCGGCGCTGCCGGGGATGGTTACGTCTTGATGAATGATTCAGGCTTTTTATCGTTGGTAATGATCTCCCGGCATCATGGCATTCCCGTGGACGAAGCGCAGTTGCTGCACGAGTACGGCCGGAAAAAGTTTACCGAAGATATCATACTCCTGGCGGCAAAGCGGCTGGGAATGACCGCCAAGGTGGTCAAGCAGGATCCGGAACGGTTGGAGCTCACCCCCTTGCCGGCCATTGCCATGGACAAGGAGGGTAATTTCTTCATCGCCGTCCGTTTCGGTTTCGATCAGGGAGACAAGACAAAACCAAAGGTTATCATCCAGTTGCCGGGTAGTACCGAGGCGAAGGTACTTGATTTGGCCGAGTTCCTGGAACTCTGGTCCGGCAAGTTCATTCTCTGCGTTTCCAAGGCCACGTATCTCAAGGATCTTGGCAAGTTCGACTTCAGCTGGTTCATTCCCTCCATCGTCAAATATCGAAAACTGTTCACCGAGGTTTTGGTAATTTCCTTCTTTATCCAGCTCATCGGTCTGGCGACCCCTCTGGGGTTCCAGGTAGTCATGGACAAAGTTCTCGTCAACAACGCCATGCAGACGCTCAACGTGGTCGCCTTCGGCCTGTTCAGCGCCGCTATTTTTGAAAACGTTCTTTCCTCCATCCGTACCTGGGTCTTTGCCCGTACCTGCAGCAAGATAGATGTGGAGTTGGGGGCGCGTCTTTATCGCCATCTGATCACGCTT
>CAIUUR010000301.1 GCA_903902345.1 uncultured Geobacteraceae bacterium | reverse complement strand
ACTGTAACAGTCACCGGCACAGGTGGCGGCAAGACACACACCGCGACCGTGACGTTCACTGTTTCTGCTATCCCCGACTTCACTCTTGGGGCGACGCAGGCAACAGTCAGCGCAACCCAAGGGGGCTCGGGCACGGCAACGATCACCACTACGGTCGGCGGCGGCTTTAATGCGGCGTTGGCGCTGACGACCACGGGACTTCCCTCCGGCGCGACTGCAACCTTCAGCCCGACCTCCATCGCAGCGCCCGGTTCCGGCAGCGCCACCTTGACACTGGCGGCAGGCGCAGCGACTCCCACCGGCAGCTACACTGTAACAGTCACCGGCACAGGTGGCGGCAAGACACACACCGCGACCGTGACGTTCACTGTTTCTGCTATCCCCGACTTCACTCTTGGGGCGACGCAGGCAACAGTCAGCGCAACCCAGGGGGGCTCGGGCGCGGCAACGATCACCACTACGGTCGGCGGTGGGTTTAATGCAGCGGTGGCATTGACGGCCACGGGACTTCCCTCCGGCGCAACTGCCACCTTCAGCCCGACATCAATCGCAGCGCCCGGTTCCGGCAGCGCCACCTTGACACTGGCGGCAGGGGCCGCGACTCCCACCGGCAGTTACACCGTGACACTTACCGGCACGGGTGGCGGCAAAACGCACACTGCTACTGTCACCTTTACGGTTACTGCTACACCGGTATCGAGTTTTGCCGGAATTTACACAGGCACTTACACCGGGGCTGATTTTGGAACAATAAGGGTGACATTATCGGCGAGTGGGAGCATTTCGGGCACGGGGACTTCGACCGCAGACCCCGGCTTCCCGTATCTATTCAACATTTCGGGTCAAGTAGCTGCAGACGGCAAAGTCAGCTTGACCGGTTCCGGCAGTGCAGGCACGGCGACATTCAGTGGTACGGTAACGGCGCAGGGGCTGCTCTCGGGTACATGGTCGGCTGGCATAAATGGCGGTGGAACTTTTTCAGCCAATAAAACAGGTGTGTGAGAACAGAAGGATCTGAAGTGGGTTCCGGGGACGTTGTTTATGGTGGGTTCCGGGGACGTTGTTTATCAGTACACTAACTTTATTAAATCTCGAGTTAGGCGATTCGCGACAAAAAATATACCACCGCCTGTCATCCTGAACGAAGTGAAGGATCTGATTTAAAGCTGAAGCAGATTCTTCGCTATCGCTCAGAATGACAACTATTGTGGGGGATGGGGATGGGGGGGATGGGCGACTTCGGGACGTTGTTTATTTGTCAACTAACTTCACTTCAGATAATAATTAAATAGATAGTATAGGAATTTCCATCTTTCCGGGATTCCTTGCTTTTTGATTTTTCTAATAAAGCTGATAGGAATTTCCATTTTTAGCATGATAACCGGTCGACTTGTGTTAGAAGGGAGGATATGTCTGAAGTAACTCCTAGGAGTTAGCGGTGTCGGCAAGGAAGATTGATCCTGAAATTTTCCGTAACATTTTTAAGGACCACTGGTCTGAGTTTCAAAAGACCCATCCTGCATATGCTACGGAGCATTACTCAGAAGTAGTGCAGAAGATGTTGGGGTGTGGTCTCGAAGCGTGGGGCTATGCAGAGTATTGCTGCCCGCATTGCGGTCGTGGAACCCGTCGTGTTGCATTTACCTGCAAGAGTTGCTTTTGCCTGTCGTGCTCCAAAGTCTATACCGATGAATTTGTTGCTCAAGTGAGCCGGGTCTTGCAACCGGGGTTGATCTATCGGCATATGATTCTGACGGTTCCCGAGCAACTTCGAATTATATTTTACCGAGATCGGTTCAGCGGCAAGCTGCTGTCATCCTTGATGAAATGCGGCTCAGAGTGTTTGGAGGGAGTCGTGAAACGGGCGGTGCGGCAGCCGGTTAAGATTGGTTCCATTGTGGTGGTTCAGACTCATGGTCGTTCCGGGCACTACAATCCGCATCTGCATGTCATCATGACGAGCGGTGGAATCAATGAAACCACGGGTAAGTGGGTTGAGTTGGGCTACTTTCCCTTCGAAATCATTCATAAAAAATGGCAGTACGCTCTGTTGAGCATGATGAAGGCTGCGGTGCCGACCCCAGAAATGGCTGTTTTAATCGACGAGTTGTACGAAAAATACCCAAAGGGTTTGGTCGCCCATGTTACGAAGGGTACGGTTCCGGAACAGTGCCGGGGCTTGGCGAAATATCTTGCAAAATATGTGGCGTCACCACCCATTGCTGTAAGTCGTATCACGTCTTACGCCAATGCGGAGGTCACGTACTGGTATAACGACCATCGGACCAAGGGTAAGGAGGAGGTCACCGTACCGGTGATGACCTTTATCGGTTGGATGGTACAACATATTTTGCTCAAGGGCTTTCAGCGGATCCGGTATTATGGTTTGCAGTCGACAAGGACGTTCCAGAAGTGGGTCACAGCCATCAAGGAAGGACTGCTGAAAATAGGACGGAAGCTCAAAGGCACGTACCAAATAGTAGCCGTGAAGCGTTATCGGGAGCGCTATGCGGAGGTAAGCGGGCGAGACCCTTTGCGTTGTCATTATTGTGGACAAGCAATGGTTTTGTGGCGGTTGTGGCACCCGAAGTATGGGACATACTACGATGAGCAAGAGCGGATCAAAGCAGGTCGTTATGAGCCTTACCAGCGAGAAGGATCGCCCGGAGGAGATGGATCTGCCGTTTGGTCCTCCACCGGAGGAGTACCACTACCGCTGTCCCTACTGTGGGGTTGAGTTGTGGGTGAATGAGGCGATTATAGACTTCGAATTGGGTTTTGCCGAGTTTGAAGGGAGAGAGCCGAAAATGCCCGTTCTGGGCTGTCCTGGCTGCAATCGGGAGTCGCAGGAATTCACCGGGTTAAAAAGTCCGCCCGAAGGGCGATAAGTCCACATTTTACAATCAGATTTATGCTGAGTTGGTGTCACAAAACTTTTTTAGTTATGGTTTACACGACATAGTATATATTACTGGTTATGTGACGTAAAATGACATCATTTGCGCTTGAATCTGGATGTCACATATACGGCAGTTTATGTTACGTGGATTTTTGATCCGCCGAAATCTACAGATGGGTTCTATCAGGAAGACTGAAGTGACATTTGATCAGCCATATTGAGAATAGGAGAAATTCCCATGCGTTTTTCACGTTACGGTGTTTACGTTACGCAATTGACGTAACGTATTGGCCCTGCTATATTGCGCCACAAGGAGGGAATATGAACCCATTTTCGATCAGCAGCCGATCCCGCACCCACTTTTGCAACCGCGTCAAGGAGATTACTTCTCTGCAAAAGTATATGCGCTCTGGAATCCATGTCGTTGTTTATGCCCCACGCCGGTTTGGCAAGTCCAGTCTTGCCGAGGTGGTGATGGAGGAACTGAGCGACCTAGACACAATCTATATCGAACTGTTTTCAGTTACATCGCTCGACGATGTAGCTAAACTCCTTTACTATGAGATCACCAACGCGCTTGGGAGCAGTGCGGCTCGGAAACCTGACTTTCTCAAACGCTTGACGGAGTTCTTTCACCGGGTTCGACTGTCGCTTTCTCTGGAGGCCACGGATGGCACACCGAAAATCGACGTATCGCTTGGCGATGCTTCACCCGAATTATGTCTGAAAGAGGTAATTACGGCTCTTGATGCCTATTGCCTCAAGAATGGTCGACGGGCCTGTATTGTCCTCGACGAGTTCCAGGAAATCTGCGAACTCAAAGAGTCGAAACAGATTGAAGCATTTCTTCGAGAAGGGATGCAAAGATCAACGATGGTATCCTTCATGTTTATGGGGAGCCGGCGGAGACTTCTCCGCGATATGTTCGAGAGCAGGACCCGTCCATTCTATAAAAGCTCCATCAAGCTTGAACTGGAACGTCTGCCCCTGGCAGAATTGACCACGTTCATCGAAGAACGGTTTCAAACTGCGGGACGTCCTGTTGACTGTGCGGTTGCCGAGGAGATCGCAACCTACACCGAAGGCTATCCCTATTACGCTCAAAAATTGGCCATGCTACACTTTGAACTACTTGAGGATGGTATCACCGATCTCGATTCTGCCAAGTTGGCCTTAATAAAGTCTGAGTCTTCCGATTGTGAAAATATCTTTGTCAACCTAGCAGCGAACCAGAAAAAAGTTCTCAAGGCCCTGGCCCGACGGCCGACGGCCTCACTTTATGCCAACGAGTATTTACGTGAACACCACTTAGGAGCAGCTAGCAGTGTCAAGACAGCGGTGGAAAAACTTCAAAAACTGGATCTTATAGAAAGCCGGGATGGCATATGGCAGACAGTCGATCCTGTCCTGGCAAGATGGCTCCAGGGTTATGCTGTTTAATTTTTCCACCAGCATATTCCATTGTTAGACGGTGAATTTTAGAAAGCAAGAACTCGATTCAAACAGTATATTCCGGAGACCAGATTTTTTGAGGGGATTGATTATGTTCATCGGCTATATGCGAGTATCGAAGACAGACGGATCGCAGACAACTGACCCGCAGCGGGATGCGCTCCTGGCTACGGGCGTTGAGGCTGATCGGATTTATCAAGACTTGGCTTCCGGCAGTCAAGATGATCGCCCTGGTCTGGAGGCGGCGCTGAATGCGCTGAGGGAAGGAGATACGTTGGTGGTCTGGAAGCTGGACCGACTTGGCCGGAATCTGCGGCACCTGGTCAACACCGTACACGATCTGACGAGCAGGGGAATTGGTTTCAAGGTCGTCACCGGGCAGGGGGCATCAATCGACACCACGACTCCGGCGGGAAAGCTGGTGTTCGGAATCTTCGCAGCCCTGGCTGAGTTTGAGCGGGAACTGATTTCGGAGCGTACAAAGGCGGGATTAGCCTCGGCCCGGGCCAGGGGTCGGGTAGGGGGGGCACCTTACAAGATGACTGCGGCAAAGCTCCGGTTGGCCATGGCGGCAATGGGGAAACCGGAGACGGTTGTCGGTGAACTGTGTAAGGAACTGGGGACCACCCGGCAGACTCTATACAGGCATGTCGCACCGGATGGTACTTTGCGTGCGGATGGGCGAAGGCTGTTGGAACCGGGAGGGACTTCCAGATCATCCACCTCATCCAAGTGAGACCAAGACGGCACTAACTAACCGAATGTCTGCGAGTTTTAGATTACAAGGACGTGTGGGTCAATCTCTGCGAGGTTCAATCCGGATTGCATTCCTCGACAACATGGTAATTGTGGCTTCCTGCATCTCGGACATCTCGTGTTGAAACCAATCTCGCAATCCTTTGCCCCCCATGATCCTTGGAGTTTTATTGTTATTGGCTGTGCGGTTAATGATTCCGATTATCGGTTGCTCAGCATTTCCGCAGAAGATCTCAATCTCTTGACCATCGCTGCCGAAATGAAGTGCTTGGCCAACACCTATATTGAAGAAACCTCGATTGAAGTACGTTTTTTGCAAGAGAAGAGAGAATGATGCGCATTCGTCTGAAGCTAGCGATTCAATAGGTAGCGACATTTCAGTCAACGGACTTACAGTGTTGCCGTTCCATTCGGGTTTCAGCAACGAAATGATGCTATCCTCAAGTCCGGCAGCTAGATTGATATGAAACTGGCCGTAGTGAAGCAGACCATTATCCGGAAGGGCCAAAATATCGACAGCCGCACCAGATTGAAGCAGGGCAATGATCCTGGAATTATTCCTCACATTTGTTGTTTGAGATGATGCAGGGTTCTTGTATCCTCCAATTCTCGCATGCAGAGACCGCACGGTTTTGCCAACGTACTTTACCTCGCCATCACTGATGAACGCATAGAGGATATTCTGCTGGGAGGCGTGACGGAAAAGTTCGTACGTTAGCGCATCACCCTTTAGCAACCAGTGCCCAGCGGGCTCGAATTTGATTTCCAGTAGTCTATTCATGATTCAATTGTCTCCTGCCACACGCTCAGTCGTTTTTTGTATGCTTGTTGTCAATAGGCATCAGGGTTTGACCCGGTATCGGCGTACAACGTTGACCCGGACAACAGAATTATTTATGTTTAAGTACTGTTACTTACAAAACCATAGATGGGTCAATGTTGCACGCCGATAATACACGTAACAGGGGCCTTATTCAACGCCGGTCGACAATTAAGTAAGATAATCCATTTCTCTCTAGGGTAGCGGATCCCATTCGAGGCCGATCAACTCAGACTTTCCGCTTAACATATTCCCATAGAGCTCGGCAAATTCCCGCTATTCCCGTTGACGTTGTAACCATATAAAAACGCGGTTCTTTTTGAAAGCTCGTTTCTTAATAATATTCTTAAAATAGCAGTAATATCGATTTATCCCGACTGAATCGTGGTCGTATGTTTTGGAGGCAATGTAACACGTAACTCTATATTATTATTCGTAAAAATAGCTTCTGGCGGTGATTATTTGCTTGACACCGGGCTTAGAGGATGACGGCATTTTTTCGTTGACTGATTTTAATTTTGAGGTAATGAAAATGCCCCCAGCCCGACTCGTCCCGCCCCGGTTTAAGATTCCCACCAAGCATGCTATTCGGAGTTGTCTCGATATGGATGCTCAACTGGCAACACTGTACCATGGTTTTGAATCACTTCCCGATCCTCGCCGCAGGGAAGGCCAGATTCCCATGGCAGATGTCATTATGTCAGCCTATGCCATGTTTGCCTTGAAGGACCGTTCGTTGTTGGCTTTTGACGAACGTCGTCGTCTTGATGCCGATAATTTGAAACGAATCTTCGGAATCACGCAGATCCCCTGCGATACCCAGATGCGCTCTGTGCTTGACCCGCTCGATCCGGAACTGTTTCGGCCCTTCTTTCGCTCGGCCGTAGCTCAACTCCAGCGAGGTAAGGCACTTCAACAATTGGCTTTTTACCAAGGGTGCTACCTGCTCAGCAAGGACGGAACCGGTTCATTTGAATCTAAAGAACTCAGTTCGGCCTCTTGTCTGGTCAAGAAGCACCGTAACGGGACCACATCCTATTATCAGCAGGTACTCGGTGCGGCTCTGGTTCATCCCGACCGTCGTGAGGTTATTCCCTTGGCGCCGGAGATGATAATCCAACAGGATGGGGCAACAAAAAACGACTGCGAACGCAATGCCGCAAAGCGGTTACTGGCCAAGTTCCGCGAGGATTATCCCCGGCTGCCGGTGATCGTCATAGAAGACGGGCTCAGTTCCAATGGTCCCCACATCAGAGACTTACGGCACCATAACTGTCATTACATTCTGGGTGCCAAACCGGGAGATCACCCACTGTTGTTCCATAACCTGGACGAAGCTCTCAAGAGTAAAACGGCCACCACCTTCGCCATGAAGGATGGTAAAAAACCGGAGATCACACATACCTTTCGTTTTCTCAACGAGACACAGCTCAATCTGTCCAACCCTGACCTGAAGGTAAACTTCCTGGTCTACGAGGAGCACAACTCCAAGACCGGAAAGACTCAGCACTTTTCCTGGGTAACCGACTTTCTCATCACAGAAGAGAATGCTTACATCCTGATGCGTGGTGGTCGTGCCCGTTGGAAAATCGAGAACGAGACATTCAACACCCTGAAAAATCAGGGGTACCACTTTGAGCATAACTTCGGACTCGGCAAAGAGCACCTGAGCGAAGTCTTTGTGATGGTGATGATGCTGGCTTTTCTGATTGACCAGATTCAGCAGCTTTGCTCACCCTTGTTTCAGGCTGCCTGGCAGCGAGCAGGGAGCAAGCAGGAACTCTGGGACGAACAGCGTCATCTCTTTCACAGTTTTGAACTGGACTCCATGGCGATGATTTATACCGCAATCGTCAACGGATTCAAACGGCAGAAGCTAGTGATTATCTATGATGAATAACTAATCGCAAAAAGATTACCGCTTCTGGACGTACGTCGTGTCACTGCTGATCTAAAATACCCTGGAACCGCAAGGTTGAGGTGAGTCTTTTGGCAGTCGGTAATCTGCTGGAACCAAGCCCAGGACGGCAAAGAGAAGCGTCATGGACTTGGAAATCATGGAAATCCTACGTCATATGTCCCTGTAAGCCTACTTGATCGTGCCAAATGGGGACGTTGATGTATTTT
>CAIUUR010000300.1 GCA_903902345.1 uncultured Geobacteraceae bacterium | reverse complement strand
TCCTCACAACTACAACTGACTCCCATCAATCATATTTGGATTCGTGTGTTCAATTGTCGAATGATTGGATCTCCGTGCCATATCGGCGACCTACTCTGGTTGTGTCCCTCCTGAGCAGTTACGAGTCTGGAATCTAAAAATATTTCACTGTGCCCTCTGTGTCTCTGTGGTGAACTGTTTTTTCCAGCATGGCCTGCAGCAGCGCCATCCCTTTGTCCACGTTGAGCGCGGTCCGGACGTCCGTCAGCTCCATCCCCAACTCAACAATGGTGATGGCCACGGCGGGCTGCATCCCCACGACCACGGCCTTGGCGCCCAGCGTGGCGGCCATGGCGGCCATATGTCCCAGCATCCGGCCGATGAACGAGTCCACCATATCCAGTGAGGAGATATCGATGAGCACTCCTTTCGCCCGAGTTGTCACCAGCTTGGCGGTGAGATCGTCCTGCAGGCTCATGGCCAGACGGTCATGCATATCCACCTGGATGCTCACCAACAGGAACTCGCCGACTTTAAGAATGGGAATCCGTTCCACGGCTACTCCTTTTGGTTATGAGCGGGGCGTTTGCTTGGCGACGGTGCAACCGATTTGCCGGAAGGCGTAGGCCAGGGCGTCAGCCAGGGAGGCCTTGGTCACCACATTGCCGAACTCCACCCCCAGATGTACCATCGTCTGGGCGATCTGCGGACGGATGCCGCAGATGATGCACTCGGCCCCCATGAGCCGCGCGGCGGCCACCGTCTTGAGCAGATAGTGGGCCACCAGCGTATCAACGGTGGGGACGCCGGTGATGTCCACGATGGCAATGTCGCTGCCGGTGTCGACGATGCTTTGCAGGAGGTTCTCCATCATGATGTTGGTGCGGCTGCTGTCCAGGGTGCCGATGAGCGGCAGTGCGATGATGCCGTCCCAGAGTTTTACCACCGGCGTGGATAACTCCAGCATTTCAGCTTGCTGCAGCTTGATGACCTCTTCGCGGGCTTTCTGGTGTACTTCGGTGGTGTAGAGACCGAGCTTGTCCAGCAGGAGGGTGGCGCTCCACATCTCCTCGGCCACCCCCGCGGCGTCCGCCCCCAGCTCTTGCCGCAGGCGGGAAAAAAAAGGCTGTTTGAGAGAGAAGACGAAGGTGGCGGTTTCCGAAGGGGAAAAGCCCTGGGACGCCCGGCTGCGCGAAACGTTACCCAGGAAGCTGCAGCTCTGCTTCCACTCCGGCGCCGTGATGTCGGTGAGATTGCCGGAGCGACAGGCGGAGGTGAAGAGCGCCAGGAACTCGGCCGATTGCCGGCGGAGGTCGGCATCGGAAATCAGGTCCTGGCGCGCCGAGAGGGCGGCCGACTGCTCGCGCAGCCACTCCTCCAGGATGGGTTGCTCGTGACGGGTGAGGATATCGGCCATGCGATTGGATCCGGTGCTGGTCATCTGTAGTTTCCTTTCCGGCGTGGGTTAGGTGATGGCATATGTTCCCCTTACGGAGTTGGCGCCGAATGTCGTAGAGGCGTAGGGCATACGCCCCGCGGTATCGGTAACACCGCAAAAAAGTGGGAACTTATGGTTGAACGAGCAACTGTGCTGCAAAAGGGTAATTTGTTTTGTTTCAGCTTGTTGGTAAAGGTGACCGGCGTGGGGAGCGTCCCATGGGACAGTCGGAGGGGGGTTGAGAAAGAAAGAGGGAGGGGGTATTTCATTAATGCAACCATAGCTCATCGAAGCAATTTGCGCAAGAGAGAAAACAAAGCAACTACCTAAGGTTTTCGTCGTAACATAGACCAACCGTCTGTCATTCTCCGGATACGGCAAGAGCGGCGCTGCCGCCGCTCTTGAATTCCCTATCTCCGATTACCGATCCTCCCGGACTCTACATTTCCACCCGAGTCACGACTCCCTGCAGCCGGCTGGCGGGGAGCTTGTTGAACTGGACGAAGTTGGGAGTGAGCCGCTTGATGACGGAGAAGATCCTCCAGAAGGGGTTCCCCGTGGCGATCTCCTCAATACCGTAGAAGATGACCTTTTCGTTGATCCCGTTCTCCTTGAGCAGCCTCTCTATTTCGATGACCTCCATGTAGCCGGCCCGGAGTTCGAAGGCGTCCAGGCCCGGTCCCAGCGCCGGGTGGAGACAGGTGAAGATGCCGAAGGGCTCGTCGGTCCGGACGATGGAGATGAAGATGTTCCGCTCGTAGATGATGTTGCTCCGGATGATGCAGTGGATGACATAGGGGGGGACCACCGTGGCGTCACGGGTGAAGAAGAGCCCTGTCCCGGGAATATTTCTTCCCTTGGCGAATATCTGCTCGTAACTCATGAGAAACGTTTCGATATCCAGCGGGCGGAGCGCCTTGTAGAGGGCCCGTTGACCCTGGGTCCAGATGAAGATAGTCCCCAGAGGGATGGACGCCAGGATCAGCGACCAGTAGCCGCCATGGGGGAGCTTGTTCAGGTTGGCGATGAGAAAGGCCAGGTCCGCCAGGGTCACGAGGAGAGCGATGGGAACCTTCCACTTCTTCTTGGTCCGGGCAAAGATCATGACCATCATGATCCCCGTGATGGTCATGGTGCCGGTGACTGCCAGACCGTAGGCCGCCGCCAGATTCTCGGATTTCTTGAAGACCAGCATGATGAAGATGACCAGGATCAGGAGCATCCAGTTCACCGAGCCGATGTAGATCTGTGACTTAAGATGGCTGGAGGTGTACTCCACCCGCATGAGAGGCATGATCCGGGTGGTGATCCCCTGGTAGACGATGGAAAAGACTCCGCTGATGAGAGCCTGGGAGGCGATGACGGTGGCCATGACCGTCAGGATGAGGAACGGGATGTAGAGAATGGGGGCCTGCCCCTGTACCATGCCGAAGAGGATGTTGGTCGCCTTGGGGTTGTTGATGATGAAGGCTCCCTGACCCAAATAGTTGATGATCAGGGCCACGAAGACGAAGTACCAAGCCCGGATGATGGGCTTGCGCCCCAGGTGTCCCATGTCGGCATACAGCGCTTCCCCCCCCGTGGCGCAGAGGATGACCTCGGAGAGGACCAGGAATCCTGACAGACCGTTCTGGGAAAGGAACTTGACGGCGTACCAGGGGCTCAGGCACTTGAGAATTTCCGGATGGGTGCAGATGGAGATGGCGCCCGAAACGGTGAGGGCCAAAAACCAGATCACCATGAGGGGGCCGAAGGCCTTGGCCACCTTGTCGGTCCCCTTATTCTGAAAAACGAAGAGGACGATGGCGATGAGGGCGGCGATGAGAATGAGCACGAACTGGGGAGTGTGTTCCAGGCTGGGGATCAGTTCCAGCCCTTCCACGGCGGAGAGAATGGAGATGGCGGGGGTGATGACCCCATCCCCCAAGAGGAGCGAAACTCCGAGGAAAGAGAGTATCCCTACAAAGGCGAGCTGGCGTCCCGGTTTCAGGAGTCGGGCCAGGATCTCCTTGAGGACGATGGTCCCCCCTTCCCCCTTGCGTCCCAGCCCCATGGCCAGCCAGGCATACTCCACGTTCACCAGGACCACCAGGGTCCAGACGATGAGGGAGATGATACCGTAGAGATTCTCCTGGGTGGGTTTGGTCAGGCCGACGATGACGGTGAGCGTATAAATGGGGCTGGTCCCGATATCTCCGAAGACCAACCCCATGGATTTGATGATGCCGCCCCAGTAGGAGTCGGTGGCTGAATCGTGCATGGTATCCCCCCAAGAAATGCGACGTTTATAGCACTTCACCGGGGGGATGACAAGCGTTGTCCTAAGTGAGTCCGTCGATAAAAAACAACTATCCGCTGTTCACCGTAAGCTTCCCTTGTGATAAACGTAATCAGCATTGTCCGGTCAGTTTTTTGCATGTGGTCTTTAAGTCCCCCCGCCCCTTGCGGGAGGTGGTTAGGGGGTGGGGGTGGGGGAGGCCGCGAGGAAAGAATGTTTACGGCATACAGCGACTATGAGTATAATTGCAATTTATCTAATACTATTGTAATGTTATTGACAATTGACAGTGGAAATCGTAGGGGGCTCCGCAACAAAGCTCACACTCCAGCCAAGGATCTGACCTACGGGGCCCAGCGGTTCCTGGAAATCGCCCGGGCGCTGGCCCGCCGACCCCCGGCTCCTGATCCTGGACGAACCGGCTGCCGGGCCGGCCCGGGAGGTGGCGGATTACGCCTACGTCATGGAGCGAGGTCGAATTGTCGTCGCCGGGGCGCCGGAAGAGCTTCGGAGGAACGAACGGGTACTGGCGGCGTACCTGGGGAGCTGATGGTGTCTCATGGTAAAAGGCGTGCATAACCTTACCCCTTTTCTCCTCCTCTGCCTGATTGGCTTTGCAGCCTTTTTCAGTTCATATCTACGTATTCCGGTCATGCCACTGCTTGCCGCTACACTGGGGGCCGGCCCGGCTCAGGTAGGGAGCATCAACGGCGCGTTCATGCTGACGACCGGGCTGTTGTCCATTCCCGCCGGTCTACTGGCAGATCGATTCGGGCGTAAGGCGCCTATTATTTTGGGGTTTACTGCTGCCGCGGTTTCATCGCTTCTGGTGACCCGCTGCCACCTGCCCGGAGAAATGGCCGTGGCGTATGTTCTTTTTGGCGCCGGACTGGCTGCATTTGCTCCTGGCATGCTGTCGCTGGTGGCGGATGTCATGCCGCCACAACTGCTGGGTAGAGCCTACGGCTGGTACACCACCGCTATCTACGTCGCCATGACGCTCGGTCCCGCGACGGGTGGTTATCTGGCCAAGGTGCTTGGCTTTCGCGAACTGTTTTTGATATCGGGAGGTCTGCTCCTGTTGGTAATGCTGCTGGCCCTGCTGGCGCTCCCCCAAGGGGCTCCGCGCCACAGTGCTGACCTTCATACCATCATGTCGGTCAGTTTTGAGCTGCTGCACAACCGCAACCTGCTGGCCTGTCTGTTCACAACGGTCGGTAGTTGCATCGGCTTCGGCACCTTTCTCACGTTTCTCCCTTTGTATGCTGCGCTAAAAGGCTATGATCCGGCCCAGGTTGGTCTGATATTCGCCGCTCAGGCCATTACCAATGTGGTGGGAAGAGTACCGATCGGGATTGTGGCGGACCGCATCGATCGTCGTCGGCTCGTGGCGATCGGCCTGTTCCTGATGGCGGTGGCGTTGACTGCGTTGGGACAGGTGGCGCGGCTCGGGCAGCTCATGGGTTGTGCGGCCGTACTGGGGATGGGGATGGCTCTGAACTTCACTGCGATCGGCGCACTGATTGCGGAGCTGGTGCCTGCCGCGCAACGGGGTCTGGCCATGGGGATGTATAACAGCTGCATCTATCTCGGGATGATGACCGGCTCCACTGTCATCGGTTTCGCGCTTAAGGGGATTGGTTACTCCGCAGGGTTTGCCGCCAGCGGCGGCATAGCGCTGGTAACACTCCTGCTGTTATTGTCGATAATGCGCACTAATCCATCACAGCAGACCGCAGAGCCGACATTCCGCCCCCCCCCCTGAAGAAAAATCAGATTTTGGCAGTACGGCTGATATTCGTTCGCCCTGAGCCCTTCGACTACGCTCAGGACAGGCTTGTCGAAGGGTGCCTTAAGCCTTGCAACAGCCCGATCTTCCGCTCATGGTTCGACACACTCACCACGAACGGAAGATCGTGTTCGGTGAACAGGAACGATAAGGCGCATGGGGTCTTGACATGAGCAAAGGTGAATGGATATATGTGTCAACGTTCAGTACAGACCCCTGCCCGTGAAATTGATTGTTTTCACTGCGTGGAACCAATTAGAGGAGGATGGCTTCAATTTTTTCGAGAACTTCCAGCAATGTGTCTTTAGAAACTCTCCCTTTTTTCTCCGCCTCTCTCGCCTGCCAGTCCAGACTTTTTACCTGATCCGCAAGAATTGCCCCTTTCTTAAGATTGCCGTCTACCAGCACTTCAAAGGGGTAGCCCTTGACTTGCGTTGTCATGGGACAACAGAGCATCAACCCGGTTTTTCCATTATATGTAGCGGGAGACAACACTAGTGCAGGTCTGTGGCCCGACTGCTCATGTCCGGCTTGCGGGTCGAAGCAAAGCCAGACAATATCCCCTCTTTCGGGAACATACATGATGCTCACAAAATCTCTTTCCCCATAGGGGTTCCGGTAGATATTTCTGCGTGTTGATTAAATTCGGTTATCTGCCCCAGGAGTTGATCAAGAGATAGCTTGCGCTTTACCGGTTTAATGACGATGAAGTTATGCTTCCTCACTATTTCGACCGCCGAACCGTCAGTAATACCGCACTCTTCAGACACGGATTTCGGCAATCTGACCGCTAAACTATTCCCCCATTTTTGAGCTTTTGCCAACATGGGAACCTCTCTTTTCATCATCTTGCGATTATTGGATAGACCATGCCACCTCCTTTAGAGGTATATCATGGTATATACAATGTATCAACTTATTCTTCGAGCGTTAAAGTGCAGGTTCCACTTCATTACCCGAATCACTACAAAATAATATGCGAAAAGCCGGTTCAGCTACGATTTAACCAGCCTACGTTTGCGGGAAAATCCGGTTATTCCTCCCTGAGCCGGTACCCCACCCCCGGTTCGGTTATAATGTGGCGGGGACGGGAAGGGTCGGCCTCGATCTTGTGACGCAGGTTGCTGATGTTCACCCGGAGGACATGGGGCTGCTCCAGGTAGGCGAGTCCCCAGATCTGCTTGAGAATCTGGCTGTGGGTCATGACCCTCCCCGAATGGTTTACCAGGAGGCGAAGCAGATCATATTCGGTGGGTGTCAGCTGCACCTCTGCACCTCCCACCGAAACCCGGCGGCGAGCCAGGTCCACCTCCAGATCCCCGCTGATGAAGAGTGGCTCCGGGATCTGCTGCACCGACCGGCGGAGGGAAACCCGAATCCTGGCCAGCAGCTCACTGATGCCGAAGGGCTTGGTAAGATAGTCATCGGCGCCGGCATCCAGAGCCTTCACCTTGTCATCTTCCCGATCCCTCACCGAGAGGACGATGATGGGGACCGGAGACCACTCCCGGATTCTCCGGATTACCTCCACTCCGTCCAGGTCCGGCAGCCCCAGGTCCAGGAGGATGATGTCCGGACGAATTGTGGCGGCGGCGGCCAGGGCCGCATGTCCGGTCTCGGCCAGATGGAGGGAAAACTCCTCGGCATTAAGTACCGTATGGAGAAAGCGGCGGATGGCCGCCTCGTCATCAACCACCAGAATGCGGGGGAGATTTAGCACTTTTTCGTCCGACATGGTTTCGTACCTCTCTTGCCTTCAACAGGGCGTATGGCCATACGCCCCTACAAAAAATCGGCGTATTCACGGTCATAGGTCACCACATGACGGATAAACCACTCCGCCATGGTGACAAACTCGTCCTGCGCGCTACTCGTTCTAAAAGAATGGGAAGCCTTGAAGGTTTCCAGACCGTGGATGAACAGCTCGTGCTGCTTTCGGTGCAGCTCCAGGTGGGGGAAGCCGGCGGTTTCCATCACCCGCTCTTCATCGAAAAAATGAACCTTGCAGTAGATGTCAAAGGCATCCAGCAGGGAGGGGACGCTTCCGGTATCGGAGCCGTCCGCCAACGCACAGCTGATCTTCCGGAGAGAATCGAAGATCACCTTGTGCTGCTGATCAAGAATTTCCACATCCACTGCGTACGTTTCATCCCATGCATAAGTTATCATGTTAACCCCTTTTTCGTGTTTTAGATCCGCGTTCATCGGCGTTTATCCGCGTCCAATCTGGTTTTACTGAGCTAAATAAAAGGGGATGAGGGGGAAAGCGATTACCTCAGCGGCAGCAGTACCGTGATCCGGAGCCCGCCGTCACTCCGGTTTCTGGCCCGGACGGTACCGCCGTGGGCCTCCACGATCCCTTTGCAGATGGAGAGCCCCAGGCCGGTTCCACCGGCTCCTTCCGGCACGGGAATCCGGTAGAATTTGTCAAATATCCGCTTCAGGTCCTGGTCAGGAACTCCACGCCCTTCATCAGCAACCTCAATGACGAGCCAGGGAGGGTCCGTTCGGGCGATGATCTCCACGGGAGATGCCGGGGCGGAGTATTTCAAGGTGTTTTCAAGAAGATTAACCACGACCTGAGTCATGAGCACCAGGTCCATGGGGACGAGCGGCATCAGGGGGAGCATCCTCACCGCCACCTTCCGGCTGCTGATGCGTGGTTCCAGGGCTGCCAGAGCGCAGCCGATAAGATCCTGAACGTCGCAGAGCTCTTTTTTCAGGACGAGCTTTCCTGCTTCCACGCGCGTCATGTCCAGGAGGTTTCCCACGAACCGGTTGAGACGGTTGGCCTCTTCCGACGCGTTCTCCAGGAGTTCCCGGCGGATGTCGGCGCTGAGATTCTCACCCTCATCCTTCAGGCTGCTCAGCACTCCGATGATGGAGGAGAGCGGTGTCCGGAGGTCATGGGAGATGGAGTTGAGCAACGCCCGTTCCAGGGTCTCCCGCGCCTGGAGGAGTTGTGCCTGAGCCGCCTGTTTCCCCAGTTGAACCCGCTCCATGGCCATGGTAGCCTGGGAAGCGAAAGCGTCCAGGAGGCGGCGAATCTGGGGTGAATGATGCTCGGCGTCGTTTTCCAGCGTTACTCCGAGTACTCCCAGAAGGGTCGCCGACCCCTGAAGCGGCAGGTAGAGACGCGCGGATGAGCCGAGGGTGTCGGTACCTCGTCCGGCAGGTTGGCCATTACGAAACGCCCAGTCCGCCACGGCCAACTCCTTGGAGTCCAGAG
>CAIUUR010000299.1 GCA_903902345.1 uncultured Geobacteraceae bacterium | reverse complement strand
TTGTGACTATTCTGTGAAAGGGGATGAACAGGGTGGGATACTGAAAAGTAAGCGCCTCCATCCTGACCTCTCCCTTGAAAGGGGATGGACGCAGAAAGCCGCAGATTAGTGGCGATCGGATTTAGATACGTCGGTACAGCCAACCATTGAGATCGGAGCAGACAAGAGCTCAAAGGGAGCTGGAAAGAAAGTGTCAGGTACGACTCTCGTTGTTTGTGCAGGGAGTTTACCCCAGGTTTCCCTCCCGCACGACCTGATACGGTTTCAGGGTGTACGCACTGTAGGTTATCGTTCCGTCGAAACTCAGGAGGGTCCGGAGGCGCGCCTTCATGACGCTGTTGGCGACCATTTCCACTGCATCCCCAGGGGGCACCCAGGCTGCTTCACCACTGTCTCCGGTGGGGGCCAGATCACCGCTACGGTAGTTTCCCAGAAAGGTGAAGATCACCGCCGGGGGGAGGGTCAGTTTGGACCAAACTGCGGCCAGCGGCCCCATGGTTATCTCTACCCCTGCCTCTTCCCGCACCTCACGATGAAGGGCGTCCACAAGACTTTCTCCCTCTTCAACCCTCCCCTGGGGGATCTCCCACCCTCGTTTCAGGTGTTTGATAAGAAGTATTTCACCTCGGTCATTACGGACCAGGCAGCCTACAACCAGCGTGTGCTGGGGCTCGTGAGTGGTTGACATCCGTTTTCCTTTCTTGCTGCGTGAGGAGTGGTCTCAGGAAAAGAGCTCGTCGATGGCGTCGAAATCCAGACTACTCTCGGCCAGGGAGCGGATGAGGTCGAGCTTTTGGCTGTCTTCGGCGATGATCTTGGACACATCCTTGCCGATGATCTGGTACAGTTCCGCCGAGGTCCGCTCTTCTTCCCGCATATACGGTATCCGGCTCTTCTGGAGAATCTGCTGGGTGATGGGGGTGAGGGGAGTCGCCCCGCAGACGACCAGGCCGACGATGAGGTCCCGGTATTCCGGCATATGGTACAGGTGAGCCAGGGTCACCAGAAGCTCGTCTCGGCTGCTGGTGGCCAGGATGAGTGACGGCTCCTGGAGGAGTTCGGTGATCCGCTGGGTGGAGGCCGCCCCCATCAGTACCGTGTGGATGATACTCTGCAGTTCCCGTTTGCTCCCCTGCAAAGGGAGAGCCAGGAGATTGGATATTCGCCGCAGCGTGGGGTTGGCCAGGATCGGCTGGTAATCGAAGCCGCCGATGATCTTGAACGGCTCCCCTGCCAGCGCCCGTTGCAGGTAGTCCAGACTTTTTTCCCGTTTGGCGGCGATGAGCCGGTTGACAAGGATCGCCCGGATTTCCACCTCCTCTTTTTCAAACAGCGCCTGGATCATGGCGAGACGATCCACCACGTTGCCCAGCCCACCTCCCGTAACCAGGAGGACCGGAGCATTGAGGAGCCGGGCGATGCGGGCGTTGGAGAGCCCGATGACTGAACCGACACCGGGGTGCCCCGACCCTTCGATGATGATGAAATCGCAGGACTTTTCCAGTTCGGCGCAGGCGTGGAGAATCTTTCCCTGGAGCTCCAGCGGTGAGATCAGGCCATCCACCACCTTGTGGGTGGTGTCCGGGGCCAGTACTACGGGGGAGAGGATTTCCAGCTCCTGATGCAGGTCGAAGACCTGGGCCATGAGGGCCACATCCTTGTCCACTACCGTTTGGCGGTAGGTGACCGACTGGGCGCCGAAAGGCTTGATGAACCCCACCCGACCGTACTTCTTCCGGGCCAGATGCATCAGGGAGATGCTGGTGGTGGTCTTGCCGCTGTTTTTGTCGATGGCGGCGATGAAGAGTTTCTTTGCCACGAATATCTGACCCCGGATTGACTACTGTTTGGCCACTTTGGTACAGACCCTTAGGAGGAGTTCTCCCTGGAAGAGAAGGGGTTGACGGCGGATGCCGGTGAGGAGGCCGGTGGCCGGCGCCGTGACCTTGGTGTGGACGTTGCCGTTGAAGCTGTCGTAGATGTATCCCAGTTCCTGCCCCTTGGTGATCCAGCGCCCCACCTGACTGTCGGAGACGAACATCCCCGACTGCTCCGCGTAGACCCGCGCCTCATGTCCCCGGGTGAAGTAGAAGACCCCCTGGTCTCCTTCCTGCAGGGTCACCCCTTCCAGAATGCCGGTGCGACCAAGGAAGGTGACCAGCGCATTGAAAACATCCTGGCAGTGCTTCAGCTGGATGTTCCCCGCATAGCCCACGGTGAGAAGATAGCTTTCTCCGGGCCAGACCTTCCAGGAGTTCATGAGGGTGGTGGAGAAAACCGGTCCCGGTCTCCGTTCCATGATGGCAGCCAGTCCGAAGAGTCGGGCCCCTGCTTTTTCGGCGTCGGTGGGGTAGTAGACCCGGACCTGGGGAAGTTCCTCGAAGTCGGCGCTGGAACTGTGGATATCAATGCGATAACGGGCCTTCTTGGTGGCTTCCAGCACCGCGTAGGCGATCCGCTGGGTGGTTTCGCCATGGGGGCTGCCGGGAAACATCCGGTTCAGGTCGTTCTTGTCAAAAGGCCAGGAGCGGCTTCGGGTGTTGATCCCCATGACATTCACCGCCGGGACGATGAGGACCCGTTTGCGCAGCGTCAGGGTCGGATAATTTCCCTCCTCCACGGAGCGAAGAAAATCGGCCAGTCGGGCCAGAATGTACGTGCCGTTAATTTCGTCGCCGTGAAGAGCCGCCACCAGGGCGATCTCCGGGTGAGAAGACGCCGGACCGATGTCGTGGAAGGGGATCTCCACGCTGTCGCGTACCGGCGCGGTCATGAGGAGGAGCTCTTTCCGGATCATATGCGCCTCTGTTTCACGGCCATGATGCGGGCCACCAGTGACCCTTCATAGACGATGGGGTATTCGCGCAGGGTGAAGAGAATACCGTCCACCGGGGAGCGGAGTTGGGAGAGTATTCCACCATGATGGGGTGAGACGATGGTTCCCAGGAGTTCTCCCTTGTGGACGTCGGTCCAGTGGGAAGCCGAGGGGACGAAGAGGCCGGAGGTCTGGGCGTTGAGGTAATGGACGTTGCTGTCGTCCGCCACCAGGGGGTGGTGAAGTTGGGGGGTCAACCGGACTTCCGGAGCGATGATCCCCAACTCCTGCCAGACGGCGAGGATCCCCGTGACCAGCTGTTCGCAGTATTCCGGGGTGATCCGCATCCCCACCCCCATCTCCACCACGAGGCAGGGGACGCCGTTGGAGTTGAGGCTGTGGGCTATGGTGGATTCCAGCACTGTCACCGCGCTGTGGAGCCAGATCAGGTCCAGATTCATCATCCGGGCCAGTGGTACCAGTTTGTCGGCACACTCCTGGTTGATCCGGACTTGGGGGATCTCCCGGAGGAAGATGTTGCTGGCGTGGATATCGATGACCAGGTCAGCCCCAGCCAGACTACCCATGATGGCATGGGCGATGCGGTGGGGGATAGCGCCGTCGGGGGAGCCGGGAAAATTTCGGTTCAGGTCGGTGTCAAAGACGGGGAGTGACCGGGTAAGGGTGTCTATCCCCAGGGTGTTGAGTGCCGGATAGAGTTCCACCGTACCCCGCAACGATGCGGGAGAGGTGGCGTGGAGCTGCTCCAGCCAGGCCGCCAGGAGGTGACAGACGTAGAGTCCCTCCAGTTCATCGCCATGAATCCCGGAGGTAACTGCAACCCGGGGACCTTCGCCGAAGCGAAAAACGGTGCGTCGTAACTCAAGATTTTCACAGTAGGGCATCTGGAGGGTGAAGAAGGTCTCAACGGTCTTGAAAAGTTCGGGCATGGTTGCAACGACTCGCGATGGAAAATCTGATTTTTGGCAGGATACGTGGATTCGGGGCGAAAGACAACGGCAAAAGCGATGGAACTCGGATCACCACAGAGTCACGGAGAACACAGCGAAACCATTTATGAAAACGTAGAAAAAACTTTTCACCGTATGGGTAAACTCAATATCAGGGGCAAATATCTGCAACTGTAAGAATAGTCGGTGTGTTATCTCTGTGCCCTCTGTGGCTCTGTGGTGAAATGCTTTTTAAGGTTTATTCACGGTTTCCGGCGCCCGTAATGGTGATGTGCACCACCGGCTTCTTCCCCGGCTCATCGCCCTTGAAGCTTCCCCGCTGGGGGGCGGCGTCGTAGGAGTCTCGACCCACCGCCACCGGAATGTAGCGGTCGTTGGCCAGAAGGTTGTGGGTGGCGTCGAAGCCGATCCAGCCCCCCCCGGGGATCAGGACTTCGGCCCAGGCATGGGTGGCGATCTCGCTGCTCCCTTCCAGGGCGGAGAGTTCCGGCGCCTGGTACCCCATGACATATCGGACCGGAACCCCCCAGGAGCGGACCACGGAGATGAAGAGGTTGGCGAAATCCTGGCAGACTCCGGCGCCGGCCTTGATGGCGTTGATCAACTCCGTATGGACTTCGGTGGCTCCCGGCTTGTAGGCAAGTACCGATGGTATCCACTCCATGAGTTCAAAGAGTGACGTCATCAGCGGAGTTTCCGGGGTGTGCCGCGGCAGCGCCTTGGAGATCTCCGCCGTCAACTTCATGATCGGCGGGGTCACGCTGCTCCGGTGCAGGGTATAGTCGTGGAGGGACGGTTCATCCTTGAAAGCCTTGCGGAACCACTCCTTGCACTCTCCGGGGTGGAGCGGCGTGAAGTCGAAGGGATTCTCCCGCAGCGGTTCCACATCGGCGAAGAGCCGGGTGACGAGGCGCGTGTGGGGTGGGATGACGCAGAAGTAGTCCACGCGATTACCGAAATAATCGATGTACTGCCCCAGTTTCCCGGCGGGATCGGTCTCGATCCTGCTGGAATGGACCTTCTGGTTCAGGTCGTTGCGGGGTGTGAGGCGGAGCTCTGTATGGTGCTCGCGCACGGAATGGGGAAACTCCAGGATGGTTTCGTGCTCGATGAGGTAGCGCATACGGTACTCCCTTACTGGAAGAAATCTTCTGACAGGGCGGTGTGGAGATCTCCCAGCCGAGCGAGAAAATCCTCAAGGAACTCGTGGAGGCCGGCGGCGAAAACACGTTCCGCAGTGGTGTTTTCCAGCATCCCCCGAAGCTGAGCGTAAGCTCCGGCTGTCTTATCTTTGTTCTCCATGCCGATGGTCGCCAGGGCCTTACCCATGGTCTCTATGGAGAAGAAGATGGAACGGGGGAAATCCCGTTCGAAGAGGATAAACTCCACCACGTCCAGGGCACGGAAGCCGGCGTGATATTTTCGCCGGAACGCCTCGAAGCCGGAGAGCGACTTCAAGAGGGCGGCCCACTGGTAGTAGTCCAGGGCCGACCCCACCCGGGAAAGGTCGGGGAGGATGAGGTGGTACTTCACGTCCAGGATACGGGCGGTCATGTCGGCCCGCTCCATGAACTCCCCCAGCTCATAGAAACTGTAGGATTCTCCCCGCATCATGGTGTTGGCGGTTATGCCGTCGAAGCGGGAGATTTCGTTTCTGAGAAGCACGAAAAACGGCCGGGCTTTTTCCGGGGTGAGGGGGGTCTTCAGCCGGTCGTTGATGCTCATCCAGAGCTCGTTGACCATCTCCCACATCTCCTTGGAGATCCGGTCACGGGCCACCCGGGCGTTCTCCCGGAAGAGGCGGACGCAGGAGCGGATGGAGTTGGAATTCCCTCGTTCGCTGCTGATAAACTGAAGCACCCGGTGGGAGTTGACAATGGCCTCCGCGCCGTAGAGTTCCGAGAACAGTTCCTCCGACGAGGAGATCTTCAGGAGCGGCAGCCACTTGTCCTTTTCGGACATATCCTCTTCCGCTTCCAGGAGATACAGGAGATTGATCTCCATGAGCCGGGCGGTCTCGCCGGCCCGCTCCTGGTAACGGGACATCCAGTACATGGAATCTGCTATGCGACTCAGCATCTTATTCTCCTTATTCCGACAGCACCCATGTATCCTTGCTTCCCCCCCCCTGGGAGGAGTTAACCACCAGGGACCCCTTCCGGAGCGCTACCCTGGTGAGTCCACCGGGGACTACCTGGATATCCTCACCATAGATGACGAAGGGGCGCAGGTCCAGGTGCCGGGCTTCCAGTTCGCCGTCCATGTAGCAGATGTGACGGGAAAGATAGACCACCGGCTGGGCGATGTAGTTTCGGGGATTCTCCAGGACCTTGTCCACAAACTCCCGCCGTAGCTGGGGGGTGGAGGAGGGGCCCATGAGCATTCCGTACCCCCCGGACTCGCTCACCGCCTTGATTACCATCCCCTCCATGTTGTCGAAGACGAATTCCCGGTCCTGCTGGTTGGTCATCTGGTAGGTGGGGACGTTTTTCAGGATCGGCTGCTGACCCAGGTAATAGCGGATGATGTCCGGTACGTAGGGATAGACCGCCTTGTCGTCGGCGATGCCGCTCCCCGGTGCGTTTACCAGGGCCACGTTTCCGGCCCGCCAGGCGTTGATGACCCCGGCGATCCCCAGGGTGGAGTCGGAGCGGAAGATGAGCGGGTCCAGGAAGTCATCGTCGATGCGGCGATAGATCACGTCCACCCGCTGCAGGCCGGTGGTGGTCTTCAGGTAGACGATGTCGTTGATGGTGACCAGGTCGCGCCCTTCGGCCAACTCGACCCCCATCTCCTTGGCCAGGAAGGTATGTTCGAAGTAGGCGGAATTGTAGACCCCCGGCGTCAGTACCACCACCTCGGCGGTATCTTTCCCCCGGGGTGAGAGGGAGCGGAGGGCGTCCAGAAGGAGCGCGGGATAGTGATCCACCCGCCGGACCCGGTACTTGTCAAAAAATTCCGGCATGATCCGACGTTCTATGACCCGGTTCTCGATCATGTAGGAGACGCCGGAGGGGGTGCGGAGGTTGTCTTCCAGGATCAGGTATTCGCCATCTTCGGCCCGAATGAGATCGATGCCGCTGATATGGGTGTAGATGCCTCCGGGGGGGGTGATCCCCATGATCTCCCGACGGAAGTCTTTTCCCTGATAGATCAGCTCGGGGGGGATGACCCCGTCCTTGATGATTTTCTGTTCGGTGTAGAGATCGTTGAGGAAGAGATTCAGCGCCCGGACTCTCTGTTTGAGTCCCGATTCGATCTTTTCCCACTCCATGGCGGTGATGATCCGGGGGATAAGGTCGAAGGGCCAGATCCGCTCGATCCCCTCGTCAGACTCGCCGTAGACCGTGAAGGTCACCCCCTCAGTCTGGAGGGCGAGCTGCGATTCGTGAGCCTTCACCTCCAGAGAGTTCTGGCCGGTGGCCCTGATGTGGTCCCAGAGAGGTTTATAATGCTCACGGGGGGTGAAGTCGTCGGCGTAGAATTCGTGAAAGGAGATGCGGGGTTTATTCCCCGAGGACCCGTTGTAGTTGTTCATGCTGGCTCCTCAGAAACAGTAGATGCAAAAACAGTATGGTCTATGCCTAGCAACAGTAATGCCAAGGAGATTACACGTAAAAAATACGGTATTCAAGGATATTATGAGACACCACCGCGGAGTGGGCCTTCCTGCTGCCTAAAAAGGTGGACAGTGGTGCTGAAACAATGGGCATGAAAATTGTCCTGGTTACTCCTCACCGCAGCCGCCGCAGGCTCCGCCGCAGCAGTGGGTGATCCCCTCGGTGGGGTTGGAGGGGGTGCATGCCTGGAGAGATTTTTTCTCCACGAGCCAGGTGTCACCTTCAAACTTTCCCCAGAGCTCTTTCCGTTTGAGCATCATGAGGACCCGGGTCTCGGTGGTCTCCAAGGTTTGCGCCGCCAGGGCAAGAGAGATGTAGGTATCGCCGGTTCCTTGTTCGTACATGGGTGTTCTCCTTTAGGCCGCAGCCGGTAAGATTTCCGGTTCCAGGTAAAGCGCCATCAGCTCGCAGGAGGTGAGATCCCGCTTCCGTTTTCCTGCCATGGCGCGGGCCCTCACCAGGAGGAGTTCGGCCCGGCTCCGTTCCATGGTGATCCCCAGCCCCTGGTACCGTTCCATGAGGCCGCTGGCGCCGGAATGTTTTCCCACGACGATGCTGCGCGTCATCCCCACCTCTGCCGGGTTGAACCCTTCATAGTTGCGGGGATCCTTGATGATGCCGTCGGCGTGGAGTCCCGATTCGTGGGCGTAGACCCGCTCACCCACCACCGGCTTGGATACCGGCAGGGGGCGGTGAGAGGCCTTGGCCACGAAGAGGGACATCTCCCGGAAGCGGTGGGTGTCTATGCCGCTCTCCAGGCCACAGGCGTGTCTGAGAGCCATTACCACCTCTTCCAGGGCTGCATTGCCGGCCCGCTCTCCCAGACCGTTGATGGTGGTGTTGACAAAACGGGCGCCGGCCTTGATGCCGGCGATGGCGTTGGCGGTGGCCATCCCCAGGTCGTTGTGGGTATGGACCTCTATATCCACCTCAGGCACTGCCCGACGGAGGAAGGAGATCTTGTCGAACATGGTGAAGGGGTCCATCATCCCCAGGGTATCACAGAAACGGAACCGGTCGCCACCCAGAGATCGGGTGATTTCCATCAGTTCCACAAGAAAATTCAGATCGGCCCGGCCGGCGTCTTCCCCACCCACCGAGACGTAGAGATCGTGCTCCTTGGCGAAACCCAGCGCCACCTTCAGCTGCTCCTTCACCCCGGCGTGATCGGTGCGGAGCTTGTGGGTGATCATCTGGTCGGATACGGAGAGGGAGATATCCACGGCACTCACGCCGCAGGCGATGCTTGACTTGATCTCGGGGATCAGCGCGCGGTTCCAGGTGAGGAGGCGGGCGGTGAGCCCCAGGTCAACCAGTGCTTTGATGTCGGCCCTCTCTTCCTCCCCCATGGCCGGAATCCCGCATTCGATCTCCCGGACACCGATGGAGTCCAACATCCGGGCGATGGTGATCTTCTCCCGGCGGGAAAAGACCACTCCGGCGGTCTGTTCGCCATCACGCAGCGTGGTATCGTCGATGATGATCTCTGCTGTTTTCATCTGCGTCCTCCTCTACCCCATGCTCCCCATGCTGCCGCAGGCGCCGATGAGTTCCGGCCGGTACGCCGGTGTCACCCCTTTGTACATCAACACCGTGGAACCGCTTTTCTCCAGCCCCTGCTGTTCCAGAAACCCTGCCATCGCCCTGTTCCCCCGGGGGAGATCCAGGCCGATTCGCTCATCTCCGCTGGTGGGAGCCAGATACTGCTGCAGGAGGGTGGTGGCGGCTGCTGCGGTTCCTGCCAGTGGGCCGATCTGGCACAAGTTGCCGACGTTTCTGGTGAGAAGAAAGGCGTCCGGTGTGACTATGGCACTCCCCTCTGAGCCAAGAGCGGACAGAAGGAGTTCCCGCCGGTCGCCCCAGCCGGCAGCGTCCAGCGCCACCATCTCATCAGTAATCTCCTGCACCTCCGACGGTGGTGACAACCGGAATCCGGTGCCGATCCAGCGGTCGATCCGGTCGATCTCCTCAAATCCCAGTTTTTCGTAGAGCGGCTTTCCCGATGGAGAGGCGGTGAGCCAGATTGTCTCTACCCCCGCATCTTCCAGCGCCGAGAGGGCCTTCACCATCAACGCCGCTCCGCAACCTTGCCGGCGCTGTTCCGGACGGACCAGAAGGTTGCCGATCCAACCGCTTCGTTGATAGCGGAGTGCGGTGATGAATGCTACCGGAACCGTGCCGCTCCTCCTGACCAGGCACCCCTGGGGAAATGCTGAACGGAGGAACTCCAGCTCCCATCGGTCGGTGATCCACCCCTCACCGGCGGCAAGGTCGAGGAACTCTGCGGTGTCGTCATCCCTAATAAGATCGTTTTTCATGTCGACTAACTCTTCTGTCTTTATAAGCAGATCCTTCACTCCGTTCAGGATGACAAGCTAACGTTCAGACCGAGCAGCCGCCTTCACCCACGGTCACGTCCTGGCCGATGAGTCCCACGGCGTCGGCCCGGCACTGGCGGCAATGCTTGAACTGGCCGATGATCTTCTCGTTCTCCGTCCGGATGTTATCCAGATGCTCCGGCAGGGGAGGGATGACTTCGGCGAAATCGGCCTGGGGGATGAGCGGCATGACGTTCATGACGAAGGCTCCCAGCTCCTTGACCTTTGCCGCGATGAGCGGAATCTGCTCATCGTTGACGCCGGGGATGAGCACCGTGTTCACCTTGATGGTCATGCCGTATTCGGCGGCCCGCTTCAGCCCTTCCAGCTGGTTGGCAATGATGATCTCCCCCGCTTCCGTGCCGGTATACGTTTTGCCACCGTAGGTGATGAAGGAGTAGATCCTGCCGGCCACCTCCGGGTCCAGGGCGTTGATGGTGACGGTAAGGCTATGGAGATCAATCTCCTGGAGCAGGTCGATCTTCTCGGGGAGGAGGAGGCCGTTGGTGCTCATGCATTTGATGAGGTGGGGAAACTCGGCGCCGATGAGCCGGAAGGTCTCGAAGGTCTCTTCGTTGGCCAGGGGGTCTCCGGGGCCGGCGATGCCGATGACCTTGATGATGGGTCCCAGGATCTCGCTGGCCATGACGATCCGGACCTTTTCCAGAGCCTCCTGGGGGGTCAGGATCTTGCTGGTGACGCCGGGGCGCGATTCATTGGCGCAGTCGTGTTTCCGGGAGCAGTAGCCGCACTTGATATTGCAGCGGGGGGCCACCGCCAGATGCATCCTGCCGTTTTTGTGGTGATTGCCGCCGAAACAGGGGTGCCCTTGAATATTTTTTCGTTCGTTACACGCTGTCGCCATTGGTGCCTCCTCTTCGGCTGCCGGGGCGCCGAAATGAAAACAACCCGGCGGAGCTATTCCACCGGGCTGCAGTGCCGTAGTGTTGTAGCGCGCCGTTGCGTACATCTACTCCGTAGGCAGAAATCGTGCCAAATATACGATTTCGCTAACTGGTTGTTTTTTGCGCAAACTTTTTGGGGACGGTTAGGCATGGTTTGAACGAATTGCATATTTTGAAGACTTGCTGCCCGTTGTTTGGGCAGGTGGGCGCAGGATTCAACCTGGAAAAACAGCTCACCACAGAGTCACAGAGATCACAGAGTTAACGGATATCCAATTATTATGGCTGGGCATCATTGTTCCTGATCCGGGATTCATCCATAAGGTAAAAGGTTGTTCAACGTTTTTTCAATGATTTCTCTCTGTTCTCTGTGACTCTATGGTGCAGATGCCGTTTTTGGTTAATAACCAAGGGTGGATAGATCAAACTCCTCTCCAAAGAGGCACGCATACTGCATGACCAACTCCATGCAAGCTACTCTACGGTATGAAGAAGTAAGGGACAGGGCCCGGGGGGCATTTCTCGGTCTGGCCATCGGTGACGCCCTGGGGGCGCCGGTGGAGTTCATGACGGGTGGCGAGATCAAGGCCAAGTACGGTATTCTCAAGGAGATCGTCGGGGGGGGATGGCTCCGTCTCAAGCCGGGACAGGTCACCGACGACACGGAGATGGCCCTCTGTATTGCCCGGGGAGTCGTCTCCACGGGAGGGTGGGATCTCACCGCCATCGCCCAGCAGTTCGCCCGTTGGATCAAGTCGAAACCGGTGGATGTGGGTGACACCTGTCGTCGTGGTATCCGGGATTTCATGCTCAAGGGGCAGCTGGAGACCCCCTACAACGCGTGGGATGGGGGGAACGGAGCGGTCATGCGGCTTCTCCCCGTGGCGATTCTGACGGTGGGAGATGAGGAACTTCTCCGGAAGTATGCCG
>CAIUUR010000298.1 GCA_903902345.1 uncultured Geobacteraceae bacterium | reverse complement strand
TTCCCCACCCACCAAATATTATTTTTAACGTTAACACTCATGACATCCCCCCCCTCAATATGCGGCCTACCTTTTATTTTATCATCGGCTTTATATTTTGCACATATTAATCTCCCCGATTGAACGAAGGAAGAGCCCCAAGATTTTCAAATCATCGGCCGCCACTACGGTATTTCTTCTTTCGTCAGTCCGGTTATGGTGGTGATATCCTCAAGCGCCACGCCCATCTGCTTCATCTTGGAAGCCACGTCCAGCGCCTTACGCTTTTCACCTTCCTCCCTTCCCTCAATCAGACCGAGCCCGTAGTTTGACTCTATCAAACTGGCTTGGTAGTGCAGATCATCCTGATAGCGTTCATACGCCAGACGTTCTTTTTCTGTCTGGTTCAACAGGGAAAACGCCTTCTTCGCCTTCTGCAATCCCTTTGCCTTGAATTCATCCCTGATCTCTTCATTCTTCAGAAAATCGTATTCCCGTTCATGCTGCACTTCAATGATGATTATTTCACCGGCGCTGTTTTTGACTTTCAGGTCAACCCGGTTGAACTTGTCGCGTTGATTCTCCTTGTTACTCTCACTTTCAAGTATTTCAAGAATAATAATATCTTCATGCAAGAGTTCGCTCAAAAAGCCTTCAAGAATCTCAAAGTTGGCTTTGCTCCGGAGCAATCGTTTCATTGCCCAGTCGAAGGTTATTAGTTTTCTCGACGGAATGCTCCTCATGGCGACACCTCGAATCGGCCGAACAGAACTCAGGTACGCGCCGGATTGACACGTGTACCCCCCCCACACCATACCATTATGCACCAGAATTATACAAAGCGGTGATGGACGTTTGTCCCAAATGATGCAACCCGGCAAAAAGCTATTACCTGACAAATGTTTACAAATCAAGCAGTTGGCTGTTTCTTCGTTTTATGCTGCTATTGTCTGAGCAATTCTCCCGCAAGCGCCACAAAATTTGTTGGAGTCAGCACTCTGAATGGCAAATCGTCACGCTGCATCAGCGCCCCAAAATCCCCTGTATCGCCGGTAACCAGAAAATCGGCCATACCGTTAATGGCTGACACAATTACCGGTACGTCCTTATCGACGGTAACACCGAACCACGGCGCCAGTGCTTCGTATGTCGGTAGAGGTATGATTTCCAGATTCAATCTGGGGAGATATTCATTGAAAACGGGAAGTGCACCCGATAGCTTACGGGTAAGATTCCGTTCGATCTCCAACATGTTGTACTCGCCGGTCAGGCCATGCAGATTCGGTAGATGCAGGCAAAGCATGTCAAGGATAATGCGTGGCGCTCCCTTGGCTGACAACAGCCCGGAGATAATGACGTTGGAGTCGAGAAATACCCGATTAGCTCCGCTTGGCATAAAGTTCCTCAAACAATGGCTGCCGCTGCGAAACCAAATCGGCCAAGACTTCGTCCAGAGTCATGCCGGTAGCACGAATAGTTTGCTCAATGATTCTCCTCGCTTCGTCCAGCCCCAGTCTTTGCGGAGCAATCAGGATACTCTCTCCTATCGGGATTAGAGTAACGCTGCATCCCTCGTCGAGGCCGCTCGCTTCCCTGACGCTCTTGGGAATCGTCACTTGACCACGCTGCCGTATTTCTGTTTTATAGACTGTTGATACTCTCATGGAATCTCCTTTACGAATTTCTGAATTCAGAATATCAGAAATCTGAAAAATATAAACTACAAATATGGGGGGGTGAGATTCTCTATTCACCTATCAAGCAAAAAGCCGGTTTTAGTCAATCGGGCGGTACCAAGCCGGACTCCATCTCTCCTTACAAGGCCCGACGGTGGTGCTTCCCCTGTAGCTTTCTGATGACATAATGGAGTGACGAGCCTTCCGGCAATCGCCATCACCCTCCGCCGAAGGTGATTTACGACAAAGGAGTATACCATTCGTTTGTCATCCTGAACGAAGTAAAGGATCTGATTTTAATGCAGAAGCAGATCCTTCGCTGTTGCTCAGGATGACAGCTGGAGACGTTAGGATGGTATCTTTATTCATGCTAATCACCTAAGGGGGTGCAAATACAGCAAGAGCCCCGAGGCAGTGAAAGTCCCGGAGTTCTTATTTTGTTTCGATAAGTCAGCATCCAGTCAGATATAACGGAAATTAGTCTTGTAATCGGGTCAGAATGGTGTTAATGAGTGATTTAAGGAACCCCACACACTCATTTCGCGCAAAAACACCCATTTTAACGGAAGTACATCCATTACTTCGCACCGCCGAGGAGGCATCTTTGAAACGCATATCCCTGAGTTCAATCTGGACATTGCTTCTCTGTGGGATGTTCGCTGGTAACAGCTTTGCATCTGTCATCGTCATTAACCCGGGAGCCGGACTCTCGGCAAATACTGCGGCGTTGGCCGCGTTCAGGTCCGCCGCTCAGGATTGGGGTAAAGTATTTTCAGACCCGATTACAGTAACCGTCAATGCTGACTTGGCTCCTTTAGGTACGGGAATACTCGGGTCGACATCTTCGGTAACTTTAACTCAAAGTTACACCGCCATGCGAAATGAGATCGTAGCTGATGCCACTAATGAACCAAGTAACACTATCGTAGCGTCTCTTCCCTCTGCGGCGCAGATCAGCGCCTCATTACCGACAGGCTTCAATTTTTCCGGGAACATGGATATAACGAAGGCCAATCTTAAGGCACTTGGGGTTACCGGCTTGGACGCACAGTTTGGAGCAGCCGACGCCAGTATTACTTTTAGCAGCACGTTTGGCTTTGATTATGATAATTCCAATGGGGTTGGAGCCGGCTTATACGACTTCAAGTCCGTAGCAGCGCACGAAATCGGGCACGCTCTAGGTTTCGTATCAAGTGTGGATGATGTCGATTATTATCTGCATCTTTCCCAGACTGCCTCGATTGATCTGTATCCCCTGGACCTGTTTCGGTTTGCCACTATTCCATCTGTGGCAACATTTTCTACCGCCACCCGCTCGCTTCTTACTGGAGGGAGCTCATATTTTTACGACGGGACTAACCAATGGGCTCTTTCAACGGGGTACTATACGGGGGACGGGAATCAGGCAAGCCATTGGAAGGACGATTCATTGACGGAGGTCCATATCGGTTTAATGGACCCCACCCTAAGCTCGGGTACGGCGTGGGGGATCAGCTCTGCGGATGTCCGTGCTCTGGATCTTATTGGCTGGGATGTGGCGGCCGTACCCGAACCATCTACATATATCCTTCTATCCTTGGCCCTCGTTATCGTGGGCTTTGCCAAAAATAATATATCGAGACGCTACCCAAACGATTAGCGTCATTATCTCACAGAGAATAATAAATGCCGCATCCCCATAAGAGTGCGGCCTTTATCATATAAATATGGCAATACGGTTTTGAGTACGATGTTCCGCAAACAAATTGATATGATTCACCCCGTTCACCAGCACGTTTTAGCCTTACCCCTCCAGTCAGCCGTTACGACCGGAGATACTCCCCGATCTTCTCCGCCAGAATCCGGTAGACCCGTTGGCACTCCTGCTCGTCTTTTTCCAGGAGCGTGACCCGAAAACCCTGCAGCGGGGTGGAAAAGGAGGAGAGGGGAACGATGCAGATCCCCGTGGCGGCAAGAATGTAGTAGACAAACCGCTTGTCAAGGGAGACACCGGGAGCGTTGACCATCTTCTCCACCAGCCCCCTCACCTCGGGGTTGGCAATGGCCAGAGACTGACGCCCTGTCAGGAGTCCCTCCTGAAAGGCAACGGCCATGTAGAAGGCGCCATTGGTCCGGTTGACCATGAGCCCCGGCACCTGGCGCAGGTAATTGTGTGTAATGTTGCTCATCTTTTCATAGCAAGCCGAGCGCGCCGCCAGGTAGGCGGGATACTCCGGGTGCTGCATGATGGCGGGAATGCACCGCTGGGGAAGGGTGGTGGAACAGACCTCGTTCATCTTGAGGGTCAGGATGGAGGTCACATATTTGTCGAAGTTTGCGTCCTTGCCGGAATTGTAGACCTCGATCCAGCCGCAGCGGGAACCGGGCCAGGGGAACTCCTTGGAGATCCCCCTCAGGGAGATGGCCGGGACGTCACCGATGATGTCGGAAAGGGGAACGGTACTTTGGCCGTTGTAGACGATGTTGATATAGACCTCGTCGGCGATAATGAAGAGGTCGTATTTACGGGCAATGGCGACAATCTGCTCCAGCGTTTCCCGGGGATAAACCATCCCCGTGGGATTATCGGGATTGATCAGCATGATCCCCGAAACATTCCGGTTGTACCGGATATGATTCTCCAGGTCTTCCAGATCGGGAGCCCAACCGTCCTCGGGCTTGAGGCGGTAATGTACCGGAACGGCGTGGATATGCCGGGCCTCGCCCAGGGTGTGGGTGGTGTAGGAAGGGGTCGGCATGATCACCCGGGACTCGGGATGAAGGCAGCCGTAGACCTTGGCGATGGCGTCGCCGAGACCGTTGAAGAAGATGATATCGTCGGGGGTGATCTGGGCGCCGCCACGACTGTTGGTCTGGCCGCAGATGAACTCCCGGGTAGCCAGGACACCACGGGTGTGGCAGTACCCCCAGGAATCATTCTGCATGACTTCGCCGGCCACGATCTCCTTCATCCAGAGGGGAATCTGCTCCCCCTTGACGATGGGGTCACCGATATTCTCCCAGTTGATCTTCACTCCATGCTTCTGAAGCTTTTCCGCCACGTTGACAATGTTGCGGATTTCGTAGGTAAGCTCTCCGGCCCCCGGCACTACGACATCATTTCTCATGTTATGCTCCAATAAAAAAATCAGTTACTACAACAAGGAACGCTACATCCCTTCCAACGGGAAAGAATTTAAAATGGTCTCAGCCAAGAGGTAGATTCCGTCATAGTCATACTTCTGGCCGAGTTTCGGCTCCCAATACCGCCCGTGTGCAAGCCAATGTCTGAATTTAAATGCACCTTTCAACTCTCCGATGAGCTTGCCGGGAACGGTTGAGTGCTCTTTCCATTTATCGAGAATCTCATCTTCAAGAGAAGCCCTAGAGCCTTTCCTACTGTGCAGATCCCTGAAGCCTCTTGACAGTGGATCTTTCTTTTTTTTGTAACTACGTTGCAGATAATCTATACGAAACGCCGCTTCCACGGTGGAAAGTACTGCGAATATCGACGTCCGGTCATGCTCGGCAAGTCGAATTTCAAGCTCTTCTTTCACTTCGGATTCGACATAATCGGCAAATCGAATGGTGTAACTGACTGAGGCAGGACTAAAATAACTTCTCAAAGATAATTCGATATCCGTATGCTGCGCTACTATATCCGGTAACTCGAGATGCTGTCCTGAAAATAAAATGCGATCAGCCATTCGCAACTTCCATAAATGCATCAAAAAATGATTCCGAATTTAACTCTATATACTTGATTCTTGGCGGCGGCGTGCTTATTTTCCAAACCCATTCAATTTCCGGGATAGTATCAACTTCAGGCAGAAGTTTTTTATCTCGCACCGAGATTTCGATGGATATTCTTGGAGCGGATGCATTTTTATCCACCAGTACAAACTTTACTTTACCATTTGGACCTATCATATCGACTCGACCTTTAGCTCCGATCAAATTAGTTCCGATAGGATCAAGTCTGACCTTATTTTTACCAAGATGAATAATAATTGTTTCAGCTTCATACTCTCCAACATACTCTTCCAATATTTTTTTACTATCGCAAGTAATTCTTACTTGCCCGCCTAATATATATTCATCAAGATAAGATAAAATTGTGCCCTGGAATTTTTTCAGATATTCGAGCCACTCATCACGATTTTTTGACCAATCTATGTCTGATTCTCTTATTTCAGAACTTTGCTTCGATATAAATTCGTCGAACTTTATTTTTGTCATCTTATCTAAGCTCCTTGCAGCATTATTTGAGTTATCGCTCTTTCGTGTGACCGCTTTTCATCGGCGATACAAAAAACACCTGAAGGACATCCGCTTGACTATTTATCTACCCCGGCAACTGATAGTAGTAGGTCTGGTGGTATTTCTTGGAGACAAAACGGGTGGTGACCCCGGTGAGGGACTCGGTGGAACCGATGACGAGACAGCCGTCGGGCTCCAGGGCGTTTTCCAGCCGGCGAAACAGCTGCGTCTTGGTATCCCCGGAAAAGTAGATGGCCACGTTCCGGCAGAAGATGATGTCGAACTTCCCCAACCGGGAAAAATCCTCCATCAGGTTCAACTTCTGGTAGCTCACCATCCCCCGGATCTCATCGCGAATCTTCCAGGAATCCAGATCCCGGCTGAAGTAACGCTGCAGCTTTTCCCGGGGTAGCCCCCGTTCGATCTCGATGGAGTTGTATTTCCCCAGGCTCGCCTTGGCGATGGCCGCATCGGAGATGTCAGTGGCAAGAAGCTTGGTGGAGAATCTGCCGTTGGTCGGCATCTGCTCCTTGAGAATCATGGCAATGCTGTAGATCTCCTGCCCCGTGGAGCAGGCGGCGCTCCAGACCCGCAGCGTCGACGGAATCCGCTTCTGACGGGTCCTGGCATCGATGAAATCGGGGAGGAGTTTGTGCTGCAATAGTTCGTAGGGGGCGTTATCCCGGAAGAAGAGGGTCTCCCCCGTGGTGATGGCGTCGATGATCTTTTTCTGGACCCCCCGGCTCAGATCGGAGGTGGAGCGGGCGTGGAGCTCCCGAAAGGAGCTGAGTCCCAGCTCCCGGACAAGCCTGCTCAGCCGCGTTTCGATGAGGTACGCCTTTGACCGGTCCAAACTGATGCCGGAGATGCTCTCGATGTGGCGCGCCAGTTGCGTGAATTCGTCGGGGGAGAGAGCTATCATGCCGCGCCAAGACTCTTCATTATTTCACCGGCGATCCGCTCCAGAGGAACCACCAGATCCACCACCCCGGCGTCCACCGCAGCCTTGGGCATGCCATAGACCACGCAAGTCGCCTCGTTTTGGGCAATGACCAGGGCGCCGTTACGCTTCATCAGCTTCAGGCCGACGACGCCGTCATTCCCCATACCGGTCATAATGACGCCGGTGGCCCGCCCCAGGTAGTGATGGGCCACGGAGCGAAAAAGGTAATCCACCGATGGCCGGCAATTGTTTTCCGGCGGGTCGTCGGTAATCCGGATGACCTTGCCGGTGCCATCCGTAGCCAGGGCAACCCGCATCTGTTTCCCCCCCGGGGCGATATAGGCGGTATTGGAAACCACCGCTTCGCCGTCCTGGGCCTCTTTTACCCGGTAGGCGCAGCGAGAGTTCAGGTTGTTCGCCAGGGAGGCGGTAAAAAAAGCCGGCATGTGCTGAACAACGAAAAGAGGAACACCCAGGTTGGCGGGGAGGGCGACCATGACATCGGTAAGCGCCCTGGGGCCACCGGTGGAGATCCCGATGGCGATCGCCTCGCACCGTTTACCCGAGTGAGCCGAGAATGACGACGAAGAGGGGGGGGTAGAAATTTTTGGGCGGAGTAACGGCGCCGGCCTCCCCCGGAGTATCCCCCGGATCTCCTTCTGCCCCTGGAACGCCTTGAAGATCGGCTCCAGAGATCTCCGGATGGTGATCGTGTTCTCCGCCGGGGTGGCCCCCTCGGGTTTGGCGATGTAATCGAAGGCGCCCAACTCCAGCCCCTTCATGGTGAGATCCCCCCCCCGTACCGTGAGACAGCTCAGGAGGACGACCCCCACCGCGATCCCCTCATCCCGGATCGCCTCCAGCAATTCCAGGCCGTTCATCTCCGGCATTTCCAGATCAAGGGTCACCATGTCCGGCTTCAGGCTCTTGATTCGAGAAAGGGCGATCCTGCCGTTGGCGGCGGTCCCCACGATCTCTACCTGGGGTATCCCGGAGATGGCGTCGGTAATCGTCTTGCGGAACAGGATGGAGTCGTCAACAACCAGGACACGAAGCGCCATGCAATAACACCTTTTAAATCAGTCGGTAGCCAGGACGGCGTCCACGGCAAGAAGCCCCACTAAACCACCCTGGAAACGGTAAACCGTGTCGAAGAAATCGCTCTGGGTCGCTTTCATGTTCGCCGGAGGCGGGGTGAGTTCCTGGGGATCAATCCGGATCACGTCGGCGATCCGGTCCACCATGAGCCCCACGGACTCGCCGCCGTCATCCAGGATGATGATTCGCCCCTCTTCTCCCCGTTGGGACGACCCCAACGAGAGCCGGGTTCCCAGGTCGATGACGGTGACGATCCTCCCCCGCAGGTTCAGGATGCCGATGATATGCCCGGGGGCATGGGGTACGTCGGTGATGACGCCGATCTTGATAATCTCCTGGATCTTTTCCGTGGGAATTCCCAGAAGCCTGTTTCCCACGTAAAAGGTGACAACCAGCAGTAGATCATCATCTTCCTCAAGTTGCTGCATACGGTTCTCCTTCTTCCCGATCCCCTAAAGCCTGAATTTACCGGCCATTGCCTTGAGCTGCTCCGCCAGGCGAGAGAGCTCCTCGGAGCTCATGAGCACCTGGGAACTACTGGATGAAATCTCTCCGGCGGTATGGTTTACCTCGGTGACATCGTGGGCGATGGCCTCGGATACCTGCGAAGTCTGGGAAACGTTGTCGTTCACCTCGTTGATGCCATAGGCCGCCTGGGCGATGTTGGTGGCAATCTCCCGGGTCACCACCGACTGCTGCTCAATGGCCACCGCCGTGCTGTTGATCATCTCGCTGACTTCCTGGATTACTGCGGAGATCCTCCCGATATCCTCCACCGTCTCCCTGGTGGAAACCTGGATGTTCTCGATCTTGTCGCGGATTCCCTCGGTGGCGGCGGCGGTCTGCTGGGCCAGTTCCTTGATCTCGCTGGCGACCACCGTAAACCCCTTTCCCGCCGCACCGGCCCGCGCCGCCTCGATGGTGGCGTTCAACGCCAAGAGGTTGGTCTGGGCCGAGATGGCGGTGATGGTCTCGGTGACCTTGCCGATCTCCCGGGCCGCTTTTCCCAGCTCCACCACCTGTCGGGTGATTTCGGTGGCCTGAACCACGGCCTGGGCAGTAATGGTGCGCGCCTTGTCCGAATTCCTGGCGACCTCTCCGATGGTGGAGGTCATCTCCTCCGTGGCCGCAGCCACGGTGCTGACGTTGGACGTGGCGTGGTCCATGGCCTGGGAAACCGAAGCCATGCTGGCGCTCATCTCCTCCGCCGCCGTGGCCACTGAATGAGCCCTGATCGAGGAGTGCTCGGCGCTGGAAGTCATCTGGCGGGAGATGGTTGTCAACTCCGTGGCCGATGAGGAGAGAGCGTGTACCCCTTCGGTCATGTCCCGAAACATCGTCCTGAGGTTGGCCACCATCTCCTTCATCTCCCAGAGGACACTCCCCCGGAATCGCTCCTCCAGCTCCACCTGCGGAGTAAGGTCACCACGGGAAACGGCCTGGGCAATCTCCCGCACATAACCCGGCTCCCCCCCCAGATCCTTCAGGAGACCACTGTAGATGATCCTGGAAAGCAGGATCATGGTTACCAGCCCCACCAGCCCGATGACGGAATTTATCAACGCTATATTTCCGCGCACCCTGTTGAAGGTCAGATCATTTTCCTTCGCTTCGCTCACCAGGGATGCCCTGAACTTTTCCAGGGGAACGGCGATCGCCTCGGTTATCTTGTCGATCTCCCCGTCCAGCTCCTTGATCTCCGGCGTCACCTTGTCCGTACTTCTGAGAAGCGGCAGCATCTTCCCCTCGAAGTGCGCGATCAGCTCCCCCAGAGCCCGATCGGCTCCCGCGGTCCACTGTTTTTCCTCGGGAGTATCCGCTGCCTTCACCGCCGAGGCCATGGACTTCAGTGCTTCTTCCTTTGCCTTTGCCCAATCACGGGCCGTGTTGTCCAGATTACGATTGATAATGGCGTCGGCGATCACCTCATAGAGGCTGGAGCCGATATGCGCGGCGACGACGGCGTCGGCGGCTTCCAGGGATCGGGTGGCGCTGTGACGGTGCAGCTCGCCGAGTTTCACCGTCCCCAGGTTACTCCCCACCGCCAGAACAAGGATGATGCTCACCGCTATCGTCATATGCATGAACAGCTTCGTTTTTACTTTCACGCCATTTCCTCCCGGAACGATCTACCGTTCATATCTTGAACCGCCGGGCCGTCACACCCAGCTGTTCCGCCAGCCGGGCCAGCTCTCCGGAACTCATCATCACCTGGGCGCTGCTGGTGGCGATCTCCCCGGCGGATTGGTTCGCCTCGGTGATTTCGTGGGCGATGGATTCGGAGACCCGCGAGGTTTGCGAAACACTGTCGTTCACTTCGTGGATACCGTAGGCCGCCTGGGCGATGTTGGTGGCGATATCCCTGGTCACCACCGACTGCTCCTCTATGGCCACCGCCGTGGCGTTGATCATCTCGCTCACCTCCTGAATCACCCCGGAGATCCGCTCGATATCCTCCACCGTCTCCCTGGTGGAGAGCTGGATGTTCTCGATCTTCTCGCGAATCCCTTCGGTGGCGGCGGCGGTCTGCTGGGCCAGCTCCTTGATCTCGCTGGCGACCACCGTGAACCCTTTACCGGCCACCCCCGCCCGAGCCGCCTCGATGGTAGCGTTCAAGGCAAGGAGGTTTGTCTGAGCCGAAATGGCCGAGATGGTCTCGGTGACCTTGCCGATCTCCCGGGCCGCCCTCCCCAGCTCCACCACCTGCCGGGTGATATCCGAAGCCTGAACCACGGCCTGACCGGTGATGACCCGCGCCTTCTCCGAGCTCCTGGCCACCTCGCTGATGGTGGAGGTCATCTCTTCGGTGGCGGCGGCCACGCTGCTGATATTGCTGGTGGCATGATCCATGGCTCCCGCCACCGACGCCATGCTGGCGCTCATCTCCTCCGCCGCCGTGGCCACCGAATGGGCCCGGGCCGAGGAGTGCTCAGCGCTGGAGGTCATCTGCTGAGAGATGGTGGAGAGTTCGGTGGCCGAGGAGGAGAGTGTCTGTACCCCGTCGGTCATTTCGCCGAACATCTGCCGGAGACTGCTCCCCATCCGGTTCAGCGCCGTAGCCAGATTCCCCAGCTCATCCTTCTGCACGATATCCAGAGTCTGGGTCAGGTCCCCTCCCGCCATCCGGTTGACAAAGGCTACCCCCAGATCAAGGGGACGGGTAATGCTCAGCGTGGTCGCTATTCCCAGACCGACGGAGAGGAGCAACGCCACCAGGCCGGCTATAATAAGCTCGGTCCTGGTGGTTCCGATGTAGACGCCCGCTTCCTGGAAGCGAACCGTGAACCGCTTGTGCTGGTAAACCGAAAGATCTTCGATACACTTAAGCACCTCGTCATGAGAGTTCTTGACCCCGTCGAGATACCGCTCCACCGCCTTCTCCTGCTTGCCCGCCAGGGCCAGTTCGAAAATCCGGTTATTACCATCACGGGCCTGGACGATCTTGCTCTTCAATGCGGCGATCAGCGTCTTCCCCTCTTCGAAGGTCTCAAGCTTTTCCAGCTCCCCCATGGCCTTCCCGTACTCGTCCCGCTTGTTATCTATTCTTCTCTTATTTTCGGCGATATACTTCTGGTCCGAAGAAATCAGCATCTCCGCCATATCCAGATAGACGTTGTCCACGGCGCTGGAGATGATAGAGGTTAGTTCCGCCTTCCGGCTGACAACCTGGACGATCTGCTCCACCGTGGACTTGATCATTCCTACGTTGTAGATCCCCAGGCCGAGAATGATCGCGATGAGGAGCATCTGGCTGCCAAAGCCGAGCCCCAGCCGACGCCCTATTTTCAGATTATTCAAAAATGACACGGTTCCCCTCCTCCTCGTTTAAATGCGCTCCGTCGGATAGAGGGCGGCGATGGCCTCCACCAGTTCATCCCGGTCCAGCTTGACCAGGTACCGGGTCACCCCGGCCTCGTCCCCTTGGGCCATATTTTCTTCTCCTGCCAGAGAGGAGAGGGTGATCACCGGCAATCCCCGGAAACGACTGTCCCCCCGGATCTTGCGGGTCAGTCCCAGGCCATCAAGGTTGGGCATCTCGATGTCCGACACCACCAGCCGGATACTCTCCTCATGTTCGTTCAGGGCCTCCCAAGCCAGGGCGCCATCAGGACAGGCCACCACCGAGTATCCCTGCTCCTCGATGATCCTACTCACCTGATCCCGGAAGAAGTCCGAATCCTCCGCCAGGAGGATGTTGGGAGCACCCCCGGTGCGAAGGCGAACCGTCGGGGGGAGATAGGTATCCACACTACCCTGGATCTCCGTGGCAAACCACTCCGGATGCCAGGAGGTCACCGCAGCCACGATATCCACGATAAGGACGGTCTGACCCGAGACGATCACCGAGCCGACGATCCCCTCCTGTCGCAGGGTCTCCCCATCCACGGCGCTGCCGCACTCCAGGGAATCCACCGGGGTGTTGGCCGCCAGCCCGAACTCCCGACCGGCAAAGGCGAAAACAATGACTACCAGATCCCGCTCTTCGTCCAGGATGCCGGCGGAGGTGATGTCCCCCACCTCCATGACCGGCATGACCTGGCCATGGTACTGCATGACGCGCCGCCCCCCCACGTATTCGATGGCCTGGGCGGAAATCTTCTCCACCCGTTCCACCAGTTCCAGGGGAACGGAGAGCTGCTGACTCCCGTTGTAAAAGGTGAGGAGCGCCCGGCTCTCGCCGACGGCTTCCCGTTGGGGTTCCTGGTACTTCAGTTCCGAGCGGGCCGCCCCGGAAATGGTGGCGATGCCGCTGGAGTGGGCCAGCCCCGAGGCGTCCAGAATCAGCGCCACCTGACCGTCTCCCATGATGGTGGCCCCGGCGTACTCCTTCAGGTGCCTGACATGGCGCCCCAGCGGTTTGACCACGATCTCTTCGGAGTCATGCAGTTGCTGCACCACCATGCCGTACTGCATGACGCCGTTGGTGACGATGACCAGATTGAGATCGCCGGCAGCATCGGCGGCGGAGATCCCCAGCGCCTCATTGAGATGAATGATGGGGATGATCTCCCCCCGGAGGAGGAGCACTTCGGCGTCCCCCACCCGCTGAATCCGGTCCGCGATCTGGGCTTCACCGATCCGGATGGTCTCCACCACGCTCACCTGGGGGATGGCGTAACGCCGGCCGGAGCTCTCCACAAAGAGACAGGGGATGATGGCCAGGGTAAGGGGAAGCTTGATCTGGAACAGGGAGCCCCGACCGATCTCCGATTCGATGTCCATGAGACCGTTGAGCTTCTCGATGTTGGTTTTTACCACATCCATCCCCACCCCCCGGCCGGAGATGTCGGTGACCTGGTCGGCGGTGGAGAAGCCGGGCATCATGATCAGAAAACGCTTGTCTTTGTCCGACAGGGGGCGGGCCTGCTCCGGGGTGATCAGTCCCTTCCCCAGGGCCGAGCGAACCACCTTCTCCGGGTCGATCCCCCTCCCGTCATCGCTGATCTCGATGATGACCTGCCCCGCTTCGTGGTAGGCGTGCAACCGGACCGTCCCTCCCGCCGATTTGCCGCTGCGGTGGCGTTCCGCCGGATTCTCGATGCCGTGGTCCACGGCGTTGCGCACCAGGTGGGTGAGGGGATCGCTCAGCCCCTCGATGATGGTCTTGTCCAGCTCCACCTCCTTGCCGGAAATCACCAGATTGATCTCCTTCCCCAGCTCCCGGGAGAGATCGCGCACCACCCGGGTAAACTTGTTGAAGATCGTCCCGATGGGTTGCATCCGGGTCAGCATGATGGTTTCCTGTAGTTCGGAGGTGACGCTGTTGATCCGGTGACCGGCGGCCTTGAGTCCTCCCTGGTCCCCCCGCAGGATCGCCTGCAGCAGTTGATTGCGGCTGAGGACCAGCTCTCCCGCCAGGTTCATCAGCACATCCAGGAGGGAGACGTTGATCCTCAGCGTCGATTCGGGGAGGAGGCTCCCCCCACCCCCCTGATGGTCGGCGGCCACCGGTGGAGTGCTCTGCCGGAGGTGGTCGGCGACAGGAGAAAGCGAACCGGTGCGTGCCGGCGGCGGGGTGAACTCCTGCTCCGGAGGATCGATACAACTGCTGCCGGCCGGGGTAGGGTTAGGCTCCGCCACCGGTGACACCGACTCATCCAGAGGGATGATCTTGTCCGGAGAGATGTTCAGCGCGGCGGCCAGCTCCTGGCTGTTGAGGCTGCTGACCATGAGGACAAAGAACGGGAGGAGCTCGGCCGGCTCTTCGTCCAGTCCACCTGTCAGGTCCAGCGCCACCTGGCCATCCAGTACGGCGCCGCAGTGATCCAACATCCCGATGAAATCGGTCAGGCTGACTCCCGGTCGGGGGACGTCCCCCATGAGATCCAGCGCCAGAAGGTAGGGGATTCCTCCCCCACTGGTGGCTCGCTCCAGGTCACTGCGGGGAACCCGGATGGCAATGTCGCTGGCCGGCAGCGGAATAACCAGTTCCCCCTGTTCCGGTTGTTCCCGCACTTCCTGCTGCTCCGGGGGAGCGGCTCCTCCGGCCAACGCCGCCAGCTCCGCCGCAATGGCGCCGATGTCGCAGTTGTTGCTTTCCCGGTAGTTATTGATCATGTCCCGGAGCTTGTCGAAGGAGAGGAGGAGCAGCGTGACGACTTCCCGGGAAGGAACCAGGGCGCGGTTGCGGATCATGTCGAGAATATTCTCGACCCCGTGGGAGAGCTCCTTGATAGTGGTCAGGTTGAGAAAGCCGGCCCCCCCCTTGATGGTATGGGCGGCGCGAAAAACCTTGTTGACCAGATCCCGGTTTATCTCCGCCCCCTGCTCCTCGATGGTCAGGAGGTCGGTTTCGATGTCCGCCAGATGTTCCCGGGACTCTTCAATATACCCCAGGATGATTTCGTCGTCCAGAATATCCATCCGCTGCTCCTTATTCCGCCGTACTGATGGAAACGTGTCGTGACAACCCCGTTCTGCGCAGGAGGGTTTCCAGCTCCGGGGAGGCATTGATGACGGAAAAGCTCCCCTTCTCCCGATTCAGAGTTGTCCGGGCGGCGCAGAGAACGCCGAGACCGAAGGCATCCATCTCCCTGATCCGGGCCAGATCCATGACAATCTCCCGGCATCCTCCCGCCACCAAGCGATTCAACTCACGCCGGAGGGAGGCAGCCGTCACTTCATTGAGATCACCATCGGGGCTTACGACCGTACCTTCGCCTACTGTCGAGACAACGTCCATGGGTAGCTCCATCACCTAAAGATCTCTACTCTGCTTGCGGTGTGCGGGGAAGTTTAACCGTGAAGGTGCTCCCTTTCCCCATCTCGCTTGCCACCAGAATCTCCCCCTGATGGTTTTTTATGATCTCATAGGAGACGCTGAGCCCCAGACCTATCCCCTTCCCCACGTCCTTGGTTGTGAAGAACGGTTCGAAGAGCCGTTCCCGGACCTCCTCCGGAATACCCTCGCCGTTATCGGTCACCGAGGCGTACACAAACCCCTCGTCGTGCCAGCAGCGGAGCGTAATCTCTCCCGGAGGGGAGATCGCCTGCCCGGCATTGACCAGCAGATTCAGGAAGACCTGATTCAATTGGCCGGGGTTGCAGAGGACCTCCGGAATGGGAGCGTACTCTTTCCTGATGGTGGCGGCATATTTCATCCCGTTCCGGCAGATATTCAGGGCGCTATCCATGCAGACGGAGAGCGCCATCGGTTCGCTCTCCATGGCGTCCACTCGGGAGAAGCTCCTCAGGTCCGAAACGATCTTCGTCACCCGCTCGGCCCCCTGCAGCGACTCGGCGATGACATCCACACCGTCGGTAAGAATGTACTCTATCTCCCCGGAGTTTCCCAATCCTGCCCCCTGTCCCATCAGGGTGCTGTTGTACTGAACTATCTGGTTGAAGTAATCGGCCAGGACCCGCAGATTGCCGGAAATGAACGCCATGGGATTGTTGATCTCATGGGCGACACCGGCGGCCAATTGGCCGATGGAGGCAAGCTTTTCCTGCTGACGCAGGCGGCTCTCTTTTTCACGATTTTTCCGGACCTCTTCGGCAACGCGCTCTTCCAGCTGTTCATTGAGACACTTCAGCGCTTGCCGGGATTCATAGAGGGCCAGCTCGGCCTCTTTCCGCTCGGTGATGTCCAGGTGGGTACCGGCGACCAGCTTGGGGGAGCCGTCGTCGTTTTTCTCCACGACTCTCCCCCGAGTAAGTATCCAGCGCCACTCCCCCGAACTGTTCAGCAGGCGATGTTCAGCCTCATAGGATGGAGATTGTCCGGAAAGGTACTCCTGCAGGATACCCCGTACCATCGGCAGATCATCGGGATGAACGAGGGACTCCCAGGTCATGATGTCCAGGATCAGATCCTTCACCTCATAACCCAGCATGGTCGCCCACTCGTCACTGTAGCGGGCCTTGCCGGTGGCCGGTTCCCAGTGCCAGAGCCCCAGACGTCCCCCCTCCACCGCCAGACTCAACCACTCCCGCTTGTCCCGCAGTTCCGTGGCGGCGGCGTGGAGAAACCGGTTTCGCTCCGCAACCATGGAGAAATGTATCGGCCCCCCTTCAAGCATGAAGGTGACCGTGACCCTCTGGTGATTGGCTGCGGTCAGCAGATAGTGCGATCCGGAGACGACTCCCGGGGTAGCCATCTGGATATCCAGGCCGCTCACGGAGAGGGTCTGCTTGATCTCGCCGGCAAGAACCCCCGCCATCTCCGCAAGGGCGTCATGAATCACTTCCGGTTCATCAATATCATCCAGCCCGGTCATCCGCGCGGCAAGAACCGCGGCAAGGGTCGTGGGGCAGTGAATGGATACCGAACCGGAGTAGGCGCCGGCAAATCCGGCTGTCGCCGACGTGGAATCGGTGAACGAGGTGGGGAGAACCGTACTCTGCGCGGGAAGGTCTGGTTTGAGCTGGGCCATGGTCTCAAGGACGCCTGCCGCCATCTGGGCCAGATAGGCAGGGACGACCTGACCATACTCGGCTCCAGCGGATTTCGTCCCACCCACGACGTTGAAAAACTGGCGGAGCGCGTTGATAAACGGCTGCATTTCCTGCTCATGCGGCTGCGGCGCTGCTGTCATCAATTTCCCCTTTTTCCCCGATGTCGCCATCTCTTCACGTTTATAACAGATAAGGCCACCGAGAAACAGCACTAATTTGTCACGACATCTGCCGCAGCGGTGTAGGAAATGAGATTCGGATTAACGCTCCTTGACACACCCTCCTGTCATTCCTATATTTGACATACCGACAGACGTAGGAGCCACCCCATGATCAGCACTGACAAGATGACCATCAAGAGCCAGGAAGCCCTTTCCGCCGCCCAGCAGGACGCCTCCCGCCGAGGAAATGGTACGGTGGAACCGGAACATCTCCTCCTTGCCCTCCTGGAGCAGGAGGGAGGGCTCGTAGCGCCCATCCTCCAGAAGATCGGTGTTAATCCCGGGATCGTCAAGGGCTCTCTGGAGAGTGCTCTGAAACGGTTGTCCCAGGTCACCGGTGGCGTCCAGCGAACCCTTTCCCAACCCCTGTACCGGGTGCTGGAGGGGGGACTCAAGGAGGCGGATACCCTCAAGGATCAGTTCATCTCCACGGAACACCTCCTGCTGGCCACCCTGGAGGTAAAGGGAACCACGGCAGGAAAGATTCTCCACGACAGCGGTGTCAATCGCGACGGAGTTCTGAAGGCGCTGCGGGAGCTGCGCGGCGACCAGCGGGTGACTGATCAGAACCCCGAGGAGAAGTACCAGTCCCTGGCAAAATACACCCGAGACCTCACCGACCTGGCGCGAAAAGGGAAACTGGATCCGGTTATCGGCCGGGACGACGAGATCCGCCGGGTTATCCAGGTATTGGCGCGGCGGACCAAGAACAACCCGGTTCTCATCGGTGAACCGGGGGTGGGCAAAACCGCCATTGTGGAGGGGCTGGCCCAGCGGATCATCTCCGGCGACGTCCCCGAGGCGCTGAAGAACAAGCGGGTTCTCTCTCTGGACATGGGAGCGCTCATCGCCGGGGCCAAGTACCGGGGTGAATTCGAAGACCGGCTCAAGGCGGTGGTAAAGGAGGTGACCAAGTCGGAGGGGGCAATCATCCTCTTCATCGACGAACTCCACACCCTGGTGGGCGCCGGCGCCGCCGAGGGAGCCATGGACGCCTCCAATCTCCTCAAGCCGGCCCTGGCCCGGGGGGAACTCCACTGTGTCGGCGCCACCACGATCAACGAGTACCGGAAGTACATAGAAAAGGATGCGGCCCTGGAGCGTCGGTTCCAGCAGGTCTTTGCCGGCGAACCCAGCGTAGAAGACACCATCGCCATCCTCCGAGGGCTCAAGGAGCGGTACGAGACCTTCCACGGCATCCGGATCAAGGATAGCGCCATCATCGCGGCGGCGACCCTTTCGGACCGCTACATCACCGACCGGTTCCTCCCCGACAAGGCCATCGATCTCATCGACGAGGCGTCCAGCCGGCTCCGCATCGAAGTCGACTCCATGCCCATGGAGATCGATGAGGTCGAGCGGCGGATAATTCAGCTGGAGATCGAACGGCAGGCGCTGCTTCGGGAAAAGGAAGACCTCCACGCCCAGGATCGGTTGCGTAAACTCTCCGATGAACTGGAGGAGCTCAAGGGGGAGGCGGCCCGACTCCGAAACCACTGGCGCAAGGAAAAAGAAGGGATCAAGGCAATCAGTGAATTGAAACAACGGATCGAGGGTGGCAAGGAAGAAGCCAAGAAAAGCGAACGGGAGGGGAATCTTGCCCGTACCGCCGAGATCCGGTACGGGCAAATCCCGGCCCTGGAGCGGGAGATGGCCCAACGGAACCGGGAGCTGGAGGAGAGTCAGAAAGAGGGGAAGATGCTCTCCGAGGAGGTGGACGCCGACCTCATCGCCCAAATTGTGGCCAAGTGGACCGGCATCCCGGTGAACCGGATGCTG
>CAIUUR010000297.1 GCA_903902345.1 uncultured Geobacteraceae bacterium | reverse complement strand
GTTGCCGTTACGCTAAAAAGAGCTCCTGAACGTTTGTTCAGGAGCTCTTTTCTTTGACTCCGATTCTACTGAAAAGTGACTGCGTTGGCAGTAACCGCACCAACCCATAGGCCCGATCCGGAAGCGGTTCCGGGAATCAAAATGCCCGATCCGCTGTTGCCGCTACCCAAGCCCGGCGTTCCTATCCCCACAATCGCCTGATAACTCCCGTGTGCCACGCTGTTGGCCGACACAGTATATGAGGTTGTTGTTGTGGCCACTTCGGCAGGTCCACCACCGCTGGGGGGCGGTACCGGAAAGACGAACTGACCGTTGCCCCCCAGTATCCCGACGACATACTCCGCATTTGCCGTAGGCGTTCCCCCTGACCAGGTTATGTCGTTGGCAGTGGCGGCATTCCAGGAGGCGCCTGCCGAAGGGGTGGTGATGGTCGGGTATGTGCTATATTGAGTGGCTGCTGTGGTATAGGTCGTGCCTCCGATAGTTACCGAAAGTGTAATACTGCTCCCCAGAGGGATCAGGGAGCTGCCGGTGTACTGCTGTTTGGCGGCATCGTAACTCAGCGTTGTTGGAGTGCCGTTGGCGGTTACCGTGACAGCGGCGGTGGTGACCGGAGTCTGTTGCGTGTTGTCGGTATATATCTGAATCTGGCTGGTCCAACCGATGGTGCTGGGTCCGGGAAAAGACAGAATTGTGGCGTTAATGAGCGGAGCTCCTGACGATGACCCGGAAGAGGTGGGAATAAACTGTTCGTATTCGAAAAGAGCATACCCATTCCAGTTTGTTGTCGTCCCTGACGATGAATCAACTTTTGTCGTCGAGGTTGTTGCCAGTGAAGGGTAGCCATTGGGATCATATGCACCGTAGGAATAGATCACGGTGGTGGTAACACTCCCCGCAACGGTGATTTCACTGGTTATGGCTCCATTATGATTCACGTCATGGTTTCGTGTCTGGATTTGCACAAGGGCGTTGCTGTTGTCATATACTGTTCTGACCCGTTGCGTTCTCTTTCCTGCCGTATCATAGCTGTTGCTTTCTATAAATTTGTAAGGGGTGAGGCTGTCATTTTTCACATTGATGCCGGTCAGCGGACTGCCCTGAGTGTCATAATTCGTGTAATACGTCATGGACATCACAGGCGCGCCGGAAGGACCGTTCTGGGTGGTCTGACTGAAACCGGAAGTTTTCCCGGAGGTGTCATGATAGAGGATGAGCGAATTTGTCTGCGTACCCGCAGCCAGAAAATTTACGTATGACTCCTTCGTCCAGGACCACTTTGTGGTGACGCCGGGGCCTACGGGCCCCTGCTGTCCCTGGGGGAGGATAAGGTTCAGTGTCTGATTGGGAGCCGTTCCGGTTATGGCCGCCGAGGCGGCACTACCCGGATTGCCGGTGGCAACCGTTCCCATGGTCAGGGTGTTGACCGGTCCCGCCGGACCGATAGCTCCCTGTTGACCTGTATCTCCCTTAACTTGGGCGCTTTTTTGACTGGTTCCGTCGGAAAATACCAGGTTCCCGCTCCCCAGGATCCTGAAGTCTCCGTTAACGATCGTATCTGCTGCGACAACTGTTGATGATGCAGCCATACAGAACCAAACTGCGACCAGAGCCGTTTTTTTTAAAATCATGACATCCTCCTTGAGTGTTTTGTGAGTATCCTGATTGCTCTTCGTACCATCCGCCGCGCCGGGATTATTCGTTCTCCAGCACCTCGTCGGGGAGTTCATTGACGTCATCTCCCTTGGGGGGGAATTGTCGGGCCAGGATCTCCCCGCACCTGGCGATAACGGCGCAGAGTGTGGCGCAGGCCCGCTTTTCCCTGATCCCTCCGGAGAGCTCCCCGGCCAGCTCCTGCCAGGTCTCGGGTGAAATCTTTTCATTGATCCCCCGGTCGCCGATGATCCAGACCTTCCGCTCAAGCAGGGAGATGAAGATGAGTACGCCGCTGGCTTCACGGGTCCGGTGAACTCCTTCGTCGTAGAAGGCATGGAGGCAGCGCTCCCGTACGGCGCTTTCCCGACGGGAAGTGGGTAGAAGGGGGCGTTTCAGCCGGGGTACCTTGCAAAAGAGAAGGCGGCAGGGAAAGAAGAGGATGAACTGCAGCGGGATATAGAACCAGACGGTGGCGTGGTGGAGGAAAGTTCCCACGGTCAGGGCCAGGAGTGCTGCAAAAATTACCCCTCCCAGCGCCTCGGCTTCCCGGTAACGGTCGCTTTCGGGGAGTACCAGGACGACGATCTCGCCGGAAGTCGCTTCTTCCGCCGCTGTCACCGCCCGGCGTATCTCCTCCCGCTGACTGTCGCTGAACAGATCGGTTTTCATGACGGACTCACCCTTCATTCTTGCCTGTTACCAATCCCCTGATGCGCCGCCACCGCCGAAATCTCCCCCACCACCGGAAAATCCGCCGTCACCCCCCGAACCGCCGCCGAATCCGCCGCCCAGCCAGGGGCCGCCGCCAGAACCGCCTCGACCACCGGAACTAAAAAGTGTCGGCACAAGGAACCCTATCACGAAGCCAACCAGGGCAAGAGCAGCCGAAACCACGAATGAAACTGATGTAGGGGAGAGCCCGATTCCAAACAGCATAAGGATCGCACCACCCACTCCGGAGAGGTAACGGGAAATGGCGCCTAGATAGACGCAGATCACAAGCGCCACGATAAAGAAGCTAAAGAGTGGCAGGGCGCTTTGCTCATCATGCTCCGATTTCTGGGGGGGCGCGGCAGCATACTCCCCCTTGACTGCGGCCATGACGGCATAAACTCCGGCGGCGATCCCCCCGTCACTGTCACCTCTTTTGAGCAAGGGAGCCATCTCGTTTCGAATGATTCGGCCACTCACCAGGTCGGTGAGGCGACTCTCCAGACCCCGTCCCACCTCGATCCTGATCTTGTGCTCCCGCCGGGAAAGGATGAGGATGACTCCGCTGTTGATCCCTTTGCGGCCGATTCGCCATGCTTCGGCGACCTTGATGCCGAACTGCTCCACAGGCTCCCCTTCCAGAGAGGGGACGGTGAGGATGACAATCTGGGTCGATTGGCTCTGTTCGAATGCCGCCAGTTCCGTCTCCAACTGCTGGCGGGTAGTGGCGGAGAGCATTCCGGCCAAGTCGGTGACCCGGCTGGAAAGCGGAGGGACCTCAAGAGGATACCCGGCGACGGGGATGAGGAGCAGCAGTAGGATGAGAAGGAGAGCTCTCATACAATAACCCGGTGGTCTGTTTCACGCAGAGACGTAGAGACGCAGAAAAGTAGCTTGTCAGAACTTGATCTTTGGTGCAACCTTCGCCCCTTCCTCGGCCTTGAACGACTCCTTGCGGGCCAGATGGAGGAGCAGTGAGTTGGTCATGGAGTTGGGAAAAGTCCGGATGCTGACGTTGAACTCTTCCACCGATTTATTATACCGGGAGCGGGCTACGTTGATCCTGTTCTCGGTCCCTTCCAACTGGTTCTGGAGATCCATGAAGTTCTGGTTTGCCTTCAGGTCAGGGTAGCGTTCCACCACCACCATGAGTCGCGACAGGGCGCCGGAGAGTTGTCCCTGGGCCTGCTGAAATTTGGCCAAGGCCTCGGGACTGTTCACCAGCTCTTTCCCCGCCTGGATGGTGCCGATCTTGGACCTCGCCTCGGTCACCGCCGTGAGAGTTGCGGCTTCGTGTTGCGCATACCCTTTGACGACCTCAACCAGATTGGGGATCAGGTCGGCTCGTCGTTGATAGGTTGCCTCCACATCCCCCCAGGCGGCAAGGACCGCCTCTTCTTTGGCCTGCATGATGTTGTAGCCGCAGCCGACGAGGAGGGTCACCAGTACGATCAGGATCAGCTCTTTAAAAGATTTCATAGTTCCTCCGTCATCAGCGGAATGGGCGCCGGTTCCACCGGCGGATCATTGGCGGCGAAGTGGAATTTGAGATAGATCAGCGTCAGGTTGAGAGCTAGGGAGACGATATTTCCGATGATGAGCGGCGGGTCGCCCAGTGCCAGGCCATACCAGAGCCAGAGGACCATTCCGGCCACCAGCAGGAGCGGTTGCCAGAGGGATATGTCCCGGACATGGCGGGTTCGCCAGCAGCGGATAACCTGAGGCACTGCGGCCACGGTGGTGAGGAAGGCTGCGGCAAGGCCGATGGACGTGTTATTCATTCGGTATCCTGACATCCCGTCACACCGCAGTGATGAAACGAAACTAGTATAATCGTTGAGTGGAAAAGGGACAAGTTTTTTTAAAAAAGGTTCAGGGAGGGATCTTCGGAGATCCTGCCAAAAAGGAGCGGCGCCGACTCTTTCCATGGGAGAGACCCGGCGCCGTTATCTGTTTCTGGTCCGTAAAGGGAGTGGATCAGCCGAGGATGAACTCCCGACCGGCTTTCATGATCTCGGTCAGTCGCGCTTCGGAGGGCGCCTCGCCGTAGAGCCGGACCACCGGTTCGGTGCCGGACTTGCGGAAGAGCATCCAGGTTCCGTCGGACAGCAGCAGTTTGACGCCGTCGGTGCGGTTGACATCGATGACCTTGGCGCCGGCCACCTCCGACGGGATGGCCGCCACCTTCTGGGGGTAGGCCGCCTCCAGTTCCCGGGAGAGCCGGAGATTGTCCCGTCGGGTGATGTAGCGCCCGACTTCGCCGTAGAGCCGCTCCAGGAGTTCCGTTACCGATTTTCCCTCGCGGGCCACCATCTCCGCCACGAGGAAACAGGCCAGGATGCCGTCTTTTTCGGGAACATGCCCCTTGATGGAGAGTCCGGCGCTCTCCTCGCCGCCGATGATGATCTTATCCTGGGTGATCAGCTCGCCGATGTATTTGAATCCCACGGGTGTCTCATAGACCGGGATGCCATGCTTCTTTGCCACGGCGTCGATGAGGTGGGAGGTGGCGACACTGCGGGCCACGCCGCCGGAAATTTTCCGGTAACGGATCAGGTAGTCCAGGAGGAGGGCGACGATGTAATTCGGCTCGATGTAGGAGCCGTCTCCATCAAGGATGCCGAAACGATCGGCGTCTCCGTCGGTGGCCAGGCCGAGCTTTACGGCGGGATCCCCCTTCACCAGGGAGATGAAGTCCTGGATGTTTTTTTCCGCCGGTTCAGGGGGGAATCCGCCGAAATAGGGGTCCCGGTGATCGTTGATCACCTTCAGGTTCATTCCCCGGGCAAGGAGCGGCGTGTCCAGGTAGCCGCGGGCCGTGCCGAAGAGCGGGTTAAGGGCGATGGTGCCCAGTGAGGCGATGGCGTCGAAGTCCACCTTCTCTTCCAGGGCGGCCAGATACGTACCCCGGGGATCGATCTCCTCCAGGAGGCCGTCACGACGGGCATCTTCCAGCTCCATGGAGTTATAGCCGGCCGTTCCCAGGGCGGCGTTGGCCCGCTTCTCGATGTCGGACGTGGTCTCCGGCAGGGCAGGGCCCCCGGATGACGAAGAAAACTTTATGCCGTTGTACTCGGGGGGATTGTGGCTGGCAGTGAAATTGATCCCTCCCGCCAGGCCGCGGCGGATGATCTCGAAGGCGATAACCGGCGTCGGGACATCCCGGCTGCAGAGCAGGGTCTTGATTCCGGAACCGGTAAGTACCGAAGCGGATTCCCGGGTGAACCGATCTCCCATGAACCGGGTGTCGGTCCCCACAATGACCCCTTTACCTTGCTCTCCGTTGGCGCAGAGATGATCGGCGATGGCCTGAGTTACCGTCTTGACGTTGTCAAAGGTAAAGTCCTCACAGAGAATTCCGCGCCAGCCTGAAGTGCCAAACGCAATCCGTTTCATGATGCCTCCCGATAAGGTAGTTTTATATATGAATCGAAGGTTTGAACTGTACAATCAACAGTGGTTCAAGTCAAGAGAAAGACCCGCAATGACAGCGACAATAGTTGTCGCAGGTCTCTGTTTTGCTCCAAACATCGCAGTACTCAAAAGGGAAGGGGGGATGGTGACAGCACTACTTTGCCCGGTGTGCGGTGAGGAAATCTGCGGTTACTTCCTTCGGTGATACCACGCCAGTACCGCATCAAGTGGTTGCGCTCCCGGAAGTCGATCAATAACGTCTCCCTGTTTCAACAGGATTATGGCCGGTATGCCACGGATACTAAAACGCGCTGCCAGGATCGGGTTGTCCTGAGTATTAATCTGAACCACTGCCGCCTGACCAGCCAGTTTTTCAGCAAGAGTTCGCACCACCGGTGCAAAGGCATGACAATGTGGGCAGGTAGGGGCCCAAAACTCCGCCAACACCGGAGCAGGAAAGGAACCGATGAAAGAGTCAAAAGTCCGGTCGGTCAACTGTTGGAGGTGACAGTACAATGGCGGTAGAGTTGCCTTGCAACCGCCACAACGGCCCTGCACTCCCTCTTTGTATGATATTCGTCAGTAAAAATAATTTATTATAATTGACAAATGTAAAAACCATGTTAAGCTTTCGTAGAATTATTACGCACCGGAAGGAGCTCCGATGACCAACTTATGGTTGAGCGATGACAGCGGCGAAACCCGGCAGGCCTTTGCTCCCGGCCAGACCGTATTTATCTCCGGAAAAGGTTTACGCCCCGCCACGCGGTACGAGTTCAGGCTCATGTCCGGAGACGCATTCGGTAACGCTACGGTTTTGGCTTGCTACACGACGGATCGCCATGGCGAGCTTCCCCTGACCCCACTGATGCCGTATGTCGGGCTGATTCGGCTGGATGAACCGGGCCTGCTCACTCATGAGGAGGCTCTTGCTGCCCACGACAATCAGACTCTGACCATACGGGTGACCAGACTTCAGACGAGAATACTGGAGTGTGGCGAATTGCGGTTCACCATCTGCAGGGGAAAAGGTGAACCGCGACTCGTGCCCTGCAACGCTCAGGGGAGGCTCCAGACCGGGCTGGAGCAGGGGAGGGGGGCTGTTGCTCTTGCCTTGCACTATTTTCCTCAGGGGTGCGTGCGGATCTATATCGTGCATCGGCAGTTCGGATGGCGTATCGGGGATCCCCTCACGCCGGTCATGCTGAAAGAAGGTACGTCGGCGGTTCGGACCTATCGGCATGATGGGAGTTCATTACGCACCGTCACCATCGCCGAAAGCGCGGAGTTGGAGGCCGGCAGTTACCAGTTCATCGCCCGTTCCTTCATCCCCGGTTGGTACGACTCCGACGAACCGACCTTGTTGGCAGGAGATATCGTATCCGATCGGCGGTTCGCGTCCCTGGTCATTCGCCTCCCCTTCAGCAAGCGTTTCGGCTATGACAACGGGATTGTCCTTTCTCCGGAGATTGCGGGACGCCCACTGGCGCATCGCCCTTACTTCCGTTTTGTCAACAACTTCCCCAAGGGTACCGACGTCTACGCCGCCCTTGATCCGGATGCGCTACCCCAGGGAGTCGTCAGTCAGCGAGCCGCAATCTACGTCATCCGTCACAAGACGGCGGCGGAATGGTCCGGCAGCAGTATGCTGGATGATATTTCGGGTCCAGGGTTGACTATGGCGCCAAAGATAGTACCCATCGTTCCCGGTTGCGTAAATTGGAACAGGACGCTGGTTTGGCCCAATCCCCAGGCGCCCGGAAAGTACGACATCGTTGTCGACTTCGGCAACAATGCCCCGGACCCGCAAAACTTCACCAGCGACGGCTCGCTGGACCCGCCGCTGGATATGATCGACGGCTATGTCCGGGTGGGTTTTTACGTCACGGAAGATCCCTCCCTGCCGGGCCCTTTTGCCGCCAGCATCGGACAGCATGACTATATGTCGGGAACGATTCAGGTGCCTGCCACTGACGGGGGCCCCACTCCCACCGATTCCCTTCCGCTCACCGCCACCATCCGCTACCCCGCGACGGTGAGCGGCAGTGATGCTGCTTTCGCTCCCGGAAGCTACCCGCTCGTGCTGATCATGCACGGCAACTCGGGGTATGATACCTCCTATCTCGGGTACAACTACCTGCTGGATCATCTGGCCAGCCATGGGTTCATCGCCATGAGCATCTATGCGCCGGTGGGGGTCGCCATCGAGACCCGCGCCCGTGCCATTCTGGCGCACCTGGAGATAATGGCCCAGAATAACAGCAACCCGGGTCTGTTTCAGGGACACATCGACTTCAACAATGTCGGTATCGCCGGTCATTCGCGAGGTGGCGAAGCGGTGGTGCGGGCGGCGCAAATCAATACCGCCGAAGCTCTTGACTGGAATCTCCGTGCCGGGGTCTCCATCGCCCCCACCGATTATCATCATTACGGCGACCCGGGCTTGCCGCTACTGGTGATCTATGGCGCCAACGATGGCGATGTCGCCGGCACGTGGCCTGACCGCACGTGCTTCAATATCTATGATGAGGCGGGTCGCCCCCGCTATTTCGTCTTTGTCTATGGCGCCACGCACGATCGCTTCAATACGGTATGGGCGCCCACCGCGTTAACGGTCGAATCCGATATTGCACCGGGCGATATCCCTCAGCTGATCTCCATTACGGACCACGAGAATGTCGCCAAAGGGTATGTCACCGCCCTCATGCAAGCCTATCTTCAGGGACGCGATGAACAGCTTGAATACTTCAGCGCGGCTCTCGAACCGAGCCTGGCCGGGGCACTGCATATCCATACATCCTGCCAGTTGCCCGGGGCCTTGTTGCTTGATGATTTTGAGCAGACTCCGCACAATCCGAATCTCAACTCGCTGGGGGGAACAGTCACCGGAGTTGCTCTCTCGACCCTCGCCGAAAATGCGCTCCGCACTCTTGACAACCATTCCCCGCACGTGACCAGCGGTTGCAACATTGCCTGGCAAAGCACCGCCGGGATTTACCTTTCCCAGGTGCCGGCCCTGGCAAAAGATGTCTCCGGCTATACGGTACTGGCGTTCCGGGTGACGCAGAAGTATGGCAGTCCGCAGAATCCGGCAAATCAATCCCGGGACCTTTTTGTTCGTCTCAGCGATGGCGGTGGGAAGTCGCGTGCGATCCGCGTAAGCACATTTACGGATGTTCCGTATCCCTACCTGCGTGGCTACAGCGACCTCATCAAGTCGGCGCTCAAGTCGGTGCGTATTCCGTTGGCCTCCTTCACGATCGCCAATCTTGGCGCCCAGGATCTGGACCTCACGGACCTCCACTCCGTCTCCTTTGAGTTTGACGCCGACGCTACGGGGGAAATCGAAATCGATGACATCGAATTCAGCCAGTAACGGGAAGGAGTGAAACATGGCCAGAAAGGTACTGCCACTGACTCATTACGTAGCGGAGATGGTCCTGATGCCGTCACCCCACGGGGGGAGTACGGTAGTGGAGGCGCTGCGCTTGGTGGTGTCCGGCCCGAATTTCCCCCAACGGGCCATTGAGCCCGAATTGCTCCTGGGTGAGGTGAAGGCCCAACGGGTTTCCATCGCAACTGATCAGCGGAGTATCCGAGGCTATTTCTTTACCGTGCCGATGGACGGAGAGGCCATCCGGGTGCGCTATGGGGAGAGTCTCGAAGGTGAACTCCGCGACCGGTTCACGAAAAAGAAGATTCGCCCGCTTGCAACTGACTGCGGAGAATGACCATGGCTTTGTCGTTTGAGGATTTTGTGAGGATCATATCTGCAGAATTGACGCCGGAAGAATTTGAAAACGGGGTGGTATACGCTGCCGATTCTCTCATTAGTGCCGGAACCACGCTTCCGTTTCCCGGGACAAGCATCGACGTAACCACCGATTCCCGCCTGGCATTCATTGATCGCGACCCCATGGCGAATTGGGGCCATTCGTCCCGCTATCTTCTTGTCAACGTTGATGATGGCGCGTTGGTATCAATGGAATCCCGCCGGCCACCCTTTCAGGACGGAGGAGGTGTGTGCTGGAGAATGATTTACCAGGCGCCCTCGGTGCCCAACGCGGCTGTGGCGCTTCCCCAGCAAACACGATAGCACTCCCGTAGTGCTGCATACGTAATTTTACAGGAGCTAAAACATGACTGAGACCGGAAGAGAGCAACTACTCCAGCGGGTGCGTGCCCACGCATTCAGTAGCCTGCCGTTTGATCAACGGGAAAAGACCAATCTTTACCTGGATGAGCGGATCTATCAGGAGGGTGAGAAAATCGGCCCGGAGTTTCAGAAGATCGTGGCGCAACGTCCCAGTATTCTGGTGTTCGCCGATGACGACCCCCATGCCAACTTTGGCCACGACTGCCGCTACCTCCTGTACGATGCCGGTACGGGCGAGTTCCATCGTGAAGTGGCCGCACGGTTCCCCCCCATAGCCGATGTGACTCACCCCAAGACACTTCAGGCATTCCATGAGCCGCTACGCTTTCTCGACACTCCCATCCGGTTTCACCCGTGGCCCCCGGTCTGGCGCTGTCCCATCATTATTCCGGATGGAGCGAGATACGCCATTCTCTTCTCGGGAATGTCGAACAAACGGCATCTCAACGATATGGAATTCCTGTACCGGACCCTCATCGACGTCTATGCCTATGACCCGGCGCATATCTATGTGCTCAGCTATGATGGCACCCTGAATACGCAGGATGGTGTGCAAACACACTGGCCGGGGGACGGAACGGCATACCGGATCAACATAACCGGGCAAGGGAATCGTGTCGCCTTCGAGGCGGCAGTGGACAACCTGAAATCCAAACTGCATGCCCGGGACTCGTTGCTGATTCATTGCAACAACCATGGCGATTATGATGGTACTCCCGGAACCTCTTACCTCTGCACCTATCCCAGTTGGGGGCAGTATTACAACGCCGATTTTTCCAACAAGCTCTCCCAATTGCCCAATTTCCGCCAGCTGATCGTCATGTTGGAGCAATGCAACTCCGGCGGGTTCAACGCCTCCATTCTCGCCAAGAGCACCGCAGCGGCTACCAGCGTCGCTTCCGCCGCAATCGAGTCTCAGAGTTCTTATGTGACGGCGGACGGTAACTGGGACCCCTTTGCCCGCGACTGGATCGCCGCCCAGGCCGGTCACGATCCCCATGGGGCGGCCCTCGCTTTCAACCCCGACACCGATGGTGACGGCAAAATAGAGGCCGAAGAAGCCTACGGTTATGCCTACGCGGTGCGGGATCCACGGGACTCCCCCAATTTTAGCGAGAGTTCCGAAGCCGGCGGTGATATTGCCCTTGGACAACAGTACCGTGTCTGGTGGTGGTGGTGTTTCATCTTGTATGAAGCGTTGGAAAAGTACCGGATCAAGTTCCCCCCTCAGGAGTACCTGGAGCATCTGCGTCGACTGCAGCCGGAATTTACCAAGCTGACGGCGGAGCTGGACAAGAGCTCCAATGAACTGCGCCGTGAGATGAAGGCCAAGGTGGACGCTTTGGTAAAAGCGTCCTTCACGTAGGAGCAGGAGTTTCCTCAGCGGGGCTATGTTTGGGTGGAGCCCTGCTGAGGGATTCCTGGTGAGCTGGAACGCCGGGATTGGCGAGGAGAGTGTCGTAGGAAAATACAGAGGAAATACAGGGAGGTGGAAAGGAGCGGGTTGATAAGCTGTTGGCGGGCAAGAGCGCCAGCAGCGTCTTTCCCGTCACATCAACCACCCGTTCCCGTTGAAGGCTACGGTTACGCTCCCTTTCCAGTGACGTCATGGGACACCCGACCATGCCGCAGGGGTTTATAACGGCAAAACCATCCAGTTGCCCGGTGATGTTCAGCGCGAAACCGTGCATGCTGACCCATTTCCTGACGCCGATGCCGATGGAGGCCAGTTTCCCTCGCTCTGTCCAGATACCGGTCTTTCCGTTAACCCTTTTCGCCAAAACCCCGAAGGAGGCAGCTGTTTCCAGTAACACCTCCTCCAGAAAACGGAGATACCGGTGCAGGTCGCAGTCAAAACGGGAGAGGTGGAGAAGCGGGTACCCCACCAATTGTCCCGGTCCGTGAAAAGTGATGTCACCGCCCCGGTTGGTCCGGAGTAGCTGAACTTTTGGATCGAGGAGGTTGGCCTGGTCGCCGCCGCTGCCGATGGTGTAGACCGGATGGTGTTCCATCAGGAGCAGGATCTCTTCTTCCTTGCCGGAGGCTATGCCGGTAACCAGTTGCTCCTGGAGGGCAACGGCGGCAGAGAAATCAATGAGGCCCAGATCACGGATTACCACGGCGTGTCGGTGTCCACAGGAACGAAGCCCTTCTCCGGTGGAAGGCGAGCGGTGAGGTAACCGGTCATGACAGCAGGAGAACCGGGGTCTCCAGGTAGTGCCGGATCTGCCCGAGAAATTCGGCGGCATAGATTCCGTCCAGCACCCGGTGGTCCGCAGACAGCGTCAGGGTCATGACGCAGGCGATAATCGGCGTACCCTTTCGGGGAATCACAGCCTCCCTGACCGTCCCCACCGCCAGGATGGCCGACTGGGGGGGAAGGATGATAGCGGTGAAAGCGTTAATATTGTACATGCCTATGTTGGAGATGGTGAATGTTCCTCCGGTCTGTTCGGCCGCGACCAGTCCACCGCCACGGGCCGCGGCAACCAAGCGGCGGCTTTCCGTGGCGATATCCCGTAGCGGGAGGGTATCGCACCCTCGAAGCACCGGAACCAGGAGGCCATCGGGGCGCCCCACGGCAAGGCCGATGTTAATGGCGTCGTGGCAGATAATTTGTGCGTCGCTGAAGCTCGCGTTGACAAGCGGGTAGTGCTGCAGTGCCAGGGCAGCAGCCTTGATGATGAAGTCGTTCACGGAAAAAGCCGTTTCCGCCAATTTCAGTCCTGATCGCATTTCCTCAACTGCGTCCATGACGACATCCAGAGTCACTGAAAAGTGCGGAATGTTTCGCCAAGAGTCGGTAACTATCCGGGCAATGGCGGTCCGCATCCGGGACAAGGGATGTCCTTCGACAGAAGCGACGGTTGAAACCGGTGCCTGGAGAATTGCTCCTTCTGCTCCCGGTAAAAGTTCCGGGGTTTCGTGTTCATGATTACCTCAATTCAGAGTCCCGGATCAGGCGCATTTCGGTAGTTCCTGCAGGACTCTTCTTTGGCTGAGAACTTCCTCTTCCACTTCACCGGACATTGTGAAACCTTCTCTTCTCGTAGTAAAGTATAGCTCAAACATATTACATTAAATAGTGTGAATAGTGTATTGCTGGTTTGCAAAGTTTCAATTCACCATATTCGTGGGAAAACTCGCAAGGTGGGCGCCATCGGAGGTAAATTCCGGGAAGCGTACCGGACATCGATGTCCACTTCAGGCATAGTATTCAATTTTATGGCATATCCGGTGTTGCGTTATTACTACCGCTTGATAAAATCTATACAACGATGGATAACGCCTTTACTTTTGCAGCGTCATTGCGTCGGGTGAAGTGAGTGGCGTGGGATCATGGCTTAGATTAACATTAGCTTGAAGAGGTAATTGTCATGAAAGAGTCAGAGTGTGTTACTGTTTGCCAGCGGACAGAACGTAAAGATGAGCGGGTCAAACTGCGTAATGTCCGGACGGGGGAGTCCGGTTTGTCCTTCGGGTGCACCATAGAGGGACAAACCATTCAGGTGGAGTTGGAAAACGGCGACTTGGACAGTTGGGAACCGGCTGACTGCGAAGAAACCGAATGAGCCGATATTCTGGAGCTTTTGGTGCGAGAGCAATCTGAATAGAGGATGTGACGATGGATCAGGACACTCAGGGGGTAGAGATCGTTGTGGATAAGGTTTGACTACTTCAGGAGTACGCCGGACGTTCGTTCGTGTCGTATGCAAGAAAGGAGAAACGTCATGGACTTGATCGAATGCGCAATGAAAAGGGAACGGGAAGCAAAGGTCTGG
>CAIUUR010000296.1 GCA_903902345.1 uncultured Geobacteraceae bacterium | reverse complement strand
TTGGAAATAAATAGATCTGTCCCGGTTTTTGCGGTTTTTGTTGGCCATGGAAAGAATAATTCTGAAAAGCTCCTCTAATCTCTGTGGCATGGCGATAGGCAGGTAAACACTACCGCCAATGTCAACCGGGCGATGACGAATTCGCCCACAGGCGCTGGGTACGGCCAGTAAGCCATCGGAAAGAAGTGCATGCAGGCTGAAAATAGTGTAGGGGGAAAAATCGACCAAATCAGCTTCGTTCACCAGTAATTCGATGGCGTTCTTGTGATTAAGGATCATCTGGGTTTCCAGCGCATCCTTGCCCTCTGCTGCCTGGCCGAAATCGATCAACCGCTGAGTATCGAGACGGCTGTAGGTGTTGCCTTCAAGGCGTGAAGAAGCCCAGGAAAGATCAATCAGCAGTCGATTCAGAATATCCCGGGCAAAGGTTCCGGCCGGTCGCTCATCTTCAGGTGGTGTACCGATTTGACGCTACTGTTCCCGCAGTTCAAGCGGAAGATACCAAGTCTCATTGGGATAATATGCTTCAAGGAATTCCTGGTTATATCCGACAGGTTTCCGCATTTGGCGAGGTTGCCGGACATGAGCTTTGATTCCTTCGCTTTCCGACGAGAGCGGGACATATATCTCGACTGTGAGTGAGCCAATACTGGCAGTTGCTTTTGCACCTTCAACCGTTACAACAAGATCCTGTTTTACCGGCTGATATGCTCTCCCTTTTTTTTCTCCAGTTAAGGCGATTCGGTTCATGGCGTTCAGCATTGTCAGCCGACGTAGCAGGGTTCTTCGCTGTATCGCAAACCCATGGCCGGAAAGTTCAGCCTCCAGTCCGGAGACACCGATGCCTTCTAGATGCCCGGAAACACATTGCTCGATCAGTGACAACTCTTTATCGGTTATTTCCTTGGCCATTTTGCCACCCAATTACATCTGCATTTCAGACACCATTTATAGCCTGAATTGACCGAAAAATCAATTTAACAGACAATTAAAGTGTCAAAAATATATATTTACGACAATTTTATAACCCCAAAGAGCCAAAACTATTTCAAACCTACTCCTGTATCTCCACCTGATCCCCCGTCATGCCGGAAACTAGCCAGACCTGCGAGGCGGGGCACACTGGATTTTTTCCGCGCGGGGTACCTTGATTTTTGGATTAACATATCAGATCTTCGTTCGGATATAAATGTACCAGTATAACGATTGTGGGTGTTGAATATATACGATCAACAGTTTTTATCTGTTGTAGTCGGGTAATTTCTGGTAAACATATACGTACATAGATGCGGCTGGGAGAGACCATGAAAATTGCCGGTGCGGAAGATCTTGGGCGGATTATCAGGCAGAAACGCAAAGACGACGGCCTTACCCTGGAAGAGGCGGCAGGTCTCTGTGGCGTGAGTTACGCCTTTCTCTCAGCTCTGGAGAACGGCAAGGAAACCGTGCGGTTAAACAAGGTCCTGCAGGTTACCGTCTGCCTTGGCATAGAGATAGATGCCACTATCCGTACCTGGTCTCCTCCGGGTGATGAGCAGTGAGCGCCGGATTGCTGGTTAAAATTGGTGATGCCGTGGTCGGCCGCCTCTGGCTGGATGCGAAGAGGCTCTTCTGCTTTCAGTATGACGAGGCGTGGCTGAAACAGTCCCGGATACCACTCTCTCTGTCGCTGCCGTTGCGCAAAGACCCCTACCTTGATGATGAATCGCATCCATTTTTTGCCAATCTCCTGCCTGAAGAAAAGATCCGGACAGTTATTTCCCGGAATCTGGGGATCTCCCCTAACAACGATTATGGACTTCTGGAGAGGATCGGAGGTGACTGCGCCGGAGCGGTCTCCCTCTATCCCCAGTCGGAAGATGTTTCTCAAGAACCGGGGTGCTATCGCCAGTTGACCCTGGATGAACTGGGCGATATCATCTCTGATCTTCCACGAAGGCCTCTGCTGGCCGGTGAAAAAGGTGTTCGATTATCCCTGGCCGGCGCCCAGAAGAAACTTCCCGTCTATTTCGACGGTCGGCATTTTCATTTGGGGCTTGGCTCCGCCCCCAGTAGCCACATTATCAAACCGCCCATGGAAGATCTGGATGGTACGGTGGAAAACGAGGCGTTCTGTATGGCGCTGGCCAGAGCCGTCGGTCTTCATCTCCCCGACAGCTTCATTCATCAGCATGACGCAACCCGAGTGTTTGTCGTCAAACGGTACGACCGCGTTGATACCGGCGATGGTATCAGGAGGCTGCATCAGGAGGATTTCTGCCAAGCGCTTCGAGTCCCTCCTGAATTTAAGTATGAGACAGAGGGTGGCCCGACTCTGGCTGCCTGTTTCAGCCTGATTCGCAAAAGCAGCAGGAACTCCGGCAAGGATATGCTGTCGCTATTGAACTGGGTGATATTCAACTATCTCATCGGCAATTCCGATGCTCATGGCAAAAACATATCCCTCCTGTTGCTTCCGGAAGGGGCGGTCCTGGCGCCGTTTTACGATCTGCTCTCGACAAGGATCTACGCTCACTACGGAGTGGCATCGGGTATGGCCATGAAGATCGGTGGTGAAGGTGACCCCGATGGGGTGCATAAGCGGCAGTGGGAACTGTTCGCCGAAGAGATCGGTGTCAAACCTCGCTTGGTGCTGACCCGTGTTCTGGCACTGTCCAGGAAAATTGAAGAGGTCCGCTTGCCGCTCTTCAAGGGACCCTTCGCTTCCCATACCTGTGACGCATTGTACCGCTTGATGCCGTTGATTGCTGAACAGGCGGAGAAGGCGATCAGAAGGATTTCATAGCGGTCAGCCGCCTGTTATTCTCCCGTCTCCTTCTCGTCATGTTTATCCTCGTCTGAAATCGAAGAAAGTATCATTTGGTCTGCTCTCGCCAGGCCACGAACTCCAAGGGGCGGATTCATTTATAAATCTCATTCATTTTTCAGTCGGCGTGTTTCAAACGGTTACGTACACCTTTCATTCCGTCGAATATGGAGTGGGCAACGTCTTCAGGGAAAGTTGCCGGCAACATTCCTTTCACGTTTTCAATAACAGCGTCCATCCTATCAAGCAACTCCTTGATAAGAGACTCCATCTCATCGACCGGAAATCCGCAGATACGTGCTGTGGAGAGCCAATGTCGTAGTTGTATTTTTTCCCAATGGTAATGGGTGCGTTTTCCTCTGACAGCCATTGCCATCTTCATTTTTTGTGATTCAACCTCTCTCTTTGCTACAAGTGGGTAAGCAGACATGACGTCATAGATGGGAGCAAGCTGAAAGCTGCCTCCTGGCAGCAGGAATATGCTGAAGTTCTTTGCATGACCATCAATGGCGCCGAGTAACCAGAACAGGACCTGGGTCTTGAGAAACAAACTCCTATCCGCCAGGGCATTGGCCGACCCCAGAAGCAGGGTCATGATTCGCTCAACTCCAGGTCCGCCATCACTTTCATATTTCAATGCCGGTGATATGTTCAGCGCCTGGCACATATCTTCCTGTGGTAAACGGATCAACCAGGAGCGATCATCGGCCCATCTGCGATCAAATCTCTCTACCACCAGAACCTTTCGATCATCAAATGTTGCTATCTCAGCGTTGGCAACCGGAATGTCGTAGCCTTTCAAAATCAGATGGCACAACCATTCGTTTTCCACGCTGTCGGTCAGGTCCAAGCCGCTGTGTGCGATCTTGCCGATGGGGAGTTTGAACATGTGACTGGTTGGGGTGACGCCCAAGGGGCGGTGCCATTTGTCATTCAAACGTAGCAGCGCCGTTTTTTCCTGTGCGCCGGCAATTGATATGCGGAAGTCGTCATCGCCTTTCATACCCAACGGCATAGTGGCGTAGTTGCGTAGCACCTCGGCGATTTGTGTATCGGTGAGTTCCTCGGCGTCAATATGCCGCACATCAATGGCGGTTGCAGCTTCCGGGAGGAGTTGAAGTGCCCCGACGCAATCACGACCAACATGCCAGAGAAGATCAAAACAGCGATTGCTCTTTGCCCCAAATCGGGACTGAATGCGACTGCGTATCGGTTGGCTGTCCGGCAGCAGGTTGTCAAAGAAGTTTTCTACAACATCGCCACTGTAAATCATTTGGCTGAGCGGCATGGAGAGTGATAACGGTCTTCTCAATTCAGAACGCAGCCATGCCTCTCCGTACTCAAAACGGAGTTGCCCGACGGCGGTCCGAGTCAGACATCCTACGTTTTGACCGTTCATAAACAGGTGAAGATCAGCGGTAATCCTTGGTCGGGCCATTTACCAATTGTCTCCCGTGCCTTCCGTGGCTGGTTTCTGACGGTGCTGGATGTTAAGTTCTAGGTCAAGGGCGGCGAGAAGTCGAAAAAGTGTGTTCAGTTCAGTTCCTGGGTTGCCTGCTTCAATTTTGGAGATAGTATGCTGTTCCATGCCTGTGCGCGGTTCCGTGGAAATGCAGTAAATGCGGCGCTTTGAAGATGTAGTAGAGAAAGACCGCCAACTGTGGGTATTCCAATGAAGTCGGCCACCCCCTGACGGTGCACCACGGGG
>CAIUUR010000295.1 GCA_903902345.1 uncultured Geobacteraceae bacterium | reverse complement strand
GGTCCAAGAAGCTCACCGGTCTTGAGGAGTCGTGGGATGGCGACACCGTTGCCTGGCTTGCGGAGAGAGAAGCAACACCCGAAGGTTTTGCCCTATCGTTGGGGACCATCGGCAGCGGGAACCATTTTGCGGAACTGCTGCGGGTTCAGCAGGTGGCAGATGAAAAGAGTTTTCGGCAACTCGACCTTGACGCAAAGCAGCTCTATCTGCTTGTCCACTCCGGCTCCCGTGGGTTGGGGGAACTCATCCTTCGCACTCACGTGGATGCTCATCGTGACGGAGGATTAACCGTCGGTGACAATGCCGAGTGTGACGATTACCTGGCACGTCATGACAATGCTGTAGCCTGGGCTGTTGCCAATCGTGAACTGATCGCCCTGCGATTGCTTGAGCAGGTGGGAAGCAATTATCGGCGTATCCTCGATCTAACGCACAACTCCATTTCCCGACGGAACGTGGCGGGGAAAGAATGCTTTCTCCATCGGAAAGGAGCGGTACCTTCGGACCAGGGGGTGGTCGTCATTCCCGGTTCACGCGGGTCGTTGAGTTATTTGGTTGCGCCCACCGGAGTTCAATCGGCAAACCTCTGGTCCGTGGCTCACGGTGCGGGGAGGAAATGGGGACGGAGCGACTGCGCCGGGAGGCTTCGGGAAAAGTTTACCACCGATTCGTTGCGCAAAACCAAGCTCGGGAGTTACGTCATCTGCGAGGATCGCGATCTGCTCTACGAAGAGGCTCCCCAGGCGTATAAGGATATCGATGCCGTCATCAATGATATGGTGGAGTTGGGTTTGATAACGGTGGTGGCGACTCTTGCGCCGGTGCTGACTTACAAGGTGAGAAAATAATGACGGTTCTTCTTCAGATAACCTCCGGTCGCGGACCGGTGGAATGCTGCTGGGTGGTGAAGCAACTGACGCTAGCGTTGCTTGCCGATGCCCACAGAAATAATCTCCATGCCGAGATCATTGAAGAGGAATCAGGGCCGGAGCAGGGAACACTTCTTTCGGCATTGATCCACCTTGCAGGGCCCGGGGCAGAGCGATTTGCCGCCGGATATGAGGGGACCGTCCAATGGATTGGCACATCAGCATTCCGGCCTGGTCACAAACGGAAGAACTGGTTTGCGGGGAGCCAGCGGGCACCGATTCCTGAGTCCATCCCCTTTTCAGATAAAGATGTCCGGATAGAGACCATGAAAGGGAGCGGTCCCGGCGGTCAGCATGTCAACACCACCGAATCGGCCGTTCGTGCGGTTCACCTCTTGACCGGTTTATCAGCCATTGCCAGGGACGAACGATCCCAGAGCGCCAATCGTAAACGGGCTCTGGAGCGCCTCGCGATTCTCGTTGCCCGGCAAGGACAGAGAGAGGAGGCCAAAGTTCAAAGGCTTCGGTGGGATGCCCATAACGAGTTGGTGCGCGGGAATCCGGTCAGGGTCTATGAGGGGAAGGAATTTCGGTTGAAAACTTTCAGCATGACGACTCCATCTCCATAATCACCAGTGGATCAGGTGGGTGAGTGGAGGGGAGACGTTTTTGCCTTACGTATGTATTGCCAGTCTGGATTCATTTCGGCATCATGCAGGTGATATTCGAATCAGTGGTGCGACTGAAGGGCGCTTCGGAAAGGGCCGCTCTTGAGGTCGTTCATCGCCGGTTGACGGAATCCGGGCTGGGACCGTTCTGCCTGGAACTCCATTCCAACAAGAGTCATAAAAAAGGTGTCTTGAGCCAATTGGAGCAGGCGCTCACCGTACAAACTATTCATTCAACCGAGGAGTGGCTGGAGGAGGCGCAGAAACTCGCGGCGGTTCGCAAGGAGTTGAACGACTTTGTCTCGTCCCTCCATGCGGTTCGCGAAAGCGGTGAGACGGTCTTCCATGGTATTTCACAGCTTATCGGTGTTCGGGAGATACCGCTGGTGAAATTGCAGTGGCCCTCGACGGTCCGGTGTGATCGTCAGCAGTTGAATACCCTGCGGGAAATGGTCCGCCAGTTACAACTTGCCGGCGTTCAAATAGGTCATCCGACCACTAACGTTTGGGCGTCAGCGACCTGTGAAACTTGGAACCCCGAGTTTCGTAATACCGTTGAGCGGGCAATTGAGGAACTACTGAAAGTCGCTCCGGCCCTGACGGCTGCGGCATCAGGAATTTCGGCGCTCGTAGGGATGACATCAACATCTTGGAGCCGTCAGATTCTGGATAACCTGTCCGTTATTGCGGCGTCACTTCTCAACTGCCCTTCCGTACCGCCGGCCCTCCTGTTGTCCTCTGACTGGGAGCCACTCAAGGCAACCATTCAGGAAATTTCGGCTCACGGTCGAAAGCGCGATCTGCTACGGATAAAACTCTATCAGCGGTTTACCCCGGGAATTATTTCCCTGGACCTTGATGGTTTGATGCAGCAGTGGAGTGACACCCGGAATAAATGGCTCTTGCCCCGCTGGATCGGCAGTCGCAATGTTCGCCGGGTTTTGGCCACCGTAGCTCGTCCTGACCATACTCCCCAAAATACGGATCTTCTTTCCGACCTGCAACTAGCTCATGACTTACGTGACGAAGAGCAGTTTATTGGCAAGACAGCGGCTCGCGCCGAAAAAATACTGGGAGTATATTGGCAGGGGGGGGAAGCCGATTGGAACGAAGTAAACGATTATATTCAGCGAACGGAGGCCCTGCGCAAGGTGGCGACCCGCGTGGCGGGTGTGGAGTTCGAGCAGGCCATTCGGTTCCGCAGCACATGGGGACATCTCATCGCTGAAGGTCGAGAACAACTCAGCGGCGACGGCCCCATCGGTCTGCGCCTTCAGGTATACCTTGAGACCTTTGAGCAGTTCACGAAGGTGGAAAACGGACTGATGTCGATATTGGTGGTCAATCCGGTAGCAGGCAACGGCTCTGCGCCCGCCGATTATCTCACTGATCTTGAAGAACGATGCCGCCTCTGGCAACAGAACCTGATTGGCCTCAGAGGGTGGTGTTACTGGCGGTCGGCACGAAGGGATGCTCTTGCCCTCAATCTGCAGCCGCTGATTGAAGCCTATGAGTCGCACGGGTTAGCGACGGAGAAACTTGAAGGAGCCTTTAAACGAGCATATTACCAATGGTGGTGTGATACCGTCATCGGAATAGAACCCGCACTCTGTGGTTTCTTCAGCACCGATTTTGAGGATAAAATCCGGCAATTTAAAATCATCGACGATAAATATACCCGCCTCACCATGAAGGAAATTCAGGCGCGCGTTGCCGCAAAACTTCCCAAGGGGCAGGCGAATAACCCGAATTCGGAGATGGGACTTCTGCGTAACCAGTTGTTACGGCAGCGAGCTCATCTTCCCGTGCGCGCCCTGATCCATAAAATCCCCAATCTGCTCCCCCGGTTGAAGCCCTGTCTCCTCATGAGCCCGATTTCGGTGGCCCAGTATCTCGACCCAAGTCATACCTCCTTTGATCTGGTGGTTTTTGACGAAGCCTCGCAGATTCCGGTCTGGGATGCCGTGGGCGCTATTGCGCGGGGCAAGGAAGCGATCATCGTCGGCGATCCGAAACAGTTGCCCCCCAGCAATTTTTTCTCTCGCGCCGACAGCGGTGACGATGCCGATCCGGATGATACGATCATGGACGATCTGGAAAGTATCCTCGATGACTGCATCGCGGCCCAACTTCCCGAGAGACATCTCAATTGGCACTACCGTAGCCGCCATGAAAGCCTGATCGCCTTCAGTAATTATCATTATTACGGCAACCGACTGCTCACGTTTCCTTCGCCGCATCAGGAACTGGGGGTCTCTTTTCGCCGTGTCACCGGTGAATATGATAAGGGAAAGAGTCGAACCAATCGGGCCGAAGCCACTGCCATCGTCAGTGAAGTCGTACAACGGCTGCTGGATCGCTGGATCCCCAACAGGCGCAGTTCAGCATCGGTATTGTTACCTTCAGTCAGGCCCAGCAGAAGCTGATCGATGATCTCCTGGAGGAAGCCCGTCGAAGAAATCCGTCCATTGAAGAGTACTTTGCCGACGGCGCCTCCGAGCC
>CAIUUR010000294.1 GCA_903902345.1 uncultured Geobacteraceae bacterium | reverse complement strand
GTGCCGTGATGATCCCCTGGATATCCATGACGGCAATGGGGTCAATACCCGCAAACGGCTCGTCAAGAAGGATAAATGCGGGGGTCGTCACCAGGGCACGGGCAATTTCAACGCGGCGGCGCTCCCCACCCGAGAGGGCGTACCCGCGAGTTCTGGCAATATGAGTAATGCTGAACTCCACCATGAGCTGCTCGGCCCGCTCCAGTCGCTCCGGTCGCGAATAGTCCAGGGTTTCAAGAATCGCCAGGATATTTTCTTCTACGGTGAGCTTCCTGAAAACCGAAGCGTCCTGAGCCAGATAGCTGATTCCCCTGCGGGCCCTACGGTACATGGGGAGGTCGGTGATATCGTCACCATCCAGGAAGACGGAACCGGAATCGGGACGGGAAAAACCGACGACCAGATAGAAGGTGGTCGTTTTACCCGCGCCATTGGGTCCCAGGAGTCCCACCACCTCTCCGGAGTGAACCTGAAGATCCACCTCATTTACCACCGTCCTCCGGTTGAACCGCTTCACCAGACCGCAGGTGGAGAGAAGACGGTCAGCGACTGGTATCGACATTCCGCTTCCCCTTCGGGTGTATCACCGCCTCCACACGAACCGTGGGAGTTCCGGTTACCACACTTCTCTGGTCAGCCAGGTAGTAGGTTATTTCAGAGCCGGAGATCATATCCTCACCCTGATAAACCTTTGGGTTAACCGTCAGAACAATCTTTCCCGCCTTATTGTCGTAGACGGCATTTCCCGCGGATCCAGTGCGGTTCTTCTGAACAATTCTCACGGAACCGGCACAATCGACCTGTTCCACGTTACCCCCCTCGGCGCCGTAATGCACCACAATCCGATCGGCGTACAGGGCTAGATCCCCCTGGCGGGCGGTAACCTTGCCACTGAAGGTGGCCGTGCGATTTTGAGTGTCGGTGAGGAGCTTGTCAGACTTAATCTGAATGGGATTCTCGTCCCGCTCCAGCAGGGGGGTACCGAGCGCCCCCCCCCATACCCCCGCAGGGAGGATGAAACAACCAATGAAACAAAAGAACAGGGAAAACCGCACTGCTATCTCCCCCCCGCTTTCAACGTGGCGGTTACATTTCTGAGAAGCCGTACGGTGCCATTCACGGTATGAAATTCCATGCCATCCCCTTCAACTGTGGCACTCCGGTGAAAAATCCTTACGTGATCGTCACTGATTAACAACGAACGTCCGGCGTGGTAGAATACCTTTTCCGACTCTATTCGCATTCCGCCGTCGCCGGTGGCAACAACCCTGTCGGTGAGAGTCACATCGTGGTTCTTGATGTCATAGACGGCGCGACCTGAGGTAAGGGTTACCGTCCCCGGCTGCCGCTGCAGATAGACAACAAAGCGGGGTTTGGTCAGATAGATCCGTCCATCTTTCTGCGCCACATCGGCCTGCTGCGCGTCCAATACCCACTTCCTGACACCATCACGTGTTTCGGAATACGTGATGCTCCCCATGGAGACGTCGATGTTGTGGGACAGACGGCGCACAGCCCCCTTCTTTTTTCTCAAATCGGGAAGTTTCAGACAGAGAGTCACCGTCAGCAGCACAACGGCCAGCACGATGACTCCGGCCAGAATCTGTCTGAATTTATTCAGCTTTATCATAGCATCGTGGTGAGTATACCATCAACAAGGGGGGAGTGTAAAGCGCATTTTTGAAAACAACTCTCGGATTTGGCACAAAGATTGTAAGCCGCTTTTTGTGGGACACACCGCCGGGATAGTTATCCGTTACCGCTGAAAACAACCATTGCCCAGGACGATCAGTCGACAAAATACTTTCCGCAGATAAGGTCCCACTTCCCCTGCTCCCGGAGGATCAGATCGCAGAGTTCCCTCACGGCGCCCCACCCTCCCCCCTTGGTGGTAATAAAGTGGGCATAGGGAAGCACATACTCCAGGGCATCCGCCGGAGCGGCAGCCAGGCCTACCCGGCGCAGGAGCGGAATATCCGGCAGGTCATCCCCCATGTAGGCGGTTTCGTCGTGGGTACATCCGGTGGAGTTGAGGATTTCCAGGTAGGGCCCAACCTTGTCCAATGCCCGCTGATACACCGGATCGATTCCCAGTTCGGCGGCACGCCGAGTCACCACCTCCGATTCCCTTCCGGAAATGATGGCCACCCTGATTCCGGCGCGCTGCAACAGCTTGATGCCGTGACCATCCTTGACATTAAAAAACTTGCTCTCCACCCCGTTGGCATCGTAGACGATTCGACCATCGGTAAGCACACCATCCACGTCAAGAATCACCAGTTTGATCTTTTTCGCTCTTTCACCGATCATGCGAGTCCCGCCTTGAGGAGATCATGGAGGTGGATGACCCCCACGGGAACGACCAGGTCATCCCCCACCACAAAGAGGGACGTGATGGCCGACTCCTCCATGATATTGAGCGCCTTGGCCGCCAACTCCGACTTGAGTATCCGCTTGGGTTCTCTCTTCATCATGGAACCGGCGGAGGCGGAGATAATATCGACCCCCCGTTCCAGAGCACGCCGAAGATCCCCATCGGTGATAATTCCTATCAAGGCGCCGCTGTCGTCGGTCACCCCCGTTACCCCCAACCCCTTGGCGGTAATGACAAAAAGGGCCTCCCGCATGAGGACCTCCGAGCCGACCAACGGCACGGCGTCGCCGATATGCATCAGGTCCTCGACTCGGAGTAAGAGTTTCTTCCCCAAGGCTCCGCCGGGGTGGAACAGGGCAAAATCCTCCTCACGGAAACCGCGTTGCACCAGAAGCGCCACAGCCAGGGCGTCACCCAGGGCCAGGGTGGCGGTGGTGGAGGCCGTGGGAGCCAACCCCAGGGGACAGGCCTCTTCCTTGACGGAAACGGGAAGGAAAACGTCACCGGCGCCGGCGAGGGTGGAGCCCGGGTTTCCTGCCACGGAGATGAGAACAGCACCCAATCGCTTGATGGCGGGAAGAATCCGAAGAATTTCCTCGGTCTCGCCACTGTTGGAGATGGCGATGACCACATCCCCCTTCATGATCATCCCCAGGTCACCATGTACTCCCTCCGCCGGATGAAGAAAGGAGGAGGGGGTTCCCGTTGAGGAGAAGGTGGAGGCAATCTTCTGGCCGATGAGCCCCGATTTACCCATACCGGTAACCACGACCCGCCCCCGGCAGGCAAGGATCAACTCCACCGCCTGCCGGAAGGTGTCATCAATGGTATCCGCCAAGGCCATGAGCGCCTCGGCCTCAATGCGAATGACTCTTTTCGCTTCGTCTAGTATCATCTTTTATTTCACCAGTGCGTCTATAGACTTCAATTTTATCAGGAGCGGCGCCAAATCCTCCAACCGAAGCGAGTTGGGACCGTCACTGAGAGCCTTGTCCGGATCTTCGTGGACCTCCAGGAAGATCCCGTCGATCCCCACCGCCACGGCAGCCCGGGAAAGGTATTCCACGAATTCACGCTGTCCGCCGGAACTCCCCCCCTGCCCTCCGGGCAACTGCACGCTGTGAGTGGCGTCAAAGATTACCGGATGACCGAACCGCCGCATGATGGGGAGGCTCCGCATATCCGATACCAGGTTGTTGTAGCCGAAGGAGACCCCTCGTTCAGTGAGCATCAGCCTCTCACATCCGGCCTCCAACGCCTTGTCCACCACGTTGGACATATCCCACGGCGCGAGAAACTGACCTTTTTTGATATTCGCCACCCTGCCTGACGAGGCCACCGCCACCACCAGATCGGTCTGACGACAGAGAAAGGCCGGTACCTGAAGGACGTCAAGAACCTGGGCCGCCGGCCCGACCTCCTCCACGGAGTGAACATCGGAAAGGAGCGGAACTCCCAGCGATTCCCCAACCTTGGCGAGAATCCGTAGCCCTTCATGGAATCCGGGCCCCCGATAGGAAGATATGGAGGTTCGATTCGCCTTATCGTAGGAGGCCTTGAAGACCAGCGGTATCCCCACCACATTGCAGATGGCCATGAGCCGCTCCGCACAGCGAAGCGTGGCGGACTCGCTCTCGATGACGCAGGGACCGGCGATGAGTACCAGTGGCCGACCACCACCTACCCTCACTGATCCGATTTCTATCTCTTTAACCATAACATTCACCTTTCATCCTTCACTCTTGACTCTTGATTTTCTTATTTTCCAGCGCTGCCGCCACAAAGGCGCGGAACAGGGGATGCGGATTGAGCGGTTTCGATTTGAATTCCGGGTGGAACTGACACCCCAGGAACCAGGGATGATCGGGGACCTCTACGATCTCCACGAGATCCCCCTCACGGTTGATCCCTGAAAGGACGAGACCTTTATCCGTCAACCGATCGCGGTACCCATTATTGAACTCGTAACGATGCCGATGCCGCTCGGTAATGTCCATTGCCCCGTAGGCCTTCTGGGCGACACTCCCCTTCACCAGGGTACAGGGATAGGCGCCCAGTCGCATGGTCCCCCCCTTACGGCTCACCGTTTTCTGCTCGGCCATGAGATGGATGACCGGGTGTGAGCAGTCAGGTTTGAATTCGCTGGAGCAGGAATCGGTCATTCCGCAGACATTACGGGCATACTCCACTACCGCCATCTGCATACCGAGACAGATCCCGAAGAAAGGGATCCGCCGGGTACGAGCATATTCGATAGCCTTGATCTTCCCTTCGCTACCCCGCTCGCCGAAACCGCCGGGGACCAGGATGGCGTCGACCTCAGCCAGATGCTCGTCAGCATCTTCCTGCTCCAGCTTTTCGGCATCCACAAAGGTGAGCCTTACCCGACAGTTGGCGGCGATGCCGCCATGCACCAGCGCCTCGTTCAGCGACTTGTAGGAATCCGCCAGGTTCACATACTTACCGACAATGGCGATACGAACCTCACCATGGGCGGGGGTCCGGAGAATGGCCACAACTTCTTGCCAGGGAGCAAGATCCGGCGCCTTGGTCCAGATATTCAGCTTATCCACCACCTGCTCGTCCAACCCCTCACGATGCAGGGCTAACGGTACGGCATAGATATGTTCGGCGTCGGTGGAGTTGATGACCGCTTTTTCGTCCACATTGCAAAAGAGCGCAATCTTGCTCTTCAGCTCCCGGGGAAGTTCCTGCTCGCTCCGGCAGAGGAGAATGTCCGGCTGAATTCCGATGGTCTGGAGTTCCTTCACCGAGTGCTGAGTCGGCTTGGTCTTCAGTTCACCGGCAGTCCTGATGTACGGCACCAGGGTCACATGGAGATAAAGGACATTCCCGGCGCCGCGATCGGCCTTGAACTGTCGGATCGCCTCCAGAAACGGTAGTGACTCGATGTCACCCACGGTTCCCCCCACCTCCACGATGGCGATGTCGGCGCCCTTGGCATTATCAATGATCTTGGACTTGATCTCGTCGGTGATGTGGGGGATGACCTGCACCGTCCCCCCCAGATAGTCACCCCGCCGCTCCTTCTCGATGACCGAGAAGTAGACCTGACCGGTGGTAAAATTGCTCTTGCGGGAAAGTCGGGCATTGGTGTACCGCTCGTAGTGCCCCAGATCCAGATCGGTCTCGGCCCCGTCATCGGTGACGAAGACCTCTCCGTGCTGAAAGGGGGACATGGTCCCGGGATCCACATTGATGTAGGGGTCAAGCTTCTGCAGTGTCACTCGGAGTCCCCGGGCCTCAAGAAGCGCTCCCAGTGAGGCCGCGGCCAACCCTTTTCCGATGGATGAAACAACACCGCCGGTCACGAAAATAAACTTTGTCTTCACAAAACCTCCAATAGTCACAGGTAGAGGAAAAGGTAGAGGTAAAGAAAATATAGTATTCCGAAACCTTTACCTGTACTTTTACCTTTACCTTTACCTTTACCTGTCTTTAGTCTTTAGCCGTTCCAACACCTTTTCCAGATCCCCCGGAGTATCGACACCGATGGAGTCGTAGGACGTTTCGACAACCTTGATTCGATACCCATTCTCCAGCACCCGAAGCTGTTCGAGTTTCTCGGACAGTTCCAGCGGTGTGGGGGCCATTTTAGCGTAGTTGAGCAGAAAATCGCGCCGAAAAACGTAGAGACCCACATGTTTGTAACAAAGGAGCTTCCCCGAGGTAAAGGCCTCATCCTTCAGGTCATTCCATTTATCACGGAAATTGGGGAGTGGCGATCGGGAAAAATAGAGGGCAAAACCGTTACGGTCCGTTACCACCTTGACTACATTGGGACTCAGGAAATCGTGAAGATTCCTGATACGACTGCTCAATGTTCCCATGACGATGGTCGTATCCTCAACCAGGGGGCGAATAGCCTCGTCAATCATTGCCGGCTCGATGAGTGGCTCGTCCCCCTGTACATTTACCACAATCTCGGAATCCAGCCCGGCGACAACCTCGGCCAGGCGATCCGTACCGGTTTCATGATCCCGGGAGGTCATGACCACCCGCCCGCCGAAGGCACGAACAGCAGCGGCTATCCGCTCGTCATCGGTGGCGATGATGACCTCGGAAACCAGTCGTGCCTGAGATGTCCGCTCATAAACGTGACGGACCATCGGTTTTCCCTTGATATCCGCCAAAGCCTTCCCTTCGAAGCGCGTTGACGCATAACGGGCCGGAATGATCGCCGTGATTTTCATGGTTGAAACCTTTTTATGGAGTACATACTGCCGGGAATGTTGCCGCGACGTGGTGCGCTACGGAGAAAGAGACTCCGAAAAGACCGTCCCTTCTCATGGTGGGACGAAGCACGTTACCCCAAAAGAGGGGAGGTGTCAAGGCGGGAAAAGCGGGATTCATTACCGTCACCCGTCGGTTTTTGTCAGATGCGGGTCCAGCAGATGCCGCGGCATGACATTTCCCAGTGCGTTCAGAAGACTCTGCTTGATATAGGGGATCTCCTGCTGCAACTCCGTCAACAACCCCTTCATCCGCCGCCGTTTGATATCGGCGACGCCACAAACAGGGCAGCGACAACAGACAACAGGAAATTCCCTTTCCTTGGCAAAGGCGATAATATCCCCCTCGGCAACGTAGACCAGCGGCCGGATGACCGTGGTCTGACCGTTATCGGCCAGCATCCGCGGGGCCATGGCCTTGAGTGACCCCACATAGAACTGATTAAGGAGAAGAGTTTCCACAAAATCGTCCATATGGTGTCCCAGCGCCAGCTTATTACAGTTGAACTGCTGGGCGAGCGTATAAAGAGTCCCCCGCTTGAGCC
>CAIUUR010000293.1 GCA_903902345.1 uncultured Geobacteraceae bacterium | reverse complement strand
GTCAATAGATTCCTTTAACGGTTATGGCGCAGATGGCAAACATGGGGCTCATTACGAACCGGCTCTCGATTTTAGCGGATCTTTCGCCATTGACAGCTCATGGCTTTGCTTGTATTTCTCCCTTTTCGCATCTATAATCCCAGGACGAACAATGCTCAAGTTTAACGGTTTTTAAACTCCGAACCCGGAAGTTTAAGCCTATAACCGGTGGCTAATCACGTTTACGGAGGCTCCAGTGGCTACTTTTCTCAAACGACTATTCGGTGAGCAGGTCGAACCGGTCGTTGGCGTGACCTCGGAAGAGTTAAAGCAAGAGATAACCGACCTGAAAAAAATTCTCCGGAAGCAGACGGTTGCCATGGAGATGCATAAGGATGAGATTCTCGACCACGTGGATACCAAATCCATCAAGGATTTTTCCCACGGGGCGTTGCAGGATATCGCCGACAGCTTTTTTTATCTGGAGGCCGCCATCCGGGATGCCTATCAGTTATCAGCCAATCAGGAACAATCCTTTGTCATCTCCTGGGCTAAAATCGAGCATCTGCTGAAACTGAGCGGCATCGAAATCATCCGGACGGCCCCTATTCCCTTCGATTCCCGCCTTCATGAAACGGTGTCGACCGGCAATGGCGTTGACCTCCCTCTGCGGGTTGTCCGGGTCCTGCGGCCCGGATACCTCTTCAAGGAAAAGGTCGTCCGTCCGGCCACCGTGGAGCTTGGCGCCGGGGACGGCGAATAGTGACGAATTATTTTACAGGAGGAAGTAATGAGTGATGTAATCTGTGGTATTGACTTGGGAACGACCAACTCCTGTCTGGCGCTGCTCAGGGACGGCAGGCCGGAGCCGGTGATCATCGAGGAGGGGAGCGCCATTGTTCCCTCCATCGTCAGTCTTGATGACGCCACCGGTCGGATCATCGTGGGGCGACAGGCGCTCAATCGTTTCGCCGCTTTTCCCCATCATACCGTCCGCTCCATCAAACGTCTCATGGGGAAGGAAACCCACGTGAAACTGGGGGACCGCTCCTACTCTCCCGAGGAGATCTCCTCCTTCATCCTTTCGTACTTGGTAACGGCGGGGGCCGCCGTCATCGGCAGTGAGATCCGCCGGGTGGTCATTACCGTGCCGGCCTATTTTAATGAAGCCCAACGCCGATCCACCATCAAGGCCGGTGAGCTGGCCGGTCTGGAGGTGGTGCGGATTATAAATGAGCCCACCGCAGCATCTCTGCTGTACGAAAATTGCGAGGATGAAGGTGGCGAAAACGAGACGAACTCCCCCTGTATTCTGGTCTATGACCTGGGTGGGGGGACCTTTGATGTCTCCATCCTGGAGGTGAAGGGGGAGATCAAGGAGGTCTTGGCTTCTTGCGGCGATTCCGCCCTGGGAGGGGATGACTTCGATGAGCGACTTATCGCCCACTTCCTCCGTCATATCCGGGAACAGAGCGGCTATGACTTCTCCGATGATCAGGATCGGGCGCTCCACTCCCGGCTGAAGGCGGTGGCGGAGCAGGCGAAGATAACCCTCTCCGACGCCCCCTATGCCCGGATCAGCGAGGTCGCCGTTACGGTGATGAACGGCGAACCGGTTAACCTGGAGCTGGAACTATCGCGCCGCGAGTATGAGGAAATGATCGACGATCTGGTGGCTCGGACCATGGAAAAGGTGGAAGAGGCTTTGAAAGAGGCTCACCTGGAGGCTGACGACATTGCTCGAATCATTCTGGTGGGGGGTTCGACCCGCACCCCTCTGGTGCAGGAACGGTTGGAGCAGTTGTTTGAGCGAACCGTCTCTTTTTCCGTCGACCCCGATTTGTGTGTCGCCTTGGGCGCTTCGGTCCAACATGGGTTGATCACGGGTGAATCCGTGGGGCACATTCTCATTGATGTCACGGCCCATTCCCTGGGGATGAAAACCAACGATTCCTTTGACCCCGAGACCGGGGACGCCGATTATTTTTCGAGAATAATACGGCGCAACACCGCAATACCGGTGCGCAAGGCCGAGGTTTATTACACCAACTACGACAATCAGGATCGGGTGGAGGTGGAGGTATTTCAGGGGGAGAGCGAATCATGCCGGGAAAACGCGCTCATCGGCGCCTTTCCCTATCCTCTCAAGCCCGCGCCGTCAGGAGCGTCGGTGGTGGTTGAGTTCGCCTATGACAAAGAGGGTTTGATTCATATCATCCTGGAGCAGAAGGGGTATGACAATCGCAAGGAGGTAACCCTGGATATCCGGACCAATCAGGTGACGGTGCGGGACGAAGCGGTTGCGGAGGGAAAAATTACCAATTACATGGTCTCCAAGGGACGGAAGCTGGCTCAGCGAAGCGACGCGCCGCAAAAGATGCGAGATGAACTGTCCGCTCTGTTGGATGAGTATGTGGCTGCGTTGGAGTCGAACGATGACGAAGAAACCATCGATTCCCTGGAAGAGCGGCTCCTGGAACTTATGGATGAGCTCGAAGACGCGGCAACGGGTGAATAAATGGTAGATAAAAGGGTCGGCCATGGCGAGTAACAAGGGAAAAGTGAAGCGGGATCAAAAGGAGCTGGAGCGGCTGTTCAACATGGGGCGGTACTGGGATTTCCTCCAGGGTGTTGAGGCGGGCGGCCTGGGGACAAAATTTTCCCAGGAAACGGGCAAGGCTTGGCGGACGCTGGTGCGTGGCGCATTTGCCTCGCCGGAGGCGATGATCGACTTTTTGAGCCGTCGTGGGGAGGTGGCGACGTGCCCGGATCTCCCGGACCTGAAATTTCTCGCCTTGGCGGAGCGTTTTTTGCGTGGCGACGCGGTAGCAGCCGAAACTGCGGTTTTGAAGGATCTCTCTCCGACGTCCCGTTCCATGGCAAAGCGGTTGCTTCGGTGGGATGAGTTTCCGGCGGATACCCGGGAGATAGAAGCGCAACTGCGGCGGTTTGTCGACAACCCGGGACTGGTGACCGTGAAGCAGATGGCGGCAGCGGTCCGTTTCTTTGCCGCCCGCTTCGAGGGGTTGCTGGAGCATCTGCCTGACAATCTGGAAATCCTCCGGAAGGGGCTTCTTAAAAGCTCAATCGCCAAGAAACGGCGGGGGCTCCGTCTCAATCGGCTGGCCGAGATGGACCAGGGGGTGAAGGATGCCGCTCCCCTGGTCCCGGAGGAGCTGCTGCATATTTTGCTGGCGCCGCTCCTCTGGCGTCTGTCCCAAGTGTATGGTGCGTATTGCCGGGACGACAACTCCTTTGCCCTGGAGCTGGCCGGAGCCACCCCCCACCTTTCCGCCTTGCTGGCGGGTGAGCGGTGGCGGGAGGTGGCGCCGTTGCTGGATGAAGGTGATCTTACCGATCACTACGATGATGACCCCGGCGCTGTCCGGAAAAAAATCGGCGTTGCGGATTTCCCGGGAAAAGTCCGACTCCTCCGGACCTTGGCCATGACTCTCTCCAAGGTGATGGCGGCAAAGGATGACTTCAATCCCTTTGACGCTTTCGCCGACGAAGATGACCCGGATCATAAGGAGCGGATTCGCGCCGATTATCTGTTTCTCTACAAGGAGGTTCTGGCGGAAATCGGCAAGGTGCGCGCGGGGCTGGCGCCACGTGAACAACGTGAATTGGCGCAGGTCTTGGGGGATATTCTGGAGGGGGATTTCATCTCCTTCAGTGAGGCGCCGCAGCAGTGCGCCGAATATCTTCTGGCCGTCGTCCACGCCGGCCTGTTGACGACAAAACTGGCCTTAGCCGCGTTGATGGCGGCGCATTCCGCCGGCAAGCGTCCGCTGCGCGAGGAGACCGAGAAGGCCCTCAAATCCCTGCCGCCGCCGGACAAGGGGGACATTCTCTGGCTGTTTAAAATTTTCGGGTTTCTTGCCTATCCCGACGTGGGAGATCTGTCACCCGTGATCCGCCGGATCGGCGGGAACGAGCCGCTCTTGGTTACCTTTGTCGATCTGATTTTGATGCAGGTGACTCGCACCCTGATTGAAAACCGGTTGATGTCGTCACAGCTTAAAATGTTTAAATCAATGCTGCCGGGAGGCGCCCCAAGTGAACGGCGGGAAATGTCGACCTTTCGCAACGGTCTGAAAAAATTCGAGGATCTGGCCCCGTTTCGGCGGCTGATGGTCATGGCGGAGAGTTATCCCGAAGGATATATGAGCGAGGCCGGGTTCAAGAGGATGCTCATCGCTGAGTATCCCACTGATGGCGTGGTGGGGTTGATAAACAAACTGAAAGGTGTCCCGCCCCCCCCGCCGGAAATGTATGGATGCTCGCCCGAGGAACGTGAGCTGATCGGGATGGAACTGCGCGTTACCCAGGAAATTCTGACACAGCATCCCGATGATCTGCGTGTCGCTTCCATCGGTACGGTGGCGACGTTGGTGGAAATCCTGGAAAAGGCCGGTTCACGCTTTATAGACACGGGTTTTCTTGTGAGGTTGAGCGCCCTGCTCCGGAAACGTGGCGACGCCGGCGAGGAGGAGGCTCTTTTCCTGGGAATCAGAGTGGAGGCGCTGATTCACGTGGCTGCGGGTAAAAAAACGAAGAGGGGTCGCCGACGATGAACGATGAGCTGGCAGTGAAGATTTTGGGATTGGATCGGGAGGCGTCGCCGGAAGCAATGGAAAAGGCGTACCGCAAGTTGATCAATCGCTATCCTCCGGAGTTTCATCCTGATAAATTTCGCCAGGTTGACGAGGCATATCGGTATCTGACCTCCTACCCCAAGCGGATAGCGTCGCTGAGATCGGAAGAGCACACGTCTG
>CAIUUR010000292.1 GCA_903902345.1 uncultured Geobacteraceae bacterium | reverse complement strand
TGTGATCTGTAAGCATATTATAAATAGTCAAGTAAATCACGATCTCTGAACGAGGAAAAAGTACTTTCCTTACGGCCTCCCCCACCCCCTAACCCCCTCCCGCAAGGGGCGGGGGGACTTAAAGGCCACAAGCAAAAACTCCCTGCTAATATTTTAAGGTAAGCGACCTTTAAGATCGGGAGGCGCCCCGGTTCCCTGACCCCCGGTTCCACAAAGAATCTACCCTATGATGCCACCAATGGTTCAAGCAAACAAAGGGGGCGCCTACTATCGGAATATCAGGACCGAGCTCATAGCTCTTGCTCCCGATATCCACGGCAGGGTGCTGGAAATAGGCTGCGCCGAGGGGTGCACCATGGCGTATCTTCGGCAACGCTTCAACTGCAGTGTGGTGGGTCTGGACTACTGCGAGGAAGCGTTGCTCTCCGCGCGCGACAAGGGACTTGACGTGCACTCGTGCGACCTGAACACCACGGATCTTCCCTTTGCTCTCGAAGAATTCGACTACATCATCATCGGCGATGTGTTGGAGCACCTCTACGATCCCTGGGGCGTCCTGAAGAAGATAGTTCGTCACCTCAAGGGGGAGGGAACGATCCTTCTCAGCATACCCAACGTGAAACATTATGCTCTGCTCAAAGAGTTGATTCTGCACGACAGATGGGACTATTGCGATAGCGGTATCCTGGATATTTCCCATCTCCGTTTCTTTACGCTTGACGGTATCAAAAAACTCATCAGGCAAAGCGGAGTGGAGATTTGCTCCCTGGAGAGCAGCTGTTTCGGACCGGAGTTCATCTGGCTGCTCAACAGGATCTGCCGCAACAGACTCCATTCGTTTCTGGTCGTTCAATATCTGGTTGCAGCCCGGAAAAAAAGCACCTGAATAACGGAGCCGGTTATGCATGAAAGTTCTTTGTCGCAGATGAAATGGTTTGTGGACACGTATGCCTCCAGAATCGGGAAACCGGAAGTAAAGGTCCTGGATGTGGGGAGCCTGGATATCAACGGTTCGTACAGGGCTCTCTTTGCCGAAAACGGATATCAGTATACGGGGTTGGATATGGAAGCCGGCCCCAACGTCGATATCGTTCTGGAAAATCCCTATGACTGGGACGCAGTGGCAACCGATAGCTTCGACATAGTCGTGTCGGGACAGGCGTTCGAACATGTTGAATTTTTTTGGATCACCCTTGCGGAAATGGCCAGGGTGATGAAAAAGGATGGACTGTTATGCATAATCGCCCCTTCCCGCTGGTTTGAGCACCGGGTTCCCGTGGATTGTTATCGGTTTTTTGCCGACGGAATGTTGGCTCTGGCGAGATATGTAACACTGGAGCCATTACATGCGTACTCAGGGTGCGCTTCGGATTCCACCCCCAAGCATACGGGATCAATTGGCGATTCGGTGCTCATTGCGCGGAAACCTTATGATGGACTACCACGGTATCCTGATCTGAAAGGGTACCGGTGCATCCCCGGGAATCAGAAAGCTCTGGGAGGTGGTGCGGGTCCGGATGCTCAGCGGGAAAGCGGCGGAGGGGTGCGGCGCATCGTGAAGAAGATAGTCAGGGGAACCACTACGTCAGTAAAATGAGGCGCAAACAATGAGCTTGTGGAAAGATTTTCTGGAAAATCGGAACAGAGAAACTTTCAAGTGCCATAACTACTTCCCGGTTTACGAACGTCATTTTGCTTCGTGGAAAAACCGGTCTCTGGTGTTTATGGAAATCGGTGTCGACAAGGGTGGGTCACTGCAAATGTGGCAACGCTACTTTGGCCCGATGGCGAAGATCATCGGCATCGATATCAACCCGGAGTGTAAAAAACTCGAACAACCGGGCATCTTTATCAGGATCGGGGATCAAAGCTCACCGGAATTTCTTCAGTCGGTGATCGACGAATTCGGCGCGCCCGACATCGTCCTTGACGACGGCAGCCACCACATGAAGCATATTTCGGCGACATTCAATTACCTTTACCCGAAGCAGCACAAGAACGCACTCTACATGGTTGAAGACCTTTGCACCTGCTACTGGGAAGAGTATGGCGGGGGGATTGATCGCCAGGAGTCATTCATTACTATCACCAAGAACCTCATAGACAGCCTGAACGCCGACCATAGTCGGGGGGCGATAACGCCTGATTCGTTCACCAGGCAAACATTCGCCATTGCATGTTATGATGGTATCATCGTGTTCGAAAAAGGGGATGTCTGGCGGAAGGAGTGTTGCCGAACCGGAGGTAAACCTGCCCATGGGTTTCGTTCCCTTTTGAAAAAGATCTTCTCGGGAACTCGCTAGGGGAATATCGATGAGCCTCGCTGTTTTCACGGTAGTCGGCAGCAACTACCTGCACTTTGCGCGGACGCTGATGCAAGGGATTGCGGCGCATCACCCCGAGGCTGTTCGCTATTGTGTGGTCGTCGCCCGGACGCCGGATCACGCCGTTGACTTTGAGGAAGAGTTCGAAACGCTCTCTCTTGCCGTGCTGGGACTGCCGGACGGAGATGATTTTTTCTTCCAATATAACATAGTGGAATTGTGTACCGCCGTGAAGCCGTGGGCGTTGGAATATCTCCTTGACCGGGGATATGACAAGATAATGTTCATTGACCCTGACATTTACGTCTATCGCCCCTTGACGGAGGCCGTTCAATTACTGGACAGCGGCGCAGATGTCGTCCTGACACCGCATCTGCTTTCGCCCATGACCGATGTGCGACAACCGGATGAATTGGATATCCGCCGTATGGGGGTCCATAACCTCGGTTTCTTTGCCGCCAAACAGAGCGACAATGTGCGACGGTTGCTCCACTGGTGGCAAGAAAAGCTTCACCGTAACTGTGAACTTGCTGTTGAGAAGGGGATCTTCGTCGATCAGGGTTGGTGCGATCTGATTCCGGGGATGTTCGACCGGGTGGCGTTGCTACGCCATCCGGGATACAACGTGGCGTTCTGGAATCTGGCCGAACGGCATATTTCGCTCCGACAGGACGGAGTTCCGTGCGCAGGCGACCACCTGTTGACTTTCTTTCATTTTAGCGGCATCAACAGCAGTACTAATCCGGCGGTTCTCTCCCGATGGCGACCACACCCCGTCATCAACCGTACCCTGCGTACTCTTCTGGACGACTACAGAGGCGCACTGAGGGCCAACGGGTGGGCCTATTTCGCCGACCTCCCCTACGACTTCGGATATTACACCGATGGGTCGGCCATCGCCGATGTTGAGCGGATCAGGTTCAGACGGGATACGGCGCTGCGCTTCACGTGCCAGGGGAGTCCGTTTGCTCATGTGGAACAGCTTAGGCTGGAGCCGCGCCATGCCGCCCAGTGGTATGCGTCAGCAGGCCCCTTTTCTTCCCTCCGGAATGTTCCCAGCGTGCAATCCCTGGCCGAGGAACTGCTGGGGAGAGCGGCGCAACCCGCGGAACTGAATGCGTGGTTGCCGGGAATGAACAGCCGAATCGGCAGAGCATGGCTGCTGATCTCCCTGGGACTTTCACGGGAAGCTCGAAGCACCCCCGGCTGGCTGGCCCGTTTGGCGCACTTCGTCAATCATTCGCCCCTTGCTCCGGCAGGTGTCAAGGTGCTGGTCAGTCGCCCTTTGGAACAGCTCCTGGCGGCGGTTAGTGTCCGGTATCCCCGCCTCGCCCATCGACCCATTCCCACACCGCGTAACGACAGCATCGCGCCGAAAGTTTCTCGTGATCGATTCCGACTGAACTTCTTGCCCCCGAAAGGTTCGAACGAGGGGCCTTGCGGGATCAATCTTATAGGATATTTGAAAGCGGAACTCGGTATCGGTGAAGCCGCACGTTCCCTGGCCCGGTCATGCGAAGCGGCAGGCATATCCTACACCGGCGTTGATGTGGGCTATCAGGTCGGGAATCGTCAGAGTGACGACACTCTGCCCGCCGCGACCGGGGACAAGCGGTATCCGGTGGACATCCTCTACGTGAATGCGGACATGACTCCGGTGACTGTCCAGCATTTACACTCCATCGGGCATGTCGCGAGTTACCGGATCGGCTTCTGGCATTGGGAACAACCGGTGTTGCCACGCCGCTTTCATGATGCATTTTCCCTGGTTGACGAACTCTGGGTGCCGTCCACGTTCGTTCTTGAAGCCGTTATGCCGGTTTCACCGGTTCCCGTGTACAGAATTCCTCACGCTCTGAGTTTTACCCCCGGCGCCCAAGCCAGTCGCGCCGGATTCGGGTTGCCGGAGGATAAACTCCTCGTTCTCGTCATGTATGACTTTCACTCCTATCACTATCGAAAAAATCCGCAGGCGGCAATCGCCGCCTTTCGACGCGCCGCCGCCGTCAATCAGTCGCTGGGGCTGGTCATCAAGACCATCAATGGAGAGCATCACCACGTCGCCGCACAGGAATTGGCGGATTCTCTCGGGGATCTGCCCCATGTCACCCTTATCGACACGTACCTTACGCGACAGCAGACCTGGGATCTGGAGTCGTGTTGCGATATCCTGTTGTCCTTGCATCGCGCCGAGGGGTTCGGGCTGGCCCCTGCGGAGATGATGTATCTGGGAAAGCCTGTGGTCGCCACCGGATGGTCAGCGAACATGGATTTCATGAACGTATCCAACTCAATGCCGGTCCGCTATGAACTCAAACCGTTAACCCGTGATCTTGGTCCTTACGAAGCAGGAGCGCTGTGGGCCGAGGCTGATATTGAGCACGCCGCTTGGTGCCTGCGAAAGTTGGCAGCGGAACAGGGCTTTGCACAACATCTGGGGAATCAGGCTCGTGAGACCATTCGACGTGATCTCGACCCCAGGGTGGTGGGGGAGCGGGTGGCCGCGAGATTGAAGAGTTTGGCTCAGTGGTATCCGGCCGTACGCTGAACCTCTGCAGGGGAAGCGCCATTGTCATGCTCCGTCAGAGCCACCCGTGACAGAGTACGAAAGAGGATACGCCATGCATGAACCGGATTGGATACAGCCACGGAGGATTGATTCCATCGACGATTGTTATTTCTATCATACGATGGATATACCAAACCATGGAGTCGTTCAAGGAGAATGGGATCTCCGTGGCAGAGAAACCCTCTATCTCGGCAACGTCAGCGTTGTGGGGAAACGGGTTCTTGAGATAGGTACTGCCAGTGGTCATCTTTGTTTTGCCATGGAAAAGATGGGTGCGACAGTGGTAGCGTATGACCTCTCCCCCGATCAGGATTGGGATATCGTGCCGTATTTCGGACTTGATTATGAACAACACATCCAGGAGCGAAAAGAGCGTATCCATAAACTGAATAATGGATTCTGGTTTGCTCACGGCGCGAACGGTTCCAGGGCGAGGGTGCGGTATGGAACAGTTTATGATATTCCGGGGAATATGGGCCCCTTCGACATCTGCACCCTGGGTTCGATCCTGCTGCATCTGCGCGATCCCTTCCTCGCACTGCAACGTGTGACGGCCAACGTACGGGAATCCGTTATCGTTACGGATCTCTTGCCGGTACGTCGGGGAAAAGCCCTTGATCGATTTAAAAAACTCATTGGTTTTCAGCAGAAACCGGAGGCTCATTCGATCTATTTTTTACCCAATGCAGACAGGTGCGCCCCCAATGAGACATGGTGGAGCCTGTCACCGGGAGTAATCGCAGAATTTTTGCAGATACTCGGTTTCAACCGGATAACAGTCACCTACCATCAGCAGTCCATGCAAGGCCAAAAATACCAGATGTATACCGTCGTCGGCCGGAGGGGAATGTTGTGAAAGAAACATCGCATACGGGCGAACCGGGGGCAATTGCGGTCATCATTCTGAATTGGAACGGTATTGAGGATACACTCGAATGTCTCGAATCCGTATCCGGTATCGAATTTGAAAATTTTTTTGTGCTGGTTGTGGACAACGGTTCGACTGACGATTCCTGTGCACGGATCAAAGAAGAGTATCCGGAAGTTATCCTGATCGAAAATGATGTTAATCTCGGATTCGCCGGGGGTAACAATGTCGGCATCCGGTATGCTCTCGCCAACGGCGCGGAGTACATTTTCCTCCTCAACAACGATACGGTTGTCGATCCCCGAATCCTTACCCGGTTATTGTCTGCGTCGCACATTTGTGGCGACAATGGTATCTTCGGCCCCAAAATATACCATCACGCAGAGCCTGATCTGGTCTGGTATGGCGGAACCAGATGGGATGCGAGTAGTTTGACCTTCGACCATAACGCCTTCGGTGATATGGAGAATATCTGCAGCACAGCATATGTCTGCGGTTGCGCCCTGTTCATTCCGGCTTCAGTGGTGGTGCGCCTGGGTTGGATGGACATCAGATATTTTCTGATATTTGAAGATGTGGAGTGGTGTTACCGGGCAAGGTTGCTGGGTATCGAATCATACTTTGTTCCCGCCGCCACGGTGTGGCACAAAGTTTCGTCATCTTTCGGCGGCGCCCTTTCCCCCATGGCAGTATACTACCACGCTCGAAATTTTCTATTGTGGGGGGAACGACATCTGGATTGCAGAACCTACGTCCGCGCCGTAAAGTTAGTCGTCAACTGGGCTACCGGGTTCACTCGCGACCAATCGGCATATTGCAGTCGATGGGATCACGGCGTACATATACTCTCTCGTCTGATCCGACATCATAAGGGGAACGAATGCGATCAGGAGTTGCATGCATGTTATCAGGGGTTGAGAGATTATCTGCTGCGCCGTTTCGGAAGTAATCTCCGGTTTTCTGGTGAAGCATCCGTAAGGTGGACGGGGCGCTGATATGTCCTTAGAAATGGTTTCGCTTTTCGTCGCGCCGGTGATTGTTCTTTTATTTAGGCTAAGGAATTTTATACTTTGGAGACAAATCACGGTTCACTCGGGCACTTTGGAGTTCACACCGTAAATTCAAGCTGGACGGAGTAGCAGGGTGCGGGGTGAATCTTGATCATCTTGCGAGCATGGCAAGCCCGATCAACGCGAAGAGCAATCGATACCGCCGTTGCATCCATAACGCGGTCTCGAATCCCAACCCACGCCGGAGCGCTTGCAGATACCATGCGACATGCAAAAACCACAGGACCGAACTCCAGAGAAACACTCTTGGTAGGATGCCAAGCACGGCAAAACTGACAAGTAACACATAAGCGACCGTAAACGTGCAGAGGCTCGCGAGAAACGCGCGCTGACAGCCGAACACTACGGCAGTCGTGCGAATCCCGTTGAGACAATCACCCTCGTAATCACGGACCTCCTGGTTGAGGTGGCCGCCGGCAAAGACTAAACGCTCATCAAAAGACCGCCTGTATCCAGTGCGTGGACCAAGGTGTAACCGAGAAAGAAGTGCAGTGCGCCTCCCAGCAGGTGATTGAACGACCCAACGATAGGCATCTGCTTGCCGAAACTTGGAAAACACGAGTAGAGAAGGCTAAGGGCTGTGATCGCGGCGCCAAGTAGTATGGTCACTTTGCCGATGGCAGCGAAGGCGACATTCGCGAAGATGAGGAGAACGATCACGACGCCCGCAACCTGACGACTGCTAATCCCCTGCCGAGTAATTATGAGTGCCGCCCGCCGCGGATCACGAATGTCGCTGCTATATCCAGCCCAGTCATTGAGGACAAAAATATGAGCCGTGAGAGCGAGGCTACCAAAGAGTAGTAAACCGAGCCGGATCACGTCGTACCATTCATAGCTGAGTCCGCCAAAGACGCTACCGAGAATCGGAGAGGCTTGCAGCGCAGATACCTCCGCTCCTCGAGTGGACGCGAAGTGTCGTATGATTCTCGCGTAATGCCGCACAGGTGATTGAGAAGTCATGGCGATGGTTCGTAAAGGTGTTCCAAATCGTAACCAGCGGCTTCGTACAGCCGGAGCCAGAGTGCGTAACCGACATCTTCGGACCAGTAAAATCGACTTACGGTCCCGCTTAGATCGTTGTGGTAAAGCAGTGGCGGTGCGCGGCGAAACTGTGCAAAGCCATCGCTGCCAATGCGCACCAGCAGATTACGAATCGCCTGCCGAGTGTTCTCGTCCGGCGATGACTCCTCTGTTGCAGCGAGTCGGCGCACCGCCTCGCTCCATATCTCTTGTCCTGCAACGGGAAGCGCGAGCCGCTCCGTTGGCAGCGGGATTGTGCAACCAAGCTGTCGCAATTCGGCGCTGCGCAGATAGGGCACAAGCGGAGCTTTTGAATAGTAAACCCAGATATCTTCGTCCCAAAACGAACGTTGGAGCGCATGGCAAAGGTTCTGCCCGGCAAGTGGATCAAGTTCTCGAAGCATCAAAAACACATTCATTTGGATGCCGATGTCTGCCGGGTTCGGATCGATTCCGGGATCTAAGTTCACATATTGCTTTTGTGGGGCGAGCCAGGTGCGGTATAAGCCCCTGCCGTCGCGATAACGAGCGAGCTCTCCCAGCATGAGTTGCCGTCTCGGGTCGCTGGCGCCATGACCGGCAATTCTCCACGCTAACGCGGTGTCGTCAGCGTCCGGAGTAATCGCGCATCCCAGCTTCCCAATGGTGGGTCCGTTTGGCAAACCATGATAACGTACCAATCCATTACTTTCGATCTGTGCCGCAAGATGCTGACGCGCACGCTCTACCACCGTGTCAAGACCTCGCTGGTGGGCGATGGGAGAAAGCAAATCCACCAGCATTGAAGTCATGAACGTGTTCATTTCCTGTTGTGGAGCTTCGTAACGAAGCCCAGCCGTGTATGAAGTAAGCCAATAACCGTATTCAGACTGTCGTTCCTGCAACAACTTTGCAGCATGCTTCGCCATCGCCTCCAACTCCGGCCCCGACGCAGGTTTCTGTGGAATGAGGGCGGATTCTTCGTGAGGCTGACCTGCGGAAACGAATACGCGCTGTTCACGAACAATGCGGATATCGCCTGGCTCGACGGAAACCGCGAGTTGGAGTATGCGCACTCCCGGTGAAACACCCAGCGTGTTGGCGGATATCTGCCAACCCAAGGGTGAAGTGGTGTGCATCACGTTATGAACATCCGCTCGAGTTAGAAATCTCGATGTCGAGCCAATAATAATCCCGTCTATCAACATCAACACATTGGTAGGCGTGCGCCCGCAGATGAGTGCCCTTCCTACGAGCACCGCTCCGTTTTCCAGTACAGGAACCTCTCCGGCACCGGGAAACTGTGCCGGTCCAATCCGATCTATCGAGCCGCTCGTATCGCACTGAAGCCCTCCGCGCGCAGGTGGGTGACGAAGTTCGACGAGGAATGGAACATTGCGGGGATTCCATGCAGCACGCATGGATGCAGGGTTTCCAGCGAAGATGCGCGCGTCACTCGTCGTCGTATACCAGAAGGCTCCTATCGTCTGCACGCAGACTGACGCCACCATCAATAGGATAAACAGGCCGCGTGCAGGCGGACGCAGGGTAAGCGGAGCGGGCGCAATCATCCAGACCAGGATCGGCAACAGGTCTGTCAACCAACGCGGCCCCCATGACCATCCGGCACGCCAGTCTAACTGCGAATACAGCAAGATCTGGGCGGCCACGGCAAGAGCGAGCGCCATGGCGAGACCTTTGGAGCCTGGTGATCGCAGGCGCTGCTTCAGTCCCACGAGAATGAAGATTAAAAACGGCGAAAAAAAGAGCAATCCTTTTGTTGGACTGACCAGCAACCCCGCCACCCCTGACAAGCCAAGTTTGAAGAACGCTTTTGAAGGCTTCACAAGAGCGTATGCACCAGCAATGTGGCCGATAAAGCCGAGATTATAGTACAGGAGCGCCGCCAGCGGAACAGCGGCGCCGGCGAGAAGCCACAAAGCGTTTCGCCGGCGGCTCCAAACAATAAAGAATACAATCGCGACGGCAACCAGCGCGTCCGGCGGGCGATTCGCCGCCATGAGAACAGACACGGCGCCCAGTAGCGCAGTGCGTCCGGATGTGGCAGGGACGACCAGCAGCAGCAAAGCCAGGGCGATCAGGAGTTCTCCGGTTCCGTGCTGCCAAAGCGCTTGGCTGGAGATCACCCACGTATTGGTTCCGAAAGCGAACACCATGGCAAGCGGGAGGCTCCAACGGGTTTCCTCGCGGCGCAGCACCAGGTACATAAGGACAGCTGCGATCGAGGCAATGAGCGACGCCGAGACCTTCTCCATTAATTCAGCCACCCGGTCAATCTGTGGCTGCTCCCAACCGTGTGCGTTGAGCCAGATAACGGCGGGAAGATAGAGTGGGGACACCAGCAATGATGTCACCACGGGGTACAAGGAAACGAATTGATGCTGGTGATTGCGGACCATCCAATAAGTCAGCGGTTCAAAGTAGGTGATCTTACCGTCAACGTTCGCCGGCCGATTCCTTTCTGCGATCATCGGATGGCCATGCGCAACCAGATGCACGTGTGCGTCGAGATTCAGCGTGCCACTATGCCAGAGAATCAGCGGCAGATATCGAGCCGGCAAACTGTCCCCTGTGGCGATCGGTCGCAGGTTCGCGTTGAAAACCAGGAAACAGACCAAGCCCAGGAGGAGCGGAACTTTCAAAGATTGCAGGTAAAAGCGGCTCGATCTTCTGGGCGAGGACGAAATGTACGTGAGCTTGCTCAACTGCTCTCCTTATCTGGCGCCGGTTGGTTGACGATTTTTGCGGATACCTGAGGCAATCAATTTCCAGCCTGATGGCTCAACGGCCAGACGTATGTGGTTGTTATCCATGGCGTGAGGAGTTGCGCCTCCCCTCTCAAGGGCCGCTGCAGCGGCATTTTTTTCGCAAAATGAATGAGGTTCATAGCTCCGACCGGCCGCCAGCTGTTCTTCCGCTTTTTTCCGCTTCCTGAAAACATACCGGCCGACAAGCGGGGCTATCAGGCGCGTCTTCCAGCCGAATTCGGTATGGATATCAGCAAGAAGAGTTTCCGCTTTCACACGAATATGCGGATACCCATGATAATACCGCTTCATCGCCCAGACAGCCCCGGCGTAGGTGGAGTGAAGCGGAGCGGCCTCCCAAGCGAGACGTTTCCCGACGCCGCGGGAATGAGATTTGTGTTTCTGCCACCCGTTCAGGAGTACCCGGAAAAGGCGCAGGAGACTGGGGCCATTGGCATCAAAATCCCGGCGAAAAGCGTCCAGTAGATATCCTCGAAGCGATGATATCTACGGATTTTACAGCGGGAAGCACTCTAATCTGAATGCTTGGGTGCGAGGGAAACGGCGGCTGCCCCACTGTAATATTGGTTTTTTCTTGCAAATTAAAACCAATTTATCCATAGTGCAGATGGCCTCGGTAACAGAGGTGCCGCGAAATAAGTGTTGAACATAAACAGCAAAGGAATTGTCTATGAAAATGGAAATACTCGATACCGGCAGTGCAATGTGCAAGACGCTACTCTGTAATGCACTGGAAGCCTTGCGGGAAAGCGGCAAAAGTGGAAAAGTTATCATAATTACGGATATTCGTAAGATTTTGAAATACAGAGTAATAGCTACACCGGCCCTGGTGGTGAACGGCGTTGTGATGTTTTCGGGCAGGCTGGGTTCGCCGGATGAAATTCTGGCGTTACTGAACGGGAATCTATCAACGTTTGTCTAAATCCGTTTCCCCTAAAACGTTTCGAACTGACCATCCAGATCATCATGGACGCTCATCACCAGTTCGTGACCAACGTGGCTACCCCGCGTCCCCTTGGGCTTGCCCTGGGCGCTGTATTTTTTAGCACCCGTTTTGGCGGGGAGCACCGTGGACCTCCGGACACTTTCGCGAGAAGGTACTGAGACCATGGCATCGCCGATCCTAAAAAAAGCCACCGCCCCCTGAAGTTGCTCGGCCTGGGAAGAAAGTTCTTCGGCAGTGGAGGCCATCTCCTCTGCGGCGGAGGCGTTCTGCTGGATTACCTGGTCCAGTTGCTGGATCGCCTTGTTGATCTGCCCGGCGCCTGTGTCCTGTTCCCGGCTGGAGGCATTGATCTCCTGCACCAGTTCCGCAGTCCTCTGGATATCCGGAAGTATCCGGGACAGCATCTCCCCGGCCCGTTCCGCCACCTCCACGCTGGAGGCGGAAAGAGAAGAGATCTCCTGGGCGGCATGCTGGCTCCTTTCTGCCAACTTCCGCACCTCGGAGGCGACCACAGCGAACCCCTTCCCATGCTCCCCTGCCCGGGCCGCTTCAATGGCAGCGTTCAGCGCCAGCATATTGGTCTGGCGGGCGATTTCTTCCACAATGCTGATCCTGCCGGCGATCTCCCGCATGGCGGCCACGGTCTCGTTCACCGCCTCCCCCCCCGCCTTAGCGTCTTTGGCGGACTGGACGGCAATCTTCTCGGTCTGCTGGGCGTTGTCGGCATTCTGCCGGATGTTGGCCGTCATCTGTTCCACGGAAGAGGAGGCCTCCTGGGCGGCGGCGGCCTGCTGGGATGCCCCATGGGAGACAGCCTCGGCCCCGGAACTCAACTCCTGGGATCCAGCGGCGACATTGTCCGCTGCGGATTTCACCTCTCCCACCACGGAGGTAAGCTGCCTGACCATGGCGATAAGGGCCTTCATCAGATCGTCATTGGCGGAGCGTTCCTTGAGCTCCACCATGAGATTTCCCTGGGAGACCGCACGGGCTCCGGCGGTAATCCGGTGCAGCGCCTCAATAAGAAAATTAAGGTTATTTTTGATGCTGTTGAAGTCACCATTGTAACTATCGGTAATGACCGGAGGCATATCCCCTTTGGAAATCCGTTCCACGTACTGCGCCGACATATTCAGGGGAACAATGACGGCATCAAGGGTAGCGTTGAATCCTCCCACTATTTTCCGGAAATCACCCTGGTGCCGGGAAACGTCGGCCCGATTGGATAGTTTTCCCTCCACGGCGGTCGTCGACATGGTCCCAGCGTCGGCAATCAGGAGGTTTATGGCATCGATGCAGCTGTTCAGGTTATCTTTGATGGTATTGAATTCCCCCTGGTAACCGGCGGTGATCTTTGGTGGAATGTTCCCCTTGCTGATCTTGTCCACGTAGTCGGCTGCCATATTCAGGGGGGTGATGACGGCATCCAGGGTGTCGTTGACCCCGGCCATGATCCTCCTGAAGTCCCCATGGTGCTTGGTAACGTCGGATCGGTTGGCCAGGTTTCCGGCCACGGCGGCCCGAGCCATGGTATCGGCATCGGCGATGAGGTCGTTAATGGCGTCGATACAGGTATTGAGGTTTATCTTGAGGACACTGAAGTCGCCGTGATACGTTTCGGTAATTTTCGGGGGGATATCCCCCTTGGCGATCCGGTCCACGTAGGTGGCTGCCATCTCCAGAGGGGTGATGACTGCGTCCAACGTACCATTAAACCCAGCCACAATTTTTCGAAAGTCTCCCTGGTGCCGGGAGACGTCGGCCCGGACAGCGAGTTTCCCTTCAACTGATGAACGGACCAGAACGTTGGTATCGGTGATAAGGAGATTGATGTTGTCCACGCAGGTGTTCAGGTTGTTCTTGATCTCGTTGAACTCCCCATGATAGGTGGCGGTGATCCGCGGGGGGATCTCCCCCTTGGAGATCCGGTCCACATAGGTGGCGGCCACGTTCAGGGGGCCGATGACTGCATCCAGGGTATCATTAAACCCGGCGATTATCTTCCGGAACTCACCCTGGTGCCGGGATGCGTCTGCCCGGTAGGCCAACTTTCCCGCTACGGCGGCGGCAATAAGGGTGTTAGTATCGGTAACAAGGGCGTTAATGGCAATGAAACTGTTATTGAACGCGTTTTTGAGATTTTCGTACTCCCCTTGATAGTCCTGGGTGATCGGATCGTCGATTATGCCGATGCTCAGATTCTCAAGATGTTTTATGGAGCGCTGCATCGGACCGACCATGTTTTCCAGGGTTTCGTTCACTCCTTCCACAATAATCCGGAAATCCCCCTGATGCCGGGCCGTATCAGCCCGGCATTCCAGTCGTCCCTCCGTTGCCGCCAGGGCGAGCATACCGGCATCTTCGATGAGGGCGTTGATGTTGTCGATGCAGTTATTGAGGTTCAGCTTGATCTCGTTGAAGTCGCCATAATAAGTGTCGGTGATCTTTTCCGGTATGTCCCCATGGGCGATTCTGTCCACGTACTCTGCGGCAACATTGAGGGGATTTATGACGGCATCCAGAGTACCGTTGAAGCCGGCTACAATCTTCCCGAAATCACCCTGGTGCCGCGAAACGTCGATCCTGGAACCGAGACGGCCGGCAATGGCTGCCTGGGTCTGGAGAGCGGAGTCGGTGACGAGTGCATTGATGGCGTCGATGCAGGTATTAAGATTGTTCCTGATCGCATTGAAATCGCCGTTGTAGGTATCGGAGATCTTGGGGGGGATGTTACCCTTGGAGATCCGGTCCACGTAGGCGGCGGCGATAGCCAGGGGGATACTGAAATGGTCGAGGATTTCATTGACGATGTAGAGAGCCTTGCTGTTGTAGCCGGTGTATTTGGACGTATCGGCACGTAGGGAGAGGTTCCCTTCTTCCGCTGCAACCCTGAGCATCTCCAAGTCCCGCCCCCTCAAGCTGACGGCGTCAATGACGCTCTGGAGACCCAACTTGATCCTCGCATAATCGCCACGGTAATCTTCGGTAATTGCAGCGGGAATAATGCCATCGCCGAAATTGTAGAGGGCGTCGGCGGCCACGTTGAGCGGACCGATGACGGTATCCATGATTTCGTTGATCCCTCCGACGATTTTCTGGAAATCACCGTGGTGTTTCCCAGCGTCGGCCCTGGTGGAGAGATCGCCGTTAACCGCCGCCGTGATCAGCATACTGGTATCGGAAGAGAGCATCTGCACCGACTCCTGCAGCGTCCTCATGCTGAAGAGCATCATACTGATCTCGTTTCGGTGATGAATCGGTATCTCTTTTGACAGATCTCCCATCGCCATGGTCTCCAGATGCCCCTTGGCCCTCTGGATTGCATTGCAAATGGACCAGACGTTCATCCAGCTGAAGAGAACCCCCAAAACCCCAATGACGGCCATGGCGCCATAGTGAATATTCGGGCTGAACCGGCCACTGAAATCTACAATAAAGATCCCGAACGTATAGCAGGCACAGAGGAGAATCAGCCTGAATTTTACCGATAAATTGAGGTATGCATCGACGATGTTGAACAGTTTCACGGAAACGCTCCTTCTCCCCCATCGGGGAACCATCAAAAATTATTTACCGTTAAAATAAATGTCAAACAATCCCAGCTCGTCGAATCTATCTTGAAACATATATACGTCAAGAACAGATATATGTAAATATTATTTGATGCACGAAGTAATATCGTCATAACGACGCAATAACTGTCCAGACGATATCAGTAATAATATGAATAAATAAAAACATACCAACAATGTTCACTATTACAGTTACTTTAAAAAAAACTTACTATTGCTTTCATAGATTTTGCGTAATTCCATTCAGTGTTTACCACTTTTAATGCTTTCGGTTAACTATCATTGAGGTAAAACCATTTTTGTGTCTTTTACGTATCTCGTGAGTCAATCGTAATGCAGATTAGTTTTAAATCACCCCCCCTTCACGATTCTTGACTGATGAGCAAGCGGCGTCCCGATACCACCCACCGGTAACGTTTTTCATCATTTTCTTGACACGATGATATAAATAATTTGTGCGACACTCGGCCCAAATAAGCGTAGGCACATATAATTATCTCGTAAAAATACTTTTTTGCACGTACCCCTACGAATTTGTCGCCAAACAGCTGACATTCAGCGGCAACTTGAATTAATATTACATAAGCATCACTCCTCCAGCGCCGGAGAAATCATATGGACGGACAGGTACGCCAAAGCTGTCCCAACGAACAGTGCCCGGATTACGGCCAGCATGGTAAGGGCAATATTTCGGTACGCGGCACGTACGGCAAAGTCAATAAGCGGGATCTGCTCTACTGCCGCAGTTGTGGCAAGCGGTTCGCAGCCACCCATTCCAGCGCTCTGTTCAGGCTGCATACCTCACCCGACAGTATCCGCCAGATCATCCACTATGCTGCCGAGGGAGTCGGTGTGCGAGCAACGGCACGGATACTGAAAATGGATAAGGATACCGTAAATCGAGTCATCCTGAGGGCCGAAGCACATTGCGCCCATGTCATCGCCGGCCTGCTGACATCGCTGGAACTGTCCGACAATCAGATGGACCTGCTCTGGACCTTCATCAAACGAAGGAAGATCAACATGACGCAAAAGAACCTCAACAATTCGCTTAATGGCAAAACAGGCACAAGCTAATAAATAAAATAGCGTTAAATTAACAATAAGCGATTCAATGCATACTATAAATTTTTATCTATTTTCATCTACGTCAATCATTTGGTGACAATACCGCCGGACTGATTAAAATAGAAAAAATTGCTGCTTTTTTGTTTCAGCCCTGCTAGGCTTTGTTCCAGCAGTGTTAGACGACAATACTAAACCATCCGCGAGGGTGGGACGGAAAGCCCACAGGGTCTCACCGAGACAGCCGGGATGCCGAAATATCACTTACGATATCGGCCCCGGTTTTTTTGTGTGTTCATCCGGGGAAAGGAGGAGATAAAGGCACCAATTCAGAATGGCGCGGCACCAGCGCCGGTTCATCCCGAGGCGCTCTTCTTGTGGTTCGGAATGAATGATGGATGATGATACACGACAAGACTAAACCACCCGCGAGGATGGGACGGAAAGCCTACAGGGTCTCACCGAGACAGCCGGGATGCCGAAATATCAGACACGAAATCGGTCTCGACGATTATTATGAGTGATTGTCAACCATAACCTGACAGATGAAAAACGAGGAAACCCAATGATTAAAACAACACGGCCACTCCCCCCCAAAGATCGTTTTGCTGGCGGGACATTATGCAGCGAGGCAAGCGAACGAGGAGTTATCATGGAGAAAATCAGTAACAGGTCAATGCGGGCATTCCTCGCAGTGGCACTGATATCAGCACCACTGGCAGCATTACAGATACAGGAAACCGAGGCAGTGGCACAATCGTCATATTTCACCAGCGCCGGCTGTGTTGACTGCCACGCGGCGCCGGTTGTTGCCACCTGCAACGGCTGCCATTCCCACGGAACACACGCAACCAGTGCAAAGAGCGGCATCAATATTACCGGTACCACGAACAAGGCATCCTACGCTCCCGGGGAATCGGTAACGATGACCATCACCGGAGGCTACCGGACAGGCTGGCTGCGTGCGGTGCTCTATGATCAGAATACCGTGGAATTGGCGCGTTCCACCGGCAACGCCAGCAGCATGGGAAGTTCGACTACCTTTCCTGCGACACTCACTGCTCCGGCACCGACGTCTCCCGGCACCTATACCTGGAAAGTGGCCTGGTATGGAAATGAATATGATTCAGGATCGGCTACGTTCGGTGCGGGGTGGACTCCCGACCCCAACAATCCCAACCATGGCTACGAGATCGTAAACGCCGCGTCATTCACTGTTGCTGCTCCGGCAGATACCACCAGCCCCGTGGTGAGCACCTTCACCCTGCCGGCCACCGCCGCCTCCCTGATGGTGCCGGTCTCCGCCCTCAGCGCCACCGATAACGTGGCCGTCACCGGCTACCTGATCTCCACCAGTTCCACCGTACCGGCAGTCAGCGCCGCCGGCTGGAGCGCCACCCCGCCAGCCTCCGTCACCGTATCCGGCGCCGGCAGCTTCACCTTCTACGCCTGGGCCAAGGACGCGGC
>CAIUUR010000291.1 GCA_903902345.1 uncultured Geobacteraceae bacterium | reverse complement strand
TGACCGATCTCGTCCCGGGAATCCACGACCACCATGGCGGTGAGATCTCCCTGTGCCCCCTGATCCAGCGCCTTCACCATCCGGTCGATGCGGCGGATGATATTGCGGGCGGCCATGAGCCCCAGAAAGGCCGCCAGAAGCGACGCGCCGATAATCCCGCCGCTAAAGGCCCAGGCCGCACCGGACCGAATGCTGTCGACCTCCCGGTCAACCTGGGTCATGAAAGAGCCCACCGTTACCAGCAGTTCGTCCACCCCCTGCTGCGCTCGCTCGCTGGCCTTGAGGGTGTCGTTCAGGGCCAACTGGTGCAACCGGTCATCAGTGGCCCCCCTCCCCCCCGTCGTCAGTAGGGTGCTCTTGACGGTCAGCAATTCATCGGCAACCAGCTCGAAACCGTTCCAGCTTTCCCGGGCGTCATGAAGCCTCTGGGCCAGAACTCCGCCGGGGAGAGTTCGGGGAACCCCCAGCTTGGCATTGCCATTGGTCAAAATCTCCAGGTAACTGCGAAAGAGATCCCGCTTGGCAACATATTCGTCACGATACGAAGTAAAACCGGCAAGATCGGTCCGCTCCAGCGCCGCTTCCAGCAGATGGATTCGCGACTCCTCCAATGCCACCCTCATGAGAATAACCACTTTCTCTTGGGCGGCATGACTCCTCGTGGTTTCCGAGACCTTGACGCTCACCCGATTGATAGTGGCAATACCATAGGCGCCGGAGATGGCAACAATGAGAGCCATGAACATGAAAGCCGTGATCAATCTCAGGCTCAGTCGTGAATTTTTCATTACGGTTACTTATTCCCGGGTTGGGTGTTATCAATGAGGTAGGTAAGGAGGTCGACCACCTGCTTCACTTCATCCTTGCTCATCCGGACATTGGGCATCCGGAGCATCTTCTGACCATACGCCGCAACGGCCGATCGATCGAAGGGACGTCCCGAAATGGGGGCGATTCCGGTGGTGACGGCGAGGACGGTCCGCTCCAGGGTGTGGCAATGGGTACATTTGGCCTGCATGACGGCATAGGCGCTCTTCATCTCCGGCGGAAAACCGGAGGGGTCGAACCGGAGCGACTCGCTGGTGCCGACGCTCTTCACCCCCGTCTCCCCTGGAAGGGCCCACCCCATGAACAGCACAAAAATCAGCAAAAAGCGCACCATACGACCCCCCGTAATATTAACAGCATATTTCCATAAAGAGTTGTTCCAGGATGAATGCCGGCTTGAGCCGGGACGATTTAAGCGCCATATCGGTCTCGTACAACCGGACGAAGAGCCCCTTGAACTCCACCAGGGTAAAATTGCCGGCCTGCTTCATGAGGCCAGGCAGGAAATAGTCGGAGCGGAGCCCGATGGCGCGCCCCAGTTCGGGCTTGGGAACCTTCCGCGCCATGAGTTCCCGGAGTTGCCACAACTGCCGGAAATGCCTGGTCATCATGTTCAACACAAAGATGGGTGCCTGACCGTCGCGGAGCACGGTCTGCAGCTTCCGGAGCGCGACCCCCAGACTCTTCTCTCCCAAGGCGTTGGCCAGATCGAAGACCGTATCTGCCCTGGTATCCGAGGCGACCTCCCGCACCGCCTCCAGAGTGATGGTTTTTCCACCCCCCACATAACCTGCCAGTTTTTCGATCTGCGACGCCAACTCCTGCAGGTTCGTTCCGGAGAGGAGGAGCAGAAGTTCCGCCGCCTCCGGCGCTATCCGCACCCCCGCCTGGGCCGCTTCCGCCAGAACGAAGGCCGGCAGCTGGTTTTCGTAGGGAGGCTTGAATTCCACCAACTCCCCGATTTTTTTCAGCTCCAGAAAGAACTTTCGCCTCAGATCGGGTTTTTTCCCCACCAGGAGGAGACAGGTGGAGGGGGAGGGGTTTCTGAGATACTCCGTCAGCGCCTCATGATCGGCGTCAACCAGAGCTTCACTCCGTTTAACCACGACGAGACGCCGCTGGGCAAACAGGGGAAGAGTCTGGGCGACAGAGGCGATCTCCTGCCCCCTCCGATCCCCGCCGTAGAGAATATCCAGGTTGAAGTCCGCCACGTCCGGGGGAACGAGGGAGGCGATGAGCCGCTTCACCTCCCGCTCCATGAGATAGCTTTCGTCGCCGTAGAAATAGTAGGCCGGTTTTATCCTGCCATCGGCCAGAGCCCGCCGCAGCTCTTCAGGTTTCATGACCAGAACTCCATTCTAGAAATCATCGGCCAGACTCACATAAATATCCTGAGCCAGCTTTTGACATACCTCCTGAATGGCAGCCTCTTCGCTGTTCTGCTGGATGGAGATGTTACTGTTAGCCGGAAAGTTCTGATACAGGGTCAGTCGTCGCTTCCAGAGAATCTCCCGGGCTTCGTTCTTTTTCAGGGAAATCTCCGTGGTGATGGCGGCACGGTACTCCGCCACGACCTCCAGATTAGTGGTACTGCCACGGTTGTAGGCTACCGGAGCAAGTTCATAGGAGATGATGACCCCGGAGAGGAGATAATCGGCCCCCTCCCCGGCAATACGCCATTCACCCCTGCGCCGGGCGAACTGCTCCGTAATGCTGTTGGCCAGAAAAGCTTCCAGTGTCGCCCGATAGCTCCTGTTGACAAACAGAGGGATATGAATGCTCTTGAGCGCAGCACCATCGTGGATCACCGTACTGGTCAGCGGATGGTACCCGCACCCCGGGGTAGAGAGGATCGCCACAAGGAGAAGCAGCTGTAAAAGGAGTGCCACCGGAGCAAAGGGCCTCATCACCCCACCACGATATTAACCAGTTTGCCGGGAACCACGACGACCTTCCGGAGAACCTTCCCCTCCAGCAAGGGGCGAACCCGCTCCGCTGCCAGGGCTGCAGACCGGGTCTCCTCCTCCGAGGCTCCCACCGGCACGGTGATCCGGTCCCGGAGCTTGCCGTTAACCTGCACCACCACGGTCAACTCCTCATCAGCGGCAGCACGGGGGTCGAAGGATGGCCAAGGAACCTGGGACAAGCTCCCAGCCCCCCCCACTTCTTCCCAGAGTTCCTCGGCGGCATGGGGGACAAAGGGAGCAAGCATGATCACCAGGGAGGTCACTGCCTCCCGGAGCACGGCGCCGTTTTTCGGATCATTTTTCGGTTCAAAGGCGCTGAGAGAGTTCACCATCTCCATGACCGCGGCGATGGCGGTATTAAAGTGAAACCGCCCCTCGATATCATCCGTCACCCTCCGGATACTCTTGTGCACGGTGCGACGCAGTACCTTCCCCTCCCCGGTCAGCTTCTCCGGATCAACGACCGCTGCTCCCTTGATGAAAGGGAGGGTTTCGTACACAAGCTTCCAGACCCGGTTGAGGAACCGGTAGCTCCCCTCCACCCCCTGGTCGCTCCAGTCCAGATCCTTCTCCGGCGGAGCGGCGAAGAGAGAAAAGAGACGGGCCGTATCGGCGCCGTACCGTTCCACCAAGCCGTTGGGGTCTACCACATTCCCCTTGGACTTGCTCATCTTGGCGCCGTCCTTGATCACCATCCCCTGGGTCAGGAGGTTGGTGAACGGCTCGTCCACCGCCACATACCCCAGGTCCCGGAGCACCTTGGTGAAGAAGCGGGCGTAGAGAAGGTGAAGTACTGCATGCTCGATCCCTCCGATGTACTGGTCGACGGACATCCAGTATTCCGCGCGGGACTTGTCCAACGCCCCTTCAGTGTAATCGGGGGAGCAGTAGCGAAGAAAGTACCACGAAGACTGGACAAAGGTATCCATGGTGTCGGTCTCCCGGCGGGCAAGCGCCCCGCAGAGCGGACAGGGAACCTGAAGAAAACTCTCCAGTCGGGCCAGAGGGCTTCCCCCCTCCCCCGTGAAGGCCACATCCTTGGGGAGGGTCACGGGGAGATCGACGTCGGGGACCGGTACGGCGCCGCAGAGATCGCAGTAGATGATGGGGATCGGGTTCCCCCAGTAACGCTGGCGGGAGATCCCCCAGTCGCGCAGCCGAAAATTAACCGTCTTCTTCCCAACCCCCATCCCGGCCAGATGGTCGGCCAGAAGCTCCTTGGCGGCATCGCTTCTCGTCCCGTTGAACTTGTCCGAATTGACCATGCTCCCTACCTCGGTATAGGCGGCAGTCATGGTTGCGGGGTCCAGAACCTCGCCATCGGGCTGGATGACCACCTTGACGGGGATCTCATATTTTCGGGCAAACTCGAAATCGCGCTGGTCGTGGGCCGGAACCGCCATGACGGCGCCGGTACCGTATTCCATGAGGACAAAGTTGGCCAGATAGACCGGCATCCTGCAACCGGTGAGGGGGTTCGTACAGAAGGCGCCGGTCCAGACCCCCTCCTTCTCGAACTCCTCCGCCGTCCGGCGGACCCGGTCGGTGCGGGCGATCTTCTCCACAAAGGCCGTTACCGCCTCACGCCTCTCGGGGGTGGTGATCCGTTCGGCCAAGGGGTGTTCCGGAGCCAAGGACATGAAGGTTGCGCCATAGAGCGTATCCTGGCGGGTGGTGAAGACGGTGATCCCCTCCTCCTCCCCGTCCAGGGGGAAGGTGATTTCGCAGCCGAAACTCTTGCCGATCCAGTTGCGCTGCATGGTCATGACCCGCTCCGGCCAGCCGGGGAGACGGTTCGTCCAGTCAAGAAGCTCCTCGGCGTAGTCGGTGATCCGGAAAAACCACTGATCCAGCTCCTTCTGCTTCAC
>CAIUUR010000290.1 GCA_903902345.1 uncultured Geobacteraceae bacterium | reverse complement strand
TGAACTGCTTCAATAAAATCTGAGATGCTGATATAATAAAATACAGGGTGTGAACTGGGTTTTAAACCTCGTTTACATCCACTTTTCACTCTCAAATAAAACGGTAACCACTCTCAAATAAAACGGCACGCTGGTCCGAATGCGAAAAGGATACGGTAGAGGATACGGTAACGAAATAAGGGGTTACAGCATAAGCCGTAACCCCTTGATTTATTTGGTCGGGGCGAGAAGATTCGAACTTCCGACCCCCTGCTCCCGAAGCAGGTGCGCTACCAGGCTGCGCTACGCCCCGACGTGAATCATCTTTCTAACGTTTTTGATGATTTCTGTCAAGTGAAAAGTCCGGACGTGCAACCGAGCAGCCTCCCGGCTTCGAACCGGAGAAAGGGGGAAGCAGGTGGAGAGGTGCGACGCTCCGGGTTCGACGGGCAAATTGTATTTCGATTACCCGCAGTTGTTGTTATAATGAGCCCGGCGCACGGTAACAAGTTGCCCCCGTGGAGGAGGTTGCCATCATGATGCCCCACCTTCGTTTTATCCGTACTCTCGTCGCGGCCTTCGCTCTGACCATGGCGTTGTCCGTTACAGGAGTTCCCGCAGCTGACCTCTCGATCTATGCCGACACCCTTACCTCCGGCTGGGCCGACTGGTCCTGGGACACGGCAGTGGATGTTACCAATCCTGCTCCCGTGCAGGGGGGGACGAGCTCACTCGCCGTCCGGTTTAACGCAGCCTGGGCCGGGCTCTCTCTGCATACCGATTCTGCCGTCAGCACGGGCGGAAATAGTAAGCTCCGCTTCTGGATCAACGGCGGCGCAACGGGTAATCAGCTGCTACGAATCGTCGTCAACGGCAATGCAAACGCTACGTTCCCGGTCACCGCACCGGCCAACGCCTGGCAGGAGATCCTGGTGCCGCTGAGTGCCGTGGGAAGTCCCGCCTCGGTGAGTGACATCTACTGGCAGGAAAGCACCGGAGCCCCGCAACCGCTCTTCTATCTGGACGATATCTCCCTGATATCAGCGTCCCTCCCGTCAGCGGAAATAACCCTGTCCGTCGATGCCGGTACAGGACGTCATCCCATCAGCCCCGACATCTACGGGATGAACTTCGTCGACGAGCAACTCGCCGCCGAGCTCCGGCTTCCGGTCCGCCGCTGGGGGGGAAATTCCACCACCCGTTACAACTGGCAAGCCAACCTGCACAATACCGCCAGCGACTGGTACTTTGAAAATTACCCCGATGGCGCCGCGGTCACCGACGGCTCCGCCTCGGACCTCTTCGTGGAGCAGGACCGGCGGACCGGCACGAAGACGCTCATAACCGTGCCGCTCATGGGCTGGACCCCCCGGAGCGATGCTCCCCGCGCCTGCGGCTTCAGTGTCGCCAAGTACGGTCCGCAGCAATCCGTGGACAACCAGTGGCAACCAAACTGCGGCAACGGGATTACCACCGGCGGCGCAATGATCACCGACAACAGCCCCACCGACACCAGCAGCGCCATAACCCCGACGTTCGTCACCGGCTGGCTCGCGCACCTCACTGGCAGATACGGAACCGCAACCGACGGCGGCGTGGCCTACTACAACCTGGACAACGAACCGATGCTCTGGAACAGTACCCATCGTGACGTGCATCCGGAGCCGACGTCCTACGACGAGATCCGGGACCGGACCTGGCAATATGGAGCGGCGATCAAGTCGGCCGACCCGTCGGCAAGGACACTGGGGCCGACAGTGTGGGGATGGTGCGCCTATTTCTACTCCGCCCTGGACGGCTGCAGTAGCGGAACCGATTACCTGACCCACGGCGGCACCCCTTTCGTACCCTGGTATCTGCAGCAGATGAAAGGATACGAACAGCTACAGGGGGTGCGAATCCTCGACTACCTGGATCTCCACTATTACCCGCAGGCAAGCGGCGTTGCTCTCTCCTCCGCCGGAAGCACGGCGACTCAGGCACAGCGACTCCGCTCCACCCGTTCCCTCTGGGACCCCTCCTACGTGGATGAAAGCTGGATCAACGACTCGGTCCGCCTGATCCCCCGGATGCACGAATGGAGCAACAGCAACTATCCCGGCACCAAGCTGGCGATTACCGAATACAACTGGGGAGGTCTGGAGAGCATCAACGGCGCGCTGGCCCAGGCCGACGTCCTGGGGATCTTCGGCCGGGAGGGGTTGGATCTGGCCACACTCTGGGCGCCACCGCTCGCCACCGACCCGGGGGCCTTCGCCTTCCGGATCTATCGTAACTATGACGGAGCCGGGCACGGTTTCGGAGAAACGACTACCCAGTCAACCAGCAGCGCCCCGAATACCCTGGCACTCTACAGTGCTCAGCGGAGCAGCGACAACGCCTTGACAGTGGTGGTGATCAACAAGAGCAGTGGGGACGTCGCCGGCACGGTCGCCCTCAGCGGCTTTTTGCCAAGAAATGTTGCCTCGGTATACCGCTACAGCCCGGAAAACCTGAGCACCATCAAGCAACTGGCCGACCAACCGGTGACGGCCCAGGGGTTTGGCGCCACCTTCCCCGTCGCCTCCATCACGCTCTATGTCATTCCCCCATCGGTACCGCCGACCTTCACGGTCACCTTTACCAGTAACGGAGGGAGTGCGGTCGCCAGCCAGAGCATCACCGCCGGGAACAGCGCCACGACACCTCCCCCCCCCACGAGGAGCGGCTACAGCTTTGCGGGGTGGTACACCGACGCCGGCCTCACCTCGCCGTTCAGTTTCAGCACGACGATAGTGGCCGATATGACCCTCTATGCCGGCTGGACCGTCACCGCCCCCCCCCCCATCCCAAATATGGCATGGATCATCACTCTCGGGTACCCCGACTTTGCCAAGGCTTATGCGGCAGCCTCCGGAGCAGTGACAACCATCAAGCTGCGGGAAGGAACCTTACTTCTTGGCACGGTCATCAACAAGGGATTGGTGCTGGCGGGCGGCTACCAGGCAGACCTTTCACGAAGCAGCGATGGGTTCACGGCCCTGCTGGGCATCATCACCATCGGAACCGGCAGCATGACCGCAGATCGTATCATTGTGAAGTGAACAGAGTTCTATTGTCTTGGTAACCTCGGTAGCACCGTTTCAGCTCCCCCCCTGCTGCTGCCGTGCATACTCTTTCTCCGTCACCAAATCGAGCATACTCTCCAACCGGTCGACGTACAGCACTCCATTCAGGTGATCTAACTCGTGCTGAAACACCCGGGCAAGAAACCCCTCGTACTCCGCCTCCCTTACAACACCTTCACGCGTCTGATAACGTACCCCGACCTTCCGATAACGGGAAACCAGACCGCGCATTCCGGGAATACTCAGACACCCCTCCCAGCCATGTTCCCGTTCGTCGGAACTCCGGAGCAATTCCGGATTGACCATGACCGTCGGTTCCATCTCGGGAGCGTGGGGATAGCGGGGATTCGGCCGTGAGGCAATGATGATCATGCGGCACGCCTCATAAACCTGCGGAGCGGCGAGCCCCACGCCGTTGGCGTCGGCGACCGTAACCAGCATATCATCCACCAGCGCCCGAAGTGCGGGGAGCGCCGGATCAGCGATCCTCTCGGCTACCCGCCGGAGTACCGGGTGTCCCATCTGAGCTAATTGTCTCACTATCGGCATATTTGCTCCTTTCCGTACGAAATTGATCACGGGAACAGTTGGCAATCGTGCTTCCGATACGTTAGAATGGCGATTATATAGAGTACCATATCCCCCTTTTCAGCGCCTCCCTTTAACGTCACCCGACGCTGAGACTGTTTTAACATTTTTCAACTACTATGCCCGGCGCAGGCTCCCATGAAACTTCTCATCTCGCTGATGGTTGTGCTGTTCGTCGCCATACTACCCCTCACCGGGAGCTGTGCCGTCCCACCGCCGCTCACCCTGGGCAACGACCTCTCCTATCAACTGGCAGGATACCTGGAGCAGCTCGTCGATCCCGGCGGGACGCTGACCCTCATCGATGTTCTCTCACCTGCGGTTGCATCCCGTTTTTCCCCCCTACAAGGAAATATGAACCGCGGCTACACCAGGGACACTGTCTGGCTCAGGTTCCGAATAAATCGGTCCCCTCAATTCCCGGAACAGTCCTATCTCTCCCTTGGGCCACAGTACCTGGACGCGGTGGAGGTCTATCTTCAATGCGGGGAGAATATGGCCGATCCGGCTGCCTACCGGAAAGACGTCGTGGGAGACCATGTCCCGGCGGCAGAGCTGGCAGTACGTTCCACCAGCTACCTGATCCCGTTATTCCTGCAAGCGAATCACCCACGAACCGTCTACCTCAAAGTAAAAACCACCAGTTCGGTCGTCCTTGTCGGCTCCATCAATGCTCCGGCGGACGCCATCAGTCACAATGAGCGACAGATTCTTTTTAACGGGGGATACCTGGCTATCATCCTGTTTATCTCACTGATAAACTTCATTTTTTTCCTACGTCTACGTGACCGGCTGTATCTCTCTTTCGCTTTCTTGATCATGAGTCTGTTCATTTCCCAGATAGCGCCGGTGGGCATTCTGGCACTTCTCCTGCCGGGGCAGGCCCACCTCCTCTCTGATTACACCACCGGTTGGGGAACCGGGATGACGATGTGCGGCTACGCACTCTTCGGGAGGCGTCTTTTTCCTTCAACCGGCGCCTGGACCCGTCGGGTTCTGACCTGCACCATCGTGCTCGGCTGCCTGACAATGCTCTCGGTGCCACTTGGCTTCTATGGATCGGTCGTCTCAGCCCTCTTCATCGGCACACTTGCCACAATCACCCTGCTGACCTGCCACAGCGTCAAGGCCGCCCAACGCAGAGAGCCGGGAGGGATGCTTTACCTGGCGGCCTTCGGCACCGGCAACATCGGCTATATCTCCCAGATCCTGAGACTTTTGGGGATCATGCCGGCCTACTGGTGGACTATGCAGTGCGTCCAGGTGTCCAACCTGGCTAACATGGTCCTGATGACCCTGGCCCTCACCGAGCGGCTTCACGCTGCCGAGGAGAAGGCTCTGACGGCGGCGCGAGAGGCGAAGCAAAAGGCGGTGGAACTGGCCGGTGAAATGACCGTAGAACTCCGTGAGGAACGGGAGAAACTGAAGGAAGCCCTAGAGCGTCAGATCCGCTTCGTGGACATGGTCAGCCATGAGTACCGGACACCGCTGGCCATCCTCAAGACCAACCTGGATCTCCTGCGCGACGGGAAGGAAGAGGGTTTCGACCGGACACTCCCCATCTCTCTCATGCAACGCGCCGTAGCTCGTCTGGTGGAAGTGGTGGAGAGCTCGCTGGGCGTTTCCCGCCTGGCGGAACCCAACACCGGGGTCGACAATCGTGAACGGATCGAGGTGGCCGATTTTCTCTCCGAGATCCGCGAAGAAGCCCGGAATCTCTGGGCCACCCCTCCACTGACCCTCCCTCCCGCCAGGACGGCGCTCACCTTCGTGCTGGCCGACCGTTCCCAGTTGAAGACCGCCATCTTCAACCTGATTGATAATGCGGATAAGTATGGCCCAGCCGGGGGGAGAATAGACCTTTCGATGGAGAGCGACGGGAACCTCATCGGCATTTCAGTTGCGGATCAGGGACCCGGCATATCGGTGGAAGAACAGACCGACATTCGGCTCAAGTTCAAAAGGGGGAGTGCGGGAGTCGGTCGCGCGGGAGGGGGAATCGGACTCTACCTGGTGGAGAGGATCGTCGCGGAGCATGGCGGAAGAGTGGATATGCGGCTAAACAGTCCCCAGGGGACCATTGTCACCATCTACCTTCCTCCCTGTGCATGAAGAAGGCCCGTCACAGTTCGTCACCGTTCATCACAACCTGTGGGCTATGACCCAGCTTGGTTTGGTGGTATAGTGGACAAATTATGACAGTGCCCCATAGTGAAACCCCTATCCTTCTGGTGGAAGACGATGTTGACCTCAGAAACAGCCTGACGCAATATCTCACCATGGCCGGTTTTGCCGTGACCGGGGTGGGAAGTTGTCTTGAATGTTATGCAGCTCTTCCCACCTCCAACTTCTCCGTGGCGGTGGTGGATGTCTCCCTCCCCGATCAGTCCGGCCTGGTCCTGGCCGAGTACCTGCGCGCCAATACCAACCTGAAAATTATCATCCTCACCGCGCTGGAACGACTGGAAGACCGTTTGCGTGGGTACAGCGCCGGAGCCCACAACTATTTCGTCAAGCCGGTGGAGTGCCAAGAGCTGCTGGCGGCCATCATCAGCCTGGTCCCCACAACCGGACAGGACAGCCCGGCAGCAGTTCCGCCAGGGAAGGGAACCTGGCAACTCCTCCTCAAGAGCTGGCAACTGGTGATACCCAGCGGAGAGGCCATCCTGCTGACCTCACTGGAGCTACAGTTACTGGAACTGCTGGCCCTCAGTCCCGGCAAGGTTGTCACCCGTAACACGCTGCTCACCGGACTCTACGACCGCAACGACGAGCATAGCGGTCGAGCCCTGGACTCGCTGGTCCGCCGTCTACGTGCCAAGATCGTCAACTGCGCTCACCCCTCCCCTATCAAGACTGCCCATGCGGTAGGCTTATGCTTCTCCGCTCCGATCATCCTTTCCTGACTTCCCCCTTCTCCACATTACTACAAAATAATTATCATTATTAATCACAATCCGTCACAGCTCGTCAGAAGTCACACCTCCCTGCCACCGAACACACCCCCTTTTACCGGTCAGAGCGTCACACGTCGTCACAATTTGTCACAACCTGTGGGGTGATTAGTTCCGCATCCGTCCGGTATGATGTAAAAAAGCTTGTATCTCTCCACCCTTGCCTGATACACCCTGCGGCTCAAGACATACACCCCACCCAAAGGAAGGAAGAGACATGAAACGTATTCGGCTGATTTCGCTTGTTATTTGGGGACTCCTTCTGGGGCTTGCGGGGAATTCCTACGGTTTGCTGACATACTCCTCCACCGACATGGGGGCAAACGGCGACGGCATGGAACAGTGGCAGTATAACTTCAGTATCACAAACACAACTCCCGACCAAAACTTCACCGAGTTCACCGTCTACCTGGATTACGGCGTCTATTTCAGCCTCAACAATACCAGCACCAACCAACAATGGTTTTCACAGGCAGCCGAGCCGTATCTGAACGTAGGCAACCCGACCCCCGGGTTTTTCAACGCACAGATCAGCTCCGGCATCCTGGGACCGGGCGAGACAGCGTCGGACTTTTCAGTGGATTTCGTCTCGTCCGAACCCTTCGCGCCGCTGTACGAGATCTACAACGTCGCGGCCCTCATGGAATCAGGCACATCGACTCTTGCGACCCCCGAGCCGACCACCTGGATTCTGTTGAGTATCTCTCTGGGGACGGTGTTCGTTCTCCGCCGGAAGTTACGTTCATAACCATGATCATCGCCTCACGTCTCTATCCCCGATAAACCATCAAGGAGAATCCGTCATGAAACGTACTCTGTTGCTGCTCATCGCATCAGCCCTGCTCTGGAGCGCCGCCCCCGTATGCGGCGCAGTGCTGGACCAGACACTCCCCTACCAGAAGAGCCTCACGACTGCCCCGCCGGTCATCGGGGCAACGACCTCCGTGACCTTCAATTTTTATGACAGCGCCACGGGTGGGACCCTGCTCTGGACCGAGAGCAAGAGCATGAACCTGCTCAGCAGTACCCGGCTCATCAGCACCAAGCTGGGGGACAGTCATGCCCTGAACCTGGCTGACTTTGCCGACAAGCAGTTGTGGGTGGAGACCGTGGTCGGCGCCACCGCCGTGGGAACCCGCGACAAACTCGCCCCCACTCCCTACGCACTCTGGAGCGCCAACGCGGCGGTGGCCGACAGCTCCATCACCGGAGCCAAACTGGCCGGCATGGGGGCCAGTTCCGGCCAGGCGCTGGTCTACAACGGCAGCTCCTGGGCTCCCGCCTCCGTGGGTGGAGGGTCAGTGACCACGGTCACCGCCGGCAGCCCCCTGGCAAGCAGCGGCGGGTCCACTCCCAACATCACCCTGGGAATCGTGGGGGTCGCCAGCGGCGGCACCGGTGCAACCACCGCTCAAGGCGCCATCAATGCCTTGGCAGGTGGATCGACCTCCGGCCAGTACCTGCGGGGCAACGGTACCAATGTGATCCTCTCCGCCATTCAGGTCGCCGACATCCCCACCCTTAACCAGAACACCACCGGCACCGCCGCCAATGTCACCGGCACCGTGGCAGTGGCCAACGGCGGCACAGGACTTACCTCCGTGGGAACGAGCGGGCAACACCTCTCCTCCAACGGCAGCTCCCTGACATGGACGACACCCAGCAGTGGCACCGTCACCTCCGTCTCGGGTACCGCCCCCATCTCCGTCTCCACCGGCACCACCACCCCGGTCATCACCCTGGGAACCGTGGGGGTCGCCAACGGCGGCACCGGCGCAACCACGCAGAGCGGGGCGGCCAATGCAATTTTGCCCAGCCAGAGTGGTAATAACGGCAAGCTTCTCACAACCGATGGCACCATCAGTTCCTGGCTGGCATCCGCCGCCACCAAGGTCCCCGTCACCGCTGCCCTGACAGCGACGACCAAGACCATCACCAACGCATCCGGGGAATATACGGGGAGTTCCATAACCCTGGGTCCCGGCAAATGGAACGTCCAGGTCGCCATGCTCCTCCCCGATGACTGCAACTGCGATATGTGGGTGCGAACATCGCTTTCGGACTCGACAAGCAGCAATTCGTCGTCGGCGGATATCGTAGGCGCCAATACTGCGTCCGGCCTCCACTGGGGAAACAAATTCGCATCATTAAACGGGTCCATCATCATAAACAACGCGTCCCTGGCCAATAAAACCTATTACTACTGGTTTGGCTCTGTTGTAACGTACAACAGCTGTACGTTCAAATTGACTAACTTCGGCACAACTGCCTGGGGCGAAAACCAGATGATCGCCTTCCCCATGAACCAGTAGCGTGTTACGCCATACCCGTCATGCCGAGCTCCGGAGCCGCCCACGCCCGGAGCTCTTTTTCGTATCCGGCGCCCCACTTTCATCCCTTTCCCGTGGCATGATTGCATTTGCATGCAAAATGCAGTACAGTGGTTCTCAGGAGGTACGCCCATGCCGTCATTACAGGTTCGTGAACTGCCGGAACATATTTACCGGACCCTCTGCCATCAAGCGGAGATCTCACATCGCTCCATCGCACAACAGGCGGTGGCAACGCTGGCAAAGGGATTGAATCTTGATCTGGCGCCACAGATGAGACGCAAAGCACTGCTGGCGGCGATCCGAGAGGGGGCAATCCCGCCAACTTCTTCGGAATTGCCTGGTCCGGCGGAACTGATCCGCGAGGATCGCGACCGATGAACATCGTGCTTGACGCCAGCGCCGCCATCGGCATTGTCCTCAATCAGCCCGGCACGGAAATATTTTCCGCACAACTGGAACAGGCCGTCTTCGTGACCGCGCCTGAACTGTACATTGCCGAAGTCGGCAACACTCTCTGGAAATATCGCAAGGCCGACCTTCTTCCCCTGAAACGCTGCGAACTGGCGCTTGAGCAGGCCGTAGCGCTTCCTGACTGCCTGGAGTCGTGCGATGCACTTTATCTGGAGGCGTTTGCTCTCGCCTGTCGTCATCTTCATCCGGTGTACGATGCCCTCTATCTCGTGCTCGCCCGACGGAACAACGCCGTGTTACTAACCCAGGACCGTCGCCTTGCCGCGCTTGGCAGAGTACTGGAAATCGAAGTTGTGACCCCGGCGCAGCCGTCATAATTCAGGCCCCTTGGCCGCCCGCCTTGATGCCTCCGAACTTCTCCAACACGTTATCATACGTGCCATAGCCTGCTCACCGGATACGCCCTCTTCTTTAACCTCAAACACAAACGCTCCGGCCATCTCTTTCAAAATCGCCACGACATACCCACACACCCTGCCATCTCTGTAACCTGCCAAATCTCATAGAATAAAAGCCTGCCGGCATAGAACAAACAACGCCATTGATACGTTCAGGTCCGGTATTATTCCAGACTGCCAAAGAGTGTTGTTGGCGCATACGTTCCCAAGCCGGAGCTTGGGAACGAGAAGAACAGCAAGACCTGTCGAAATTCCTAAAACCGGATGGCAACTTATCGACACCCCTTGCACAAAATATCTCAGTGACGTTGACCACGTCGCCACTACAAGAAAGGAGGGGCGCTAGCGCTCAACGTAAATCGACCCCGAACACCACCCTAATCCGGCACAAGCCGGCAATTTTCTAGAGGAGGATGCCGTATGTACAAGCGAATAGTAAAATCAGGAGTAATTCTGACATTACTGATGGCAATGATGGCAGGAGCGGCACAAGCGAGTGTGCAGGTGATCGGCACGGCGGGTTATAACAGTAACACGTACAATCTGATTTACGACAACGCCAGCCCGTTTGGTTCTATAGTGTGGCTGGACTACACCCATCCTGCCGATACATGGGTTAATCAGAAATCGTGGGCAAATGGATTGTTGGGTTCGGTCACGTATTATTTGAATCCCGGGATAAGCATAAACTGGGGAGGAAGTTGGCGGCTTCCGACGACTGTTGATAATGATAGTTCATGGAGTAATCCGCCATTGGCAACCAGTTCCGAGATGGCGTACCTCTGTTACACCGATTTGGGCAACACTACGGGGGTCGGCCTCGCCAACAAAGGACCATTCACCGCTATAGGTACAAACGGTACGAATGGTTACTACTGGTCTGACACGCAATATGCTGCGGCTCCGTCTTTCGCTTGGGCCTTTTCCACTTATAACGGCCAACAGAACGCGCTCGACAAGAGCAGCGCTGGCTTGTATGCCGTGGCCGTTCGTCCCGGAGAGCTTGTAGCCAGCACCGTTCCCGAACCCTCCACCTACGCCCTGCTCTGCATCTCTCTGGGTGTGGTAGGATTTGCCCGGAAGAAGATGGTGAAGAGAGATGAACAACCTGCATAACTAAAACGACGAGACCCCCCGGGGATTATTTCCCGGCAGGTCTCGTCGTTTCCACCTGCTAAACAGAATCACCTTCCCTCCTGCAACCCCCGCGCATCCCCGGAATACTCAGACACCCCTCCCAGCCGTACTCCCTTTCTTCTGAAGCATGGAGCAATTAGGGAATACGCAAACTTGTCGGTGAAGTTGTTTCCGATTTGCATACAAACAACGAACCGGTGCCCGAACCGATTTCTATCAAACAATTTAGCGGCAAATTTATGGTGCGCATTCCTCCTGAGGTTCATCGTAATCTTGCTATCCAGGCAGCCGAGGCCGGAGTGAGTCTCAACAGACTCGCCAGCGCCAAGCTCAGCCACTCAGCCTGATTCCGTTTTCTGATGGTTGGACTTGAAACCTTACCCCCTGCCTATAGACTCTTGAGTATTACGTAAAGCGCCCCGGAGTCGTCTGACTTCGGGGCGCTTTACGTAACGGACACATTATCTCTCATTTCCTTTCCCGTTGACTTTTCAGGAGGTTCCCTGTAAAAAAAGAGGGTTAGGCACTCTGTCAAACAAACAAAAATAACTTTCGGGACGTTTCAGCCCTGCGGAGCAGCAGCCATGGATTACAAGGACACTCTCAATCTCCCGGCCACCGATTTCCCCATGAAGGCAAACCTGTACGTGCGGGAGCCGGAAATCATCGCCCGGTGGCAAAAGGACGACCTCTATGGCAAGACCATGCAGGCTGGAGAGGGAAAACCGAAATACATTCTCCACGACGGCCCCCCCTACGCCAACGGCCATATCCATATCGGCCACGCCCTCCACAAGATTCTCAAGGATGTGGTACTCAAGTCCAAGCGGATGAGCGGCTTTCAGGCCCCCTACGTCCCCGGCTGGGATTGCCACGGCCTCCCCATCGAACTCCAGGTGGAGAAGAACCTGGGTTCCCAAAAACATGAGATCACCAAGCTGGAGATGCGCAAGCTCTGCCGGGAGTACGCCGCCAAATTCGTCGCCATCCAGGGCGCCGAGTTCCAGCGGTTGGGGATTCTGGGAGAATGGGACAAGCCGTACCTGACCATGAACTACGAGTATGAGGGGATCACCGCCGGTGAACTGGCCCGCTTCGCCGGAAACGGCGGCCTCTACCGGGGAAAGAAACCGGTTCATTGGTGCTCTTCCTGCGTCACCGCCCTGGCCGAGGCGGAGGTGGAGTATGCCGATCACAACTCCCCCTCCATCTTCGTAAAGTTTTTGCTGAAGGACGATATCTCCGCCGCGGTCCCATCCTTGGCGGGGAAAAAGATCTCCGTGGTCATATGGACCACGACCCCCTGGACCATCCCGGCCAACCTGGCCATCTCCCTCCACCCGGAGTTCGATTATGTGGCGCTGGAGAGCGGTGACGATGTCCTGATCGTGGCCGACGGACTGAAGGATTCATTTCTAAAGGGAGTGGGACTTGAAGGTTCCGTTATCGCCACCTTCAAGGGGGGCGTGCTGGAGGGAAAATACAGTCGACATCCGTTCTACGACCGGGATTCCATCATCCTCCTGGGTGAGCATGTGACCCTGGAAGCGGGGACCGGCTGCGTTCACACCGCGCCGGGGCATGGCCAGGACGATTACCAGATGGCGCTGAAGTTCGGCCTTGATATCTACAATCCGGTGGACAACCGGGGGCGCTACATCTCCGACCTTCCCCTTTTCGGCGGCCAGTTCGTCTTTGACGCCAACAAGGAGGTCATCGCCAAACTGGTCGAAGTGGGAGCCCTGGTGGGGCAGGCAACCATCAGCCACTCCTACCCCCACTGCTGGCGCTGCAAGAAGCCGATCATCTTCCGGGCCACGGAGCAGTGGTTCATCAGCATGGAGAGTAACGACCTGCGCAAGAAGGCGCTCTCCGCCATCGACCAGGTTCAGTGGATCCCCAAGTGGGGTAAGGAGCGGATCTACGGGATGATCGAGAACCGCCCCGACTGGTGCGTCTCCCGCCAGCGTTCATGGGGGGTCCCCATCACCGCCTTCTCCTGCACCGCCTGCGGAGAATTCCTGGCCGACGGGACGATCATGGGGGGGATAGCGGAGCTCTTCAAGGAGCACAGTTCCGATATCTGGTACGACTGGGACGCGGAAAAACTTCTCCCCCCGGGAACGGTCTGCCCCGTCTGCGGTAAGAGTGACTTTGCCAAGGAGATGGATATTCTGGACGTCTGGTTCGACTCGGGAGTCTCCCACGCGGCGGTGCTGGAGACGAACCCGGCGCTCTCCTCCCCGGCGGACCTCTACCTGGAGGGAAGCGACCAGCACCGGGGATGGTTCCATTCGTCCCTCCTGGAGAGCGTGGGGAGCCGTGGAGTGGCCCCCTACCGAAGCGTCCTGACCCACGGCTTCGTCCTGGACGGCCAGGGGAGGAAGATGAGCAAGTCCCTGGGGAACGTGGTCGCCCCGGAAGATGTCATCAAGAAGTTTGGCGGCGACGTCCTCCGGCTCTGGGTGGCGGCCCAGGATTATCGGGATGACAATCGGATCTCCCAGGAGATCCTGACCCGGGTGGCCGAGGCTTACCGCCGGATCCGAAACACCTGCCGCTACATCCTGGGGAACATCAGCGACTTCGACCCGGCTACGGACTCCGTCCCCCTGGAGCAAATGTCGGAAATCGACAAGTTGGCGCTCCACGTCCTGGAGGGGCTCAAGGAGCGGGTGCTCCTGGCCTACGAAGAGATGGAGTTTCACACCATCTACCAGGCAGTAAACGCCTTCTGCTCGGTTGAGCTCAGCGCCGTCTATCTGGACATCCTGAAAGACCGCCTCTACACCAGCAGGAAGGAGTCTCCGGAACGACGCAGCGCCCAGACCGCCTTTTACCGGATTCTCGATGCCATGGTCCGTCTGGTGGCCCCGGTCCTCTCCTTCACCGCCGACGAGGTCTGGTGGAGCATGCCGGGGAAACGGGAGGGAAGTGTTCACCTGGCCGGATTCCCCGTCATGACTCCGGAGGTAAAAAATGACGGGTTGGCAGCCAAGTGGGTGCGGCTCTTCGTCGTCCGGAGCGAAGTCCTCAAGGCGCTGGAACTGGCCCGCGGCCTGAAGATCATCGGTCACCCCCTCAATGCCTGCGTCACCATCACCGCGCCGGCTGAGGAACTGGCCTTCCTCCGGGAGAACGCCGGGGAACTGAGAACCATCTTCATCGTCTCCAAGGTGGAACTTCCGGATGAACTTCCCGGCGATTGCTACGAACCTGCCGACCTGCCGGGGTACCGCATCGCGGTGGCTCCCGCCCCCGGCGAAAAGTGCGAGCGCTGCTGGTGCTACGACGAAGAGATCGGCGCCGACGGGGATCATCCCACCATCTGCCCCCGCTGCGTCGCGGCGGTAAAATGATGTCCTGGAAATACCGCATCCTCATGGTCGTCACGGTTGTCACGGTCGCCCTTGATCAGGTGACGAAACTCTACATCTCCCGGACCCTCCCGCTCCACACGATGATCGGGGTGATCGAGAACTTCTTCACCATCACCTACCTCCGGAACAAGGGAGCGGCCTTCGGGATGCTGGCCACCTCTCCCTGGCGGCTCCCCTTCTTCATCCTCGTCTCCACAGTTGCCGTGGTGGTGATCTTCACCGTCATCAAAAAACTCCGGGACGATCAGAAGCTGGCGACGCTCGCCCTCTCCCTTGTCCTTGCCGGCGCAGTGGGTAACCTCATCGACCGGATCAGCTACGGCGAGGTCATCGACTTCATCTTCGTCCACTGGTACGAACATTACTGGCCCGCCTTCAACGTTGCCGACTCCGCCATCTGTGTGGGGGTTTTTCTCCTCGCCCTGGACATGATCCGCGAGGAACAGCGTCTGAAACAACAGCGGTCATAAAACGCAAAAAAGCCCTCACTTCGAGGGCTTTTTTGCGACGGCGCACTCCGGATGTCTCAACGGGAACCGAAGCAGGTGGAGTTCCGGGATATGGCAACATTAATATTGGGAGACGCCGGATTCACTCGGTAAGGAATGCGCCGACTGATGATTGCGGCAATCATTGCCCCGTTGCAGACATACTCCGGCTGTTTTGCAAAGTCCTGAAGAATGCGACTGGTGGGAGAGTTCCAGGAAACAACCGTCTCCGGCAGACACATCCTCTCCAGCCAACTGCAGCAGATGATGAACTCCCGATACCTCGTGAGCAGCAGTTTTTTACTTCCGGTGAAATTCACCCCCGTGTTCTTGAAAAAGAGCTCGCTTCCTATACCGTTTTCGCAGAGTCCAGGGGTTGAGTTGACAATGGCGGTGAATTCCTGCTCGGAAGGATTCATGGGTGGGCCTCTCTGGCTTCGATGAGTTAAGCCTCTGCTATTTTTACTTTTTTCGGTTTACGGGCAGTCGCACGGGGCGTCGCCGGAACGGCTTCGGGAAGCGGCACAAATGAAGCAGGGTCCGCCTGCCGAAGACTGGCATAATGGGAAGAGGATATTTTCCGGACGATACCATCGCTGAACTGAATAGTCGCCCGGGTGTCCACCACCTCCATGACCTTGCCGGCCCCCCACTGCTCTGCCCCGTTGTGGCTCACAAAGGTACCGTTTTTAATATTCATTTGTTGCCTCCTGAAAAGGTTCGGGATTCGTTGTATAAACGCTTTTACACCTTACGCCGTTGCCGGGGTAATAGATAGATAAATCGGAGAAGTAGCCGGGAGGCCGGGCTCACCGGGCTGACCATGATGGTTCTTCAGTTCCACCTTGCCGTCCCCGGCCAACTCTGGTATGAAGAAGATACCGCTCCACTTCGGTATGCGGTCCGGTCCGACGTACCCGGCTCACTTCTCCTCCCGGGAACCATCACATGGCCATCTTCCTTCGCCCCGTATTCCACCTGCTCCTGCTCCTCCTCGTGCTCATCCCTCGCGTAGTGAGGGGAGAGGAGCTTTCTCCGGAGCGGATCTTCATCGTCGGCGGCGACCGGGATTATCCCCCCTACGAGTTTATTGACAAAAACGGCGCCGCCGCCGGGTTCAACGTGGAGCTCACCCGGGCCATCGCAGGAGTCATGGGACTCGGGGTGGAGTTCCGGATGGGGGGATGGAAGGAGATGCGTGACGCCCTCCAGACACGCCGGGTGGATATCCTCCAGGGGATATCCTATTCCGAGGCCCGGAGCAGAAGCGTCGATTTTTCCCCTCCACACAGCATCGTCAGCCATGCCATCTTCGCCCGCCGGGAGTCCCCTCCTGCCCGCTCCCTGGACGACCTGAAGGGGAAGGAGGTCATCGTCTTTCAGAGCGGCATCATGCATGACCTCCTGGAGCAGAAACGGGTGGCAAAACGGCTGGTCCTCACCGCCACCCCGGCGGACGCGCTCCGACTCCTGGCCTCGGGACGTCATGACTATGCAGTGGTGGCGGCCCTCCCCGGCACCTACCTCATCCGGGAACTGAGGCTCACCAACCTGGTCCCGTCAGCCACCGGGATCGCTTTCTATCCCTACGGCTACGGGGTGCGCAAGGGAAACGACGAACTCCTCAGCCGCTTCAGCGAGGGGCTCGCCATCCTCAAGAAGACCGGCGAATACCAGAGGATTCACGACCGATGGCTGGGGGTACTGGAGCCGCGCCCGCTCCCCTGGCAGGAGGTGGCCAGCTCCGCCGCCGTTGTGGTCGTTCCCCTCTGCTTCATCCTCTGCGGGGCGCTCCTCTGGTCTCGCTCCCTCCGGCGACAGGTGGCCATCAGGACCCAATCGCTGGCCCGGGAGGTGGAAGTGCGGGAACGGGCCGTGGAAGAGCTTCGTCTCCACCAGGCACAGCTTCTTCAGGCCGACAAGATGAAATCGCTGGGGATACTGGTCTCCGGAGTGGCCCACGAGATCAACAACCCCACCGGGCTCATCCTCCTCAACCTCCCCATCCTGCAGGAGGTCTACCAGGATGCAGCCCTGCTCCTGGAAGAGAGGTACAAGGAAGAGGGAGAGTTTTCGCTGGGGGGTATCCCCTATGGCCGGATGCGTGAGGAAGTCCCCACACTGCTGGCGGAAACCCTGGAGGGAGCAAGAAGGATCAAGCGAATTGTGGAGGATCTCAAGGATTTCGCCCGCAGCGATAATATGCCGGCCATGGAACCCCTGGCGTTGAACAACGTAGTGAAGGCGGCGCTCCGGCTGGTGGACGCCACCCTGCGCCAGGCCACGCACCGGTTAACGGTGAACTATGCCGACCAACTCCCCCAGCTCCGGGGAAACCCGCACCGGATCGAACAGGTGGTCGTAAACCTCATCGTCAACGCCTGCCAGGCCCTCCCCGGTCCGGACCGGGGAATTATTCTCGAAACAGGCTACAACCGGGAACGGGGGGAGGTTGAACTGAAAGTTCGAGACGAAGGGGTCGGCATTGCCGCCGGGGATCTCCCCCACCTCACCGACCCCTTCTTCACCACCAAACGGGAAGAGGGGGGAACCGGTCTCGGTCTCTCCGTCTCCGCCGGCATCGTCAAGGAACATGGCGGCACTCTCAGGTTTGATTCACAACCCGGCGGCGGGACGACCGTCACCCTGGCGTTCCCCACCGGGGAGGAGCAGGCGCCACCATGAACAATTCATTACATCCCGCTTTTGGTCTCCTTCTGGTGGATGATGAACCGGCCTGGCTCCGCTCCCTGGCCCTCACGCTGGAGCGCTCCTCAGGGGTCACCAACATCGTCACCTGCAGCGACAGTCTCCAGGTCATGGAACTCCTGGCTGGTGGCAACATCGGGATCGTCCTCCTGGATCTGACCATGCCTCATCTGTCCGGCGAGGAGCTCCTGACCAGGATAACCGAAGGGTTTCCCGACCTCATGGTCATCGTCATCAGCGGGATGAACCAGGTGGAGAACGCCGTCCGCTGCATGAAACTTGGCGCCTTCGACTACTTCGTCAAAACGGTGGAGGAGGAACGTCTCCTGGGTGGGGTGCTCCGCGCCATCCGGATGCGGGAACTCCAGCAGGAAAACCGTGAGATCTCCAGCCACCTCCTGAGAGGAGGGCTCCAGCGACCGGAACTCTTCAGCGGCATCGTCACGGGTGACCGGAGCATGCTGACCATCTTCGCCTACATCGAGGCCGTGGCCAAAAGTCCCCAGCCGCTCCTCATCACCGGCGAGAGCGGCGTGGGAAAAGAGCTGATTGCCCGGGCGGCTCACACCCTCAGCGGCTGCCGGGGAGCGCTGATCTCCGTCAATGTGGCTGGCCTGGACGACACCGTCTTTGCCGACACCCTTTTCGGTCACCTCCGGGGGGCCTACACCGGCGCAGACCAGCCCCGCCGGGGGATGATCGAAGAAGCCGCCGACGGCACACTACTTCTGGACGAGATCGGCGATCTGAGCATCCCGTCCCAGGTCAAGCTCCTCCGACTCCTCCAGGAAGGGGAATATTTCCCCTTGGGGAGCGACCGTCCCAAGCGGATCAAGGCCCGAATCATCGTCGCAACCCACCGGGACCTCTCCGCCCGGGAGCAGGCGGGGGGGTTCCGGCGGGACCTCTATTTCCGGCTCCGAACCCACCACATCCATATCCCACCGCTCCGGGAGCGGAAAGGGGATATCCCGCTCCTCCTGGATCATTTTTTAGCCCAGGCAGCCCAGAGCCTGGGGAAGAAGAAACCGACCCCTCCCAAGGAACTGGCGCAACTCCTGGCCACCTACGACTTTCCCGGTAATGTGCGCGAACTGCGGGGGGTGGTCTACGATGCCGTCAGCGTCCATCGGGACCGGATACTCTCCATGGAATGTTTTCTGAAGGTCGTAGGGCGTCCGGAAGCACGACCGACGAAGCAAGATACCGTGGCGACAAATCTCTTCGGCGGACTCCGGACTCTCCCCACCTTCGGCGAGGCTGCCGAACTCCTGGTGGCCGAGGCCATGTCGCGGGCGGGGGGGAACCAGACGCTGGCCGCGCGCCTCCTGGGGATCTCCCAACCGGCGCTTTCCAAGAGAGTGAAACTGAGCCGTCAACCTCATCCCTAAAGGAGAAAAAATGTCAATCCGTATCTGTCTATCCCTCATCCTGCTCTGCCTCCTACCCCTGCAGAGCACCGCTTTTGCCCAGGTCACGGGGCGGGAGGTGGAATACCGCAGCGGAAGTACGCTCCTCAAGGGGTATCTTGCCCAGGACTCCTCACTGAAGGGGCAACGTCCGGCTCTGCTGGTGGTACATGAGTGGTGGGGGCATAACGAGTATGCCCGCAAACGGGCGAGGATGCTGGCCGGTCTGGGGTATGTTGCGCTGGCGGTGGATATGTTCGGCGACGGCAAGGTCGCCCAGCACCCCGCCGATGCGGGGAAGTTTGCCGCCGAAGCGATGAAGAACAAGGAGGTGGGAGAGGCCCGCTTTGCCGCAGCCCTGGAGTTCATCCGGAAACAACCGGGAGTTGACCCCACGCGGATCGGCGCCCTGGGGTACTGTTTCGGCGGCGGGGTGGTGCTCCACATGGCCCGCCAGGGGGCCGACCTGAAGGGGGTCGTGAGTTATCACGGTTCTCTGGCCACCGACACCCCGGCGACCCGTGGGAAAGTCAAGGCGAAGATCCTGCTCTTCAGCGGCGCAGAGGACAAGATGGTCCCCCCCGAGCAGGTGGCGGCCTTCAGAAAAGAGATGGACGCAGCCGGCGCCTCGTACCGCTATGTGGGGTATCCCGGGGTGAAGCACAGCTTCACCAACCCGGACGCCGATGCCTACGCCAGGAAGTTCGACCTCCCCCTGGCCTACGACCGGAAAGCCGACGAGGATTCATGGAGCCAGAGCGTGAAATTCTTCAGGGATATTTTTGAGAAATAGCACCTTGAATCCCGGTGATCATAGCTCCCCCTGCCCCCTGAGGGGAACGTTCTTTATATGGCAGATTGACCCGCATGAATTAAATTTATTGACTTTTAACACTCATTGAGGCAATTTTTGACACCTGTGTCATCTCCACCGGGAGAAATCCTCCAACCGTTGCCAAAAGGAGAGAACGTCATGCCGCTTAAAAATATTCCCCTGGTACTTCTCGCGTTGTTGAGTATATCGTCAACCGTATTCGCCGCACTCCCTCAGGAAGTGATCGTGTACGGTGACAGTCTCTCCGATAACGGCAACCTGTACCGCGCTTCAGGGAATACGGCTCCACCATCGCCACCATACTATGACGGGCGCCGGTCAAATGGCCCGGTGGCGGTGGAACAGCTGGCCTCTTCCCTGAATGTACCACTCATTGATTATGCGTGGATCGGCGCCACAACGGGGATCGGCAATTACGCTGACGGCGGAACCGTGACCTCGGTGGGAACGTACGGCCTGCCGGGGATGACCGCCACATACGCCGCCACCAGCGGAGCGATCACCCCGTATCTGTCGACGGCGCTCTTCGTCGTCTGGGGTGGGCCCAATGACTTTCTGGCGCCTTCTCCCAATGACACATCCACAGCGGCGACCATCTTGCGGGCATTGAACAACGAGCTGACAATCATTCAGGAGTTGAAAGGAAGGGGCGCACGAACGATCCTCGCACCGGGAATGCCGGATCTGGGGTTGACACCGTACTTTCAGTCTCTGGGGCCCATTGCTGCTGCCGGGGGAACCGCCATCACCAATGCCTTCAACTCCGCTCTTCAGGCAGAGCTTCCCCCCGGCGTCATCTATTACGATACGGCGGCGCTCTTACGCGCCGTGATTGCCGATCCCACCGCCTACGGATTTCTCAACGCGACTGATTACTACCTCCATGTCTCCACCGGCAACCCCAACGACTATGTGTTCTACGACGATTTTCACCCGACGACCGCGACTCACGCACTCATTGCCAGGGAGTTCCTGGAGGCGACTGCGGTCCCGGAACCATCCACCCTGATCATCGTCGGTTCGGGTTTTGCGTTGTTGCTGTTCCGGAGAAAACGGCAATAATTGGTCAAATAAAACCCATGCTCCTGATCTTCCCCCCCGTCGCCAAACCCTCCGAACCGCCGGCAGGGATCGCCCTGCTGGCGGCAACGCTCCACGCCGCCGGGGTCCCCTGCAAACTCCTGGACGGGAATTGTGAAGGGCTTCTCTGGTTGATGAAGCAACCCCGGGACGCCGCCGACACCTGGAGCCGCCGGGCAGTGAACAGCCGGGAACGGCACCTGACCTCCCTCCGGGAGATCCGCACCTACCGCTCCCCCGACCGGTATGCCCGGGCGGTGAGCGACCTGTACCGGCTCCTGGCTATCGCCGGGAAGGAAACGGGCGCCACCGTGGGGCTGGCCGACTATCAGCAGCAGGGACTCTCGCCGCTGCGGAGCGCCGACCTGCTGGCGGCGGCGGAGCATCCGGAACGTAATCCCTTCTTCCCCTGGTTCAGCAGTCGGTTGCCGGAACTTCTCGGCGGAGTCAGGATCGTCGGTTTTTCCCTGAACTATCTCAGCCAGGCCCTCTGCACCTTTGCCCTGATCGGGTACGTCAAAAGAGAGTACCCCGACACCGTCGTGGTGCTGGGGGGGGGGCTCGTGACCTCGTGGATGGCGCGTCCCGGCTGGTGCTCCCCCTTTGGCGCCATCGTGGATCATCTGGTGGCGGGACCGGGTGAAGGCGCTCTCCTGGCGCTGGCCGGTGTCCGCCGGGAGCAGCAACAGCCTCGCCCCCTGCCGGCATACCCTCATCTCCCCCGTGGCGATTATCTTTCCCCCGGACTCATTCTCCCCTACAGCGCCGCCAGCGGTTGCTGGTGGAATAACTGCTCCTTCTGCCCCGAGCGAGCCGAGGGAAACCGGTACCGTCCCGTCCCGGTGCGGCGGGTACTCTCCGACCTGCGGGCGCTCAGCGAGGCCGAACGGCCAATCCTAATCCATATTCTCGACAACGCCATGTCTCCGGCCCTGTTGCAGGGGCTAACCGATTCCCCGCCCGGGGCGAACTGGTACGGTTTCGCCCGGTTCGGCGCGGAACTGGCGGACCCGGCGTTCTGCAGGGGGCTGCGAGCCTCGGGATGCGTCATGCTGAAGCTCGGTCTGGAATCGGGGGATCAGGGGGTGCTGGACCAACTCGGGAAAGGGATCGACCTGGGCGTTGCCTCGCAGATCCTCACAAACCTGAAGCAAGCCGGTATCGCGACCTATGTCTACCTCCTGCTCGGAACGCAGGCCGAAACCGTAACCGAGGCGCGGAGAACTCTGAACTTCGTCATCCGGCACCAGGAGTCCATCGGCTTCCTGAATCTGGCGCTGTTCAATATGCCGATCCACGGTGATGAAGCCATGGAATCGGGCACGGAACCGTTCTACGCCGGGGACCTTTCCCTGTATACCGGTTTTCGCCACCCCCAAGGGTGGGATCGGAAGGAGGTACGCCGGTTTCTGGAGCACGAATTCAAGAAAGAACCTGCCGTAGCGGCGATCCTGCGCAACGATCCCCCCCTCTTCACCTCCAATCACGCCCCGTTCTTTGCCACTGAGGCAAGAATCAATCGGGACACTGAAAAAAGCTGAAAAGAACATGATAATAACGGAATTTGTCACAACACAACCAACCAGGCTACACCTTTTCGATATACTTACCGCAGTTTTTAGCTGTTATTCGTTTCAGCCAAAAACGTCAGTTCATCTCGCGGAGAAAATCATGACGTTGGGACAGACGAAGTCCAAACCAATCAGGCAAAAGTGAAGCCTTTGCAATTATCTTGTTTTGTTTGGTTTTCTCCGCGTATCCGCATGCAAATGCTTTTTCAAGGTTCAGCTGTTATCCGCTTTTTCAGTGGACAATTGTCGTGTTCTTTGTGACTTTGTGGTAAAGTGCTTTTTTCCATTGAGGACGTGACGATGACTGAAACTGAGACTGCCCACCCCTTCCAGACCCTTACCCCCAGCTTCATCATGGACGCTGTGGAAAGCCGTGGGTACCGCTGCGATTGCCGCACCTTCGCCCTCAACAGCTATGAGAACCGGGTTTATCAGGTGGGAGTCGAGGATGGCCTGCCGCTCATCGCCAAGTTCTACCGTCCCGGACGGTGGAGTGACGGGCAGATCCAGGAAGAACACGCTTTCTGCCGGGAACTGGTGGAACACGAGCTCTCCGTGGTGGCGCCGCTGGTGGATGACACCGGCGAGAGTCTGCTCCGCTACGGGGGATTTCGCTTCGCCCTCTACCCGCGGCAGGGGGGGCACGCCCCCGAATTCGACAACCTGGACAACCTGCTGATCCTGGGACGGATGCTCGGTCGTATTCACCAGATCGGTGCGGTGCGGGAGTTCCGGGAGCGGCCGACCCTCGACCTGCAAAGTTTCGGTGTCGCCAGCGTCCTCCTCATAACCGAGAAGTTCATCCCACCGGAGTACCGCCCCAGCTATACGGCGGTGACCGATAAACTGCTGGAGAGCATCGGGGAAATTTTGGCCGACTCCGGACCGGTGAGATACATTCGGACCCACGGCGACTGCCATGCGGGGAACATCCTCTGGCGGGACGGCGCCCCCCACTTCGTCGATTTCGACGACGCTCGCACCGCCCCGGCGGTGCAGGATCTCTGGATGATGCTCTCCGGGGAACGCCCCCGTCAGCTGGCCCAACTGGAGGTACTCCTCAAGGGGTACAGCGAGTTCTGCGACTTTCACCCGCGGGAGCTTCGACTGATCGAGTCGCTGCGCACCCTCCGAATGCTTCACTACAGCGCCTGGCTGGCCCGCCGCTGGGAAGACCCCCTGTTCCCCCGGACCTTTCCCTGGTTCAATACGATGCAGTACTGGGGGGAGCAGATCCTCCACCTGCGGGAGCAGCTGGGGGCGCTGACGGAGCCAGCTCTGGCGGTGTGAAACAGGTTGAGGTGAGGTGAAGGAAAACATTTTCCTGGCGACCTTGGCACGAAACGGTTGCACTGACGGGCGGAGTGTGGCACACTTAACGATCGTCATCTGCAAGAATTCAAGAGGAGTACCCACCATGAAAAGGGCAGTGCTTGCTTCAGCTCGATGGTGCGTGTCAGTCGCCATCATGACGCTGTTGTTCCTCCCCTCCCTTCTGCTCCTTCCAGTGGCGGCGGTGGCTGCGGAATTGAAAACGGTCGTCTCGGCACTGGAGCAGGGATACCGGACTCTGACGGATGTTCATGCAACCTTCGCCCAGCGTAGCGTCATTGCCGGCATCGACCGGGTACAAAAGGGAGCGGGGGAGTTCTCCCTCAGGAAAGTGCCCGGCGGCTCCGCCATGTTCCGCTTCACCTACACGAAGCCGCAAAAGCAGGAGATTGTCTGCAACGGCAAGACGGTCTGGCTACACGTCCCGGACAACAAACAGGTGATGCAGATGGATACCAAGGCCCTCTTCGCCGGCGGAAACGGCATCGCCATCTCCTATCTCACCGGTCTGGGAGAGCTGTCGCGTGACTTCACCGTTACCTTCGCCAAGGAACGGCAGGACAAACAAGGGGACTACCTGCTGGAACTGATCCCGAAAAAACCCAGCGCGGTGCTGGCGAAGCTCCTCCTGACGATCTCCGGGAACGGAGTGGAACAGTTTCAGCAAACCGGAAATCCTGTCGTACCTTTCCCGGTGGTCGGTTCCACGGTCATTGATGCCGGAGGGAACCGGACCACCATGGAATTCAGCGATATCCGGAGTAACAAGGGGATCTCCCCGTCACGCTTCACCTTCAAGGTCCCTGCAGGGGTGGAAGTCATAAAGCAGTAGTTCCGGAGGAAGCATGCCGTCATTCGACATCGTATCAAAGATCGAGATGCAGGAAGTGGACAACGCGGTAAACCAGACGATCAAGGAGATCATTCAGCGGTATGACTTCAAGGGGTCAAAAAGCGAGGTGACTCAGGAGAAGGAGGGGATCAAGATCCTCACCGAAGACGATTTCCGGCTCAAGGCCATCGTAGACATTCTCCAGTCCAAGTTCCTCAAGAGGGGACTCTCCCTTAAGTCCCTGGAGTACGGCAAGGTGGAGCCGGCCTCCGGTTCCATGGTACGCCAGCTGATCACCATTCAGCAGGGGATCTCCAAGGAAAAAGCGAAAGAGATCATTGCCGTCATCAAGGAGACCAAGCTCAAGGTCCAGGCCCAGATCCAGGACGATCAGGTACGGGTGACGGGGAAAAATATCGACGACCTCCAGGAGGCTATTCAGCTCCTCAAGGGTAAAGATCTCGGAGTTGAAATGCAGTTCATCAACTTCAGGTCATAAGGGGTTTTTGTGAGCGTGAAGCAGAAAGTAAGCATGGTCAGCCTGGGCTGCCCGAAGAACCTGGTGGATGCCGAGGTGATGCTCGGTTGCCTCCCCTCCGAAGAGTACGAGATCACCACGGATGAGAAAGAGGCGGACATCATCATCGTCAACACCTGCTCGTTCATCAATGACGCTAAGCAGGAGAGTATCGACACCATCCTGGATCTGGCGGAGCGGAAACACGATGCCCGCTGCACCCTCCTGGTTGTGACCGGTTGCCTCCCCCAGCGGTATCAGGAGGAACTGGGGGCTGAACTTCCCGAGGTGGACATCTTCATCGGCACGGGAGAGTACCCCCGCATCGCCGAGATCCTGGCGGAAAAGCGAACTACCCCGGGACAGCTCCGCTACGTGGGGGATCCCAACTTCGTCTTCGACCCGGATCTCCCCCGGTTGAACTCCTCCCCCTCCTACACAGCGTACCTGAAGATTGCGGAAGGCTGCTCCAACTGCTGCTCCTACTGCGTCATCCCCTCCCTCCGGGGGGCTCTCCGCTCCCGCCCCTTTCAACAGGTGCTGAAGGAGGCACGGGAACTTGTGGCGGGCGGGGTCAAGGAGATCAACCTTATCGCCCAAGATATCACCGCCTACGGCAAGGATCTGGACGAGGGGAACACCCTGGAGACACTCCTGGCCGAACTGGTGAAAATAAAAGATCTCCAATGGCTGAGACTTCTCTACGCCTACCCCGACGGAATCACCGATGATCTGATCCAGATGATCCGGGATGAAGAAAAAATCTGCAAATATATCGATATCCCGCTCCAGCATATCAGCGACCCGATCCTGAAGAGGATGGGACGGCGGGGAGGAGAGATAGAGGTCCGGCGTCTCATCGGACGCCTTCGCAGCGCCGTTCCCGACCTGGCCATCCGCACCTCACTCATCGTCGGCTTCCCCGGCGAGACCGATGACGATTTCCAGCGACTGGTCCAGTTCGTGGAGGAGGTCCGTTTCGATCGACTGGGGGTCTTCTGTTACTCCCGGGAGGAAGGGACTCCGGCAGCGGAGATGGAGGATCAGATCACTGAAAGGGTCAAGCGGCTGCGGTACAAGAAACTGATGAAGGTTCAAGCACGCGTCTCCTTCAAACAGAACCGACGACTCATCGGGACGGTGGAGCAGGTGCTGGTGGAGGGGTACAGCGACGAGACTGACCTCCTGCTGAAGGGGCGTTCATCCCGCCAGGCGCCGGACATTGACGGTCTGGTCTATATCACCGCAGGAACCGCCAATGTGGGGGAGATAGTCCCGGTCCGGATCACCGATTCATCCGACTATGATGTTATCGGGGAAATTGTTTGATTTAACTTGACAATACCGGTATGTGGTTTATTATTCCGGAACTTTTTTGACGCGTTCAATCCTGATGTCATGGAGATTCTGATGGTAGAAAAAACCGAAGAGATGCGGGGAATACTCCTGAATATGAAGGAGGCAACCCTTGCCGAAATCCAGAAATCGCTTCGCACCGGTACGGATATTCCTGATGTGGAGCCCAGTGGCGACATCTATGATCAGGCATCCAGCGAACGGGACCGGGAACTTGACCTGCTGTTGGGTGATCGGGAACGGGAAAAACTCCGGAATATCGATGAAGCACTGGACCGGCTTGACGATGGCGAGTATGGCGTCTGTGAGGAGTGCGAGGAGGATATCCCCCTTGGCCGACTGAAGGTCCTCCCCTTTGCCCGCTACTGTGTACGATGCAAGGCGGACATCGAAAAGCTGCAGGCACAGACCCGTCGCTTTGAAGAAGAGCGGGTCTATCGCGAGATCGCCTTCACCGAGGAAGAAGAAGCATAGCCGACTCCGGCGCAACGACGATTTTTTTAAAGGCGTTAGCACGCGGAGACGCGGAGAAAGCAAGCAAAACAAGGCAATTACAGAGGAAACATTCACCTGATTGTTGCAGCTCTCCTCTGTCCCTATGTCTTGATTTTCTCCGCGTTCTCCGCGTCTCCGCGTGATAAACAGCTGTTTTTGGTTCTACCTCATATCCGCCGTGATCCCTGATCGGAAATATCCCGCAATATGGCGGTTATCAGGGTCTTCCCTTCGGTTCTGGACGCGGAAAGTGCTATTTCAAAGGGGCGCCAACCGCCGGAAGCGCTGAGAATCCGGTACTCCCGGGTTTCCACTATCATCCCCTCCTCCCCCGCAGCAAGACGGCTCCCTATCGTCCCTTTGAGCCTGGCGCCGTTCTCGATGAAATGGTAAAAATCCTCGCCAATAATCTCCTGACGTGATTTTCCCACCAACCGCTCCGCCTTTTCGTTGGAGATGACGATCTTGCCGTCTTCCATGAAGGTCATCACCGCCGACCGCGCCATCCGGATGAAGTTGCGGTACCGCTCCTCCGACTCACGACTCTGCTCAGTCTTCCGCTCCAGTTCGGCCATCATCTCGTTGAAAGCAGCTATCAGCTGTCCGACCTCGTCATGACCCCGCTGGGGAATCCGGTCGCTGAAGTTTCCGGTCCGGGCGACCCGGGTGATGCTGCGCGCCACAAGTGAAATCGGGTTAATGACCGCCTGATGGATGATGTACCCCATGACAAGGAGTACCAGGAGGAACATCCCCCCCCGGATGATGAGGTCATGCCTGAGGTTCAGGGTCATGGCGCGGTAGAGTTCGGCCAGAGGAATCGTCACCGAAACGGCGCCGATAATCTCCCCGGGACGATAGTTGTAGGAAGGGTGTCCCTTGGGAAACAGTTGTTGTACAAAGAGTGGCGCCGACTCGTAGCGACCGTGGCACTCCAGACATGATTTCTCGGCCATCATGGGGAGCAGGTAGCGAAGACTTTCCCCCTTGGGTCCACGGATGATCTGAAACGTCTCCCTCGTGGCGCCGTCGGCGAACCCTTTCAACTCCCGCTCCTCGTAGGGATCAGGACGGTTGGCGGGGTTTCGAAAACGAAGGGAGACCTGCCGGACATAGTAAGAACTGCTCCTGGTGATCCGCTGTGCGATCCGGGTGGCTACGACCTGGGGGATCAGGTTGTAATTGTGGGACGCTTCATCGGTGAGGACCAGGGACATATACTCACGGGCCTCGATAATCTGGCGGGCGATGATCCGGGCGTTATCCACCTCCCCCATGATGATCAGCTTCTGCTGGCGCTGATACCCATAGAGCGCACCGAAGATGAAGAGCCCGACCATACAGAAGGTGAGGATGATGGTGAACTTGGTAGTGATGCCGAGGTTGATGAACCAGGTCATGGTGCCTCCAGTGACAAACGGTTCCGCCTAGTATACCCGGAGAGTCGGGGGAGGCAAGAGAATTTCGCCCTCGGAAAATTAGTGGTATCCCCACACACCATTATCCGAACGATATCCGGTATAAGTATGAATTTCCCTTGACGGAAAAACCGATCGGGAGTACTTTCCGCCCATGCTCCGGCCTGCCGGGAACAGCGCCGGGAAGTCATGTGCGATAAACGGATGAGCCGAAATTTGACACCAATCCACGGGAATAAGGAGAGCTACGCCATGGCCCCATCCAGTCGTATAAAAGTCAGGAATCTGGCGGCGGCCTACCGCATAAACGACGGAAGTGCGTTCCGGCTGAAAGATTTCGATCCCGCTGACACCAACGGCCTCTCTTCCAAGAAGGATGCCCAAAAGGCGCTCCAGGAGGGGATCGTCCAGTTGAGCAAGATGCAGGACAAGCTGTATGCACAGAACCGCCAGGGAGTGCTCCTCATCTTTCAGGCCATGGACGCCGCCGGCAAGGACGGAGCGATAAAACATGTCATGTCCGGCATTAATCCCCAGGGATGTCAGGTCTACTCCTTCAAGTCCCCGTCCACCGAGGAGCTGAACCACGACTTTCTCTGGCGAACTTCCAAATGCCTCCCGGAACGGGGAAGGATCGGTATCTTCAATCGCTCGTACTACGAAGAGGTTCTCGCCGTCAGGGTCCACACGGAGTTTCTCCGGAAACAGCGACTTCCGGCGGAGGTGATGACCAAATCCATCTGGAAAGAGCGGTTCGAAGATATCAATGCCTTCGAACGGTATGCGACGCGTAACGGCATAACCATCCTCAAATTTTTCCTGTACCTCTCCAAAGGAGAGCAGAAGAAACGTTTTCTGGAGCGGTTGGAGAATCCGGATAAGAACTGGAAGTTCTCCATGGCCGATGCTGCGGAGCGGAGTTTTTGGGACGATTATATGGTGGCCTACGAGGAGATGATCCGCCACACGGCGACAAAACACGCTCCGTGGTACGTGGCGCCGGCGGATAACAAATGGTTCACCCGCCTTGTGGTGGCGTCCGCCATCCATGAGGCGTTGGATGAG
>CAIUUR010000289.1 GCA_903902345.1 uncultured Geobacteraceae bacterium | reverse complement strand
CGGGTGTGACTGGTATAGAGGAGCAACTCACGCCCCCCTTCATCCCGGCGTGAATAGCTGGAGGTGATCTCTCCCACCTTGAAACCGTGGGTATAGACTGCCAGCCGGGATTCGCCGGGGGCCGGCGGGAAGGCGACGGCAGGCGACGCCCACACGCAAAACAGGCAGAGGAGCCAGAGCTTGACCGGTTTCATCCCCACGTCACATCTCCTCCTTCCTCCCCACCCTCACAGGAAGCCGGTCCGCTCTCACTCTGAGCATGACCCGTTCCCGGACGAAGGATGGCGGCGTAGGTGGTGGCCGGATCGGGAGCACTCCGGAGCGCGAAGGCACGGGCTCTCCTCCCCATGAGAGCCAGGCTGACGGTATCCTGCGTGAGACGCCTCACCACCTCCACCAGGCTGGAACGGCTCCCGCAGGGGAAGTGTTCCCCCGTTTCCCCCTTCACCATCAACTCCCGGGGACCGCCCCGGTCGGATACGACCACCGGGAGTCCGGATGCCTGAGCCTCCAGCACCACATTACCGAAGGTGTCGGTGCCGCTGGGAAAGACGAACAGCTCCGCCGAGGCATAGGCACGGTGGAGTTCTACCCCGTGCAGGTATCCGGTGAGTAGCGCCGGATATCCGGCCAGTTCTGCGGCCAACTCCTTTCGGTAGGGACCATCACCGACAATGGCGAGAGAAAGATCGGCGCCGGCATCCACCAGATCCCGAAACGCCCCGGCCAGTAGATCCAGGGATTTTTCCCGAGAAATCCGCCCCACATAGAGGAGCTTGATCCCGCCGGTTAATCCCTTTCCTTCCCAAAACCCCGGCGACCTCAGCTCCGGGGTAAACTCCCCGGTATCCACCCAGCGGGGGAGCGGCTTCAGCTTGGCGGCGGGGAAGCCATGGGAGAGGAGCTGATCCCGGGTTCCGGCGGAGGGGACCATGACCTCGTTCATCTGACTGTAGAACCAGACCATATAGTTCCAGGCCGCCTGCTCCAGAAATTCGTCATCAGTCAAACTTCTCACATAGAGAGGGATATCGGTATGATAGGTCCCGGCCACCGGCAGATCCATGATCCTTGCGACGAGAAGGCCCAGAAGCCCGACACTCCCCGGCGTGCTGACATGAATATGAGTATACCCGCCACGTTCCATGAAATCCATCACATCCAGGATGGGAGGAAAATTGAGTTTGAGCTCCGGGTACTCCGGAAGGGTAAAGTCACCCACGGCGGGGAAAAAGGTGACCCCTTCACGCTCAGGAGGGGGTTCGCTTCCCGACGTGATGACCGTCATTGCCACCCCCCGATCCCGGGCAATCCCGATGAGTCTCAGGATGGTGATTGCCACCCCATTGATGTCGTCAAGAGTATCCGTGAAGAGGGCGATCTTTTCCCTGGTCCCGTTGAGGTTCGCCCCGGGAAACTGCGTCGCCAGTTCCCGAATAAGCTCCTTGCTCCGGTGCTGGTGGTGAAAGGCAAGGTAGTAGGGTGAAACCAGCAGATGAGTCAACCCGATGGCGCCGACGGCATTCAAGTAGTCGAAGAATCCGGCGGCCGGCGGAAGTTCCAGGAGTCGCTTGCTGTAAAGGTACATAATCCGGTTGGCCAGACGACTGGTCACGGCGAAGATCTTCCGGTTCTGCTCCATTTCCCCCAGAGATGCGGTGAATGCCCCATCGTTGAGGAGACGGCGCGCCTCCGACTCCAACACCTCCTGGAAGCCGGCCTCCCGCCCGGGTCCGGATTCCGGGAGATTCTTCCGGATGAAAAGGCGGAGTTTATCGACGAAAGAATCTCGCTCACTCCCCAGATCAAAGAAACGGTTAAGGAGGGCGCTGACGAAGGGGGTGGCGGTGTGGCGAAGCCCTCCGAAACGCTCCTTGTAGAAGCTGTTAGCGATGCCGTATATGCTGTGGGCCATGGTCAGCGGCCCGCCGTCCTCACCATCAGCCCAGGAACTGCCGGATTTGACCGCCTGAAGAAACTCTTTCAGGGAATCGGCCTGATGCACCGTGGTGTGAGCCCTGGCGATGAAGAGCCCCCCATGATCATCGGACCCGCCAACCACCCCCTTCCGCCATGGGGTCACGCCGTAGGGAGCAAGGGAGTGTTTGTCTGCCAACCGCCGGATGGTATCCTCGTCCAGGGACGTGATGAGCCGTTTGGTAACGGCGTTGAAACGCCGGGAGCGACAGCCGTTTTTCACCTCGAAGGTGGTGAAGAGGAGAAGGCACTTCTCCATGATCTCCACGGTGAGCTTGTCGTTCTGGGCATAAAGCGGGTGGGCCAGGAAATGGGGCAAATCCTCCCGGCGGAGGTAGGCCACCAGGTCATGGATATTGTGCCGGAGTTCCATGATTTCCCGGAATCCGGCCGGGGAGATATCCAGCACCACCAGATGCACCTTGCAGCCGTTCTCCGGAAAGTGGGCGGTGATCTCGGAACTGATGAAGGTGCGGGGCAGGTGGGCTATTTCCAGGGCGCCGTCGATGGAGTTGTGATCCGTGATGGTGACGAAGTCCATCCCCCGGCTCCGGGCGATGTCATAGAGCCTTCGCGGAGTCGTATAACTCTCCGGACAGTTGAACTTGCGCAGCGCCCAGTAGGTCGGTTTGTTGGAGTAGCGTGAATGGAGATGAAGATCGGCGCGGAGCGTGGGCATATGCCCTACTGTTTAGCAGGAGTACATTGCAGATGGGTTGAGAACGTGGGGTGATTGTGTGGAAATCGTTACGACCGTTACCCGGACGCCTGCTCGCCGGTACGGCAACTGGCGTACTCGGCGCCGTTCATGATCAGGGCGGAAGCGGTTCTGATATCGGAGGGTTCCAGGAGGAGCGGAGCCTTGACAATGTTTGCCGGGAGATTTTTCAGGGAGACCACCAGCACGCCATCGGCCTGCTCGTTGGCCATCAGGTTGACACGGGCGTCAGTGAAGCAGAGGACGGGCTTCAGCGCCTTTACCAGAGGAGTATGCGCTGTTACGAGTCCTCTCACAACCATCGCCTTCTCCTTGAGACTTTGTACGCAGCCATCCATGGAGAGATTTTCGTTGAGCATCAGGACACTCAGGACCTTGTCGATGGCGCCATGTATGTTATTGGAATCTATGACGTAAATTCCGCTTGGACCGATAACGAGGTTGTCCATTTTCAACGTCTGCTTGTGGTAGTTGCAGATCACTATATATTCGGAAGGAAGCTGTGACAGCTCCGCGTTGGTACTGAAGCACCCCGGAGAAGATTGGACCGCAACAGGTTTTTTCTTCTTTTTTTTATAATAACTTCTTTTGCTTATTATATAATTTCCGCAGGATAGGCCGAAATCGGAATAATAGAGCCCTGCGACCATCAACAGGAGTGACACTATCGAACAGGGAATGACAAATCTGACATCGTTGTCGTAATCGGTGCCATAGACCATCATCGCCGCCACCAGGGAGAGAGAGAACTTGATGGCGGACGTTACGTTCAGCTTCATGCAGTAAACCCGGTCTGTCATAAACCATCTTAGATAACGCTCATCGGTCAGGAAGTCAAGAAAATTCTTTCACCCGACCACTTACCTGATGATGATCCCCGACGCCACCAGGGAACCACGGGAGAGCGTCAGCTGTCCGTTCAGCACGGAGATCCCGGAAGCATGGGCAAAACTCGTGTCGTATCCACCCCGGAGAAAGAGTAGCTTGTCCTTGTCCAGGAGCAGGTTTCCCGGAAAGGTAAAGGTCCGGGCCAGAATGGAACCGCCGTCGGGAACGGCGCCGTAGGCCAGGGGGAGTGAAGAAAATTCCACGGATGTGGCCAGGGGGACGCGGAGCGGCTGAACGTAGTCGAACCGGGAGATCACCGCCGTTGCCGAAGACAGGGGGACGGAGCACCTTTCGCCTCCGCTGCATCCTCCCCCGGTCCAACCGCCAAAAAGGGAATCGGAGTCGGATGTCGCCAGGAGAAGAACCGGCGAACCGGTGGGAAACTTTTTGACACAATCTCCATGGGGACAGGAGATGCCGGGGGGATCGCTGGTCACCGTTCCGCCACCGCTGCCCGTGAGGGAGAGCGACAGCTGAGACGGTTCTAACGCTGAAATCCGAAACACCGCCCCCCATTCCAGAGGGTACGCGCCATACAGCAGGGGACGGGCCAGAAGAGCGTAGTTCCCCACAGTCGGCGGGGTGAAATCGAAGGAGGGAGTTGCTGTGACGGGAGAGAGGGTGTCACCCGTCACCTCCCAGAGCAAATCCGGGGCGATGTCGTCCAGGCACCACCCCGCTCCGGGATCGGTCTGCGGGTAGTAGGAACCACTGGTCAGTCGATAGGCAAAACGAAGGGTGATAATCCGCTCCGCGTAGGCGGAAAGATCCAGCGTCCGGAGGGTGAAGCCGGTCTCACCGGCGCCGCCGCTTCCCGCCTGACTGAAGAGCTGCTGCCAAGTGGAGCCACCATCGGCGGAGAGTTCCACGACCCCTTTCTGATTTGCCGAGGCCCACCCCAGCCGACTCTGAAACCTGAGTTTGCTGGACGGTCCCGCCAAAAAGGTCCGATCCAGGGTCAGAACCTGATCGGTGGGATTGACCGTGGCGCTCCCCGGGCTCGCCAGGTGGTAGGAGGCCGATCCCGAGGCGCTGACGCCGCCGGCTATGGGGGAATACCCGGAAGAGAGCAACGTGGTGATCCCCACCATGCCGTTTTCCGCGTTGTAGGCGCCGGTAAAGGGAGAGATCCCGGCAGAGCGCCATTGGTAACTCTCCGCAGTGGGAACAGCTGTTACGGTATAGGAGGAGGCAAGAGCGACGGGGGGAGCTGCCGGTCCGGCTATGACCGCGCTCACCTCGTCGGCGCCGGGGATCTGGGGATCGAAGAGGGTCACGCTGTAGGTGAAGCTGCGGGAAATCCCCCCGATTTTGACGTTACTGACGGTAACCGTATAGGGAGTATCGGCAGTCGGACGGGGAAAAGTGGCGGCAGTAGTGGTAACCAGGCTGTCAGGAACCCAGACGAGGGTGTTCTCCCCCACGTTGGCGGCGATCGGTTCCAGGCGGACCGGTAGAGATATTCCGTTTCGGGTCATGGCGACGCCGGACCCGCTGAAGTCGGCGCCGGGATAGGCGAAAGACCAGCGGGGGAAGACCGTGTCATAGGGGACAAAACCGGGAGGCGGCCAGGCCACAAATTCCTCCCGGGTCGTCGGACGCGCAGCACCGTAGTTGTCGTCCGTCACCCAGAGGGAGCTGGCGGCCGGATACCCGGTGGTGGCGGGGATGTCGCCGCTCCCCATGAACAGCGTCTGGGGATAGAGGAGCCAGCGGCGATGCCCTGCGGCGCTGTTGCCGGCGCCATAATCCATCATGGATCCGGCAATGGCCTCCGCGCCGCCGGCGCCCAGCGCCAGATTGGATTTCCCCGCGGCTTCATACCCGGCGGCGCTGTAGCAAAACCATGTGGTGGGCGGCTTGTGGTTCAGAGCGTTGTTGCGACTCATCATCAAGGCAGCCTGCTGGCTCTTGACGCTGTAGAGGTCGGAAAAGGTGATGGTAGCGGGAACCCCGGCCATGGCCCGAAAATAGTTGATCCGGAGGGTAATCGCCGCCTTGAAACTGTCGGAGGTCGTTCCCGCAGTGCAGGTGGCCAGGTCGCCATTCCATCCCGGGGGGACCCCTTCGGAGGCGGGATAGAGGGCATTGTAAAAACTCCGGGATTGTTCCCGGCGCGAGATGTCCACGGTGAAGCCCGACGTCGGGGGTGGTGCTTGCAGGG
>CAIUUR010000288.1 GCA_903902345.1 uncultured Geobacteraceae bacterium | reverse complement strand
CCCATCCCCTGCACTAAGCCGGCGTAGAGGGCAAAGGAGGAGGCCATGAGCTGCATGGAGAGGAAGAGCGCCGTGCCGAAGCGGAGGAGAAGATCCTTTTTCTCCTGGCGATAGGCGGTGTCGGCAGTGGAGGAAGAGTAGGGTCGAGGCCGGTAACCTGTGGAGGAGATCCGGTGGAACAGCGCGGCGGGGGTTGTTCGGGAAGGATCGAAGAGCACCCGGGCCCGGCCGGTGGCGTAGTTGACCCGGACCTCCCGGACTCCGGGAATCTCGCCGATAATTTTTTCATTGAGCCATACGCAGGAGGCGCAACGAATCCCGTCGATGAGGATATCCATGCTGGAATCCTCCCCGGCGGGATGAACGAAGCGGGCGAGATACTCCTCTCCGAACTCGTCGCGGTACGACCCGCTCCCCATTCCCTTGTCGCGCCACTCCCGTCGCAGGTAAAAATCGTCCAGGCCGGCGCCGGTGATCAGGTGGTAGGCCCCAAGACACCCCTTGCAGCAGAAGAACCGTTCCACCTCGCCGGAGCTATCCACCACGACCTCATGGGGAAGAATCTCCACCTCACAGTGGAGACAGCGCCGGGAAGGCGCAATCACGGCATCACCGTCATCCTGCCGCTCATGCTGTCGCTTCCCCTCCGGAACAGCCAGCCGGCCTTGAGGACGGAGCCGGATACGGGAACAAGGGGGACACAGTATACCCCTGGCGACGCTATTCCGCAGGTTAGGGTTCCTGAAGGGGCGCCCTTCCCCTCCAGAATGACGGTGAGGACCCCGCCGGTAACCGGCGAGCCGTTCCTGTCGGTGATCTTCAACTCCAGCCGGCCATCGCGATACAGGGGCTGGGAACGCCACCCCAGGCGGGCTGCCGCCGAGGAAGCGTCAACCGGCGCGTACAGGAGACCGTGATTATAGTAATCCCGGTCCACCACCCGACTCACCTCCCTCCCGGCCTTGAGGAGAGACCAGGCCGTGGCGACCAGAAATAACGCAAACAGGATCAACAGGCCATAGAGCCAGGGTTTGCCGCCCTGTTGTACACGTTTGGTCATAGTCAGTTCACCAGGAGCGTCATCTCCGCCTCGGCCACCGGCGTCTCATTCCGAAGAAGTCTCAGTTTCAGTTTCTCCGGGGAGGATGGCGCCGGCGTCACCCTGACCATGAAATCGACTCTGCGGTTTTCATTGGCTTCCACCTTGATCTTCTCCGTCGGTCCCAGGAGCTCGACCTTCTCCCCTGCCACTCCTGCCACGCGAATCCCGTAGAGAGCCGGAACGCGGGAGCGGTTTTCCAGATAGGCGGTATAGAAATTCACCACCCCGCCGTCGGGAAGTCGCCTCACCCCGCCGTCCCCCCCCCGGCTCACCTTGATGGTAGCGACGGACCGGTGGATTGTGGCGTAAGCGAGCATTCCGGAAAGGACAACGATCACCGCGGCCAGGAGCAGGGAGCGGGGATTGACAGGTCTCCCCCCTCCCGCGGCGCGTCGACCGAAGGTGTAGTGCATGATCCCCGGCTGGTACAGGCGGTTGAGCACACCCCGACAGGCGTCGAGGCAGCGACCGCAGTTGATGCACTCCACCTGGAAACCGTTACGGATATCGACGCCGGTGGGGCAGACCCGGACGCAGGAGTTGCAGCCGATACAGCGGCAGGCCTCGTCGGGGTCGAACTCCAGGGTCAGGGTGTTGGCATCCATGGCCATGAGCTGTATCCGGCCATAGGGGCAGATCGCACTGCAGAAGTACCGCCGGATGTAGGTAAGATCAACCCAGACAATGGTGGTCACCATCACCAGGGTAATGCCGGCGACCGCACCCAGGTTCAACGCAAGAAGACGTTGCAGATATTCGGCCGGCGGAATGAAATACCAGATCAGGTTGGAGGCGACAAGAAACGCCAGGGCCGCCGCCGCCAGGTGACGCGCCACCCTGGCGACAACCCTGTTTTTCACTCCCTTCTTGATCCGGCGCTCCATCGCTTCCAAAAAGTCGGTAAGTGTGGACTGGGGACAGAACCAACCGCACCAGACCCGTCCGAAGAGCATGGTGACGAAGAGGAAGACAAAGACAAAGAGGAGAGATATGAGAAGGACGAGGTAAAATTCTTCGATCCTGACGGCCGCGCCGAAAAAATAGAGCGTTCGGGTCGAGGCATCAAGGCGAAGGAGTGACTCACCCCCCACCCTCACGAAGGGTGTGAGGAGGAGGGTGGCGGTGGAAAACCATTGAACGGCTTCTCGTTTGGGGGCAAGACGCGACTGTTGCACGCTACTTCAGGGAAAGGAGATACGTAACGACCCCTTCCAACTGCTCATGGCCGAGTTCCTTGCCGAAGCCCGGCATGCCGCCGGGACGGCCACTAGAGACGCTCTCCAGAATGGCGGCCTCGCTACGGCCGTATTTGAGCTCTGCCTTGGTCAGATCCGGACCTATCCCCCCCCTGGCATCAGCCCCATGACAGGCCACGCACCTTTCTGAAAAAATCTTTTTACCCGAGGCGAGATACGCAGCCGGATCGTTCTTACCCTCCCCACCCTTGGAAGGAGAATTCTGCTCCTTGGACTCGAATGCCGCCGCTCCGGCCGTTGCAACCTTCTGTTTTTCGGCGAATTCCTTCTCCGAACTCCAGCCACTGAGTAGATAGTATCCCATGAAGAGTACTCCCCAAAGGGCGAGACAGCCGTACAGGATACGGAATATGAGCGGGGAGCGGTTACCGTCGTCGCGGTATTTGATTCCATCAAAATCGTGATCAGCCATTACTTCCTCCCATTCAGGTCGTCATCATCCAGCATCCGGTATTTGGGTTCCTCCATCCGCTCTTTCCGCTTTCTGCCGTAGGTCCTGACAACAATCAGGGCGAAGAGAAGAAAGAGCAGGATGGTAGTGCCAAGATAGTAGACCGAAGCCGCCACCATGTCACTTCTTCCCCGTGCGAGATCCGAGGTACGTCACAATCTTCCAGACCTTTTCCCTGCCGAGGGTGTCACCGAAGGCCGGCATGCCACCTCTGCCCTTGAAAATCGTGGAGAAAATTTCTCCTTCGGGCCGGGCCAGAGAGGTCAGCGCCGGACCAATCCCCCCCTTGAGCTCCTCACCATGGCACTGGGCACAGTTCTGCGACACCAGCAACTTCCCTTCGTTCAGGGCTGAGGCGTTATCCGTGTAGGGATTCTTCAGCTCACCCACCAGCGGCGCGGCGGCCGCGGCCTTTCGCCAGGGAATGTCATTTCCCAGCTTCTGCAGATAGGCGACCAGGGCATCCATCTCCGTCTTCCCCTTCACCGCTTCCAACTCTGCCGGGGTGTAGGGGAAACCGAGGGCCTTCATCTTTCTCTCGGTCAGCGAGCTATCCAACGGTTGTCTCATGAAGGCGTAGCCGGGCATGTTGGACTTGGGTACCATGCTCTGGGGATCCGCCATATGTTTGTAGTGCCAGGCGTCGGGATACTTGCCGCCGATACGGGCCAGGTCGGGACCGGTCCTGCGGGAGCCCCAGAGGTGCGGCTGATCGTAGACAAACTCCCCCACCTTGGAGTAGCCGTCCGTGGAACCGGGAGCGTAACGAGCCACATCAGCCACCAGGGGACGCACTGTCTGGGTGTGGCAGTTGTTGCATCCTTCACGGACGTAGATGTCGCGTCCTTCCAGCTGAAGCGGGGTATACGGCTTGACCCCGGCTATCTTCAGCGACGGGTCGTTAATCCAGGTGAAAGGGGCAATCATGGTCACGGCGGTGCCGATCATGATGACCAGGGCCGACAACAGCAGCAGAATAACCGGTTTTTTCTCCAGAAGATCAAGCATGGCGTCGCCCCCCTCAAACCGCGCCGGTGGCGCGGACTGTCTGGCTGCCGGAGCTGCCGCTGTTGACTGTTTTCAGGATGTTGTAGATGAAGATGAGCAAGCTCACCAGATAAATGACCCCGCCTCCCGCCCGCATATGCCAGTAGGGGTACATCTCCGCCAGACTCTCCATGAAGGTGTAATGGAGACTCCCGTCGGCGTTGGTGGCGTTAAGCATGGTGGCCTGCTGTATTCCGGCGATCCACATACTGATGGAGTAGATGAGCTGACCGCTCACGGCCAGCCAGAAGTGGGCGTTGGCCAGCTTCACACTGTACAGCTCAGTTTCATAGATTCGGGGAATCAGATAGTAAACCCCGGCGAAAAGAACCAGCGACACCCACCCCAGCGCCCCCATATGCACATGACCCGGAACCCAGTCGGTGTAGTGGATGAAAGCAGAAAAGGTCCTGATCGCCTGGGACGGCCCCTGGAGGGTCTGGAGACCGTAGAAGGTAATGCCGAAGACCAGAAATTTGACCAGATAGTTATCCCGCATCTGATGCCACTGGCCGTTCATGGAGAAGTAGCCATTGAAGACCGAGGCCCAGGAGGGGGCGATGAGCAGGATGGAGAAACCCATGGCGAGAGTCTGGACCCAGTCCGGGACCGGCGTCCAGAGGAGGTGATGGGCGCCGGTCCAGAGATACATGAAGATGAGACTCCAGAAGGCGATGATCCCCATCCGGTGGCTGTAGATGGGAACACCGGTGATTTTGGGGAGAAGATAATAGAAGATGGCCAGCGGCGGGGTGGTGAGAACCATGGCCACGGCGTTATGCCCGTACCACCACTGAACATTTGCATCATTGGCACCGGCATAGGCGGAATAGGACTTGAAGAGCGACACCGGGATGGCGGCACTGTTCACCAGGTAGAGGACGGCTACCCCCACCAGGGTGGCGATGATGTACCAGAGTGAGACATACATCTGCTCCTCTTTACGCTTCATGATCGTCATAAAGATGTTCAGAGCGAAGATCACCCAGAGGATCACCACCAGAATATCGATGGGCCACTCAAGTTCGGCATACTCCTTGGACTGGGTATATCCCATGGCCAGAGAGACCGCAGCGAGGATGATGACCAGATTAAACAGCCAGAGTTGGAACCGGGCAAGGCCGGGACTCCAGATGGGACACTTGGTCAGTCGCTGGGTGATGTAGTAAAACATCGCCATGAAGCTCCCGATCCCCCAGCCGAAGATGGCGGCGTTGGTATGGATGGGACGAAGCCGACCGTAGGACAAATACGGCGGAATGTTGAGCTGCGGAAAGACGAGCTGGAAGGAGATAAGAACCCCCACCAGGACCGCCACCAGTCCCCAGATGATGCTCCAGGTCAAAAACCCCTTGGTAGCGTCATCGGAGTAACTTGCCTTGACACTCATGATAACCTCCTTGCTGCGTGATCCGTCATTGTATGTTGCTTTCCCGCGCCAACTCCTCGATAGTCACGCCATCCAGGATTTCCAGAGCCTGCAACTGCACCCGACGCCAGACCGTATGCACCGCACAGGTTGCGGAACGTTGGCAGGCATCGGCCTCGGGAATGCATCGATTCGGCGCGATGGGCCCCTCAACCGCCTCAACCACCTGACGTAAGGTTATGGTCGAAGCAGGCCGGGCTAGAGAAAAGCCCCCCCCGCTGCCGCGGTAGGAGTTCACAAAGCCGAGTTTTGCGAATTGCTGAAAAATTTTGGCGAGGAACGTCTGAGGGATATCAGCCTCTTCGGCAATATCACTGAGGAGTGCTACGTTTCCATACGGCTGGCGGGCAAGATGAATGATCCCCCTGACTGCATACTCACCCTTGCGGGTCAATTCCATCATAAACTGCCTTTAGGACCATTTTTATCCTTTTTAGTAAATCTGCTGTCCGGTGTCAACAGTTTTATTCAGTCCCCCGCGGCACATCCTTAAACGGCTTCCCCTGCAGATCCTTGGGAGAGAGGATCGGCTCTCCCACCACAGGCCACGTTATGGCCAGATCCGGATCGTTCCAGGCGATGCAACGCTCGAACTCCGGGGCATAATAGTCGGTGGTCTTGTAGAGGAACTCCGCCGAATCCGAGACGACGAGAAAGCCGTGGGCGAACCCCTCGGGGACCCAGAACTGGCGTTTGTTAGCCGCCGAGAGGTAGCAGCCTTCCCATTTACCGAAGGTGGGAGAACCTGTCCGGATATCAACAGCCACGTCGTAGACCTCGCCGTTCACCACCCGCACCAGCTTCCCCTGGGGGCGAGATATCTGATAGTGCAGCCCCCGAAGTACGTTGGCCCCGGACTTGGAATGATTGTCCTGCACAAACTTTTTTGTCACCCCGGTAACCTCTTCCCAGACCTTCTCGTTGAAACTCTCGTAAAAAAATCCACGATCGTCGCCGAAAACTTTTGGTTCAATGATGAGGAGGTCGGGAATGGATGTGGTCAGGACCTTCATGCAAATTCTCCTGTGTAAACCGGTTCAAAGGTCAAGGTCAAGGTTCAAGGTTCGAGGTTCGAGGTTCAAGGTTCGAGGTTCAAGGTTCAAGGTTCGAGGTTCGAGGTTCTACAGTTCCTGACCTGCCGAAATACGATCACGCCACTCGGTGAAGATCTCTCCAAACGTCCGTCCCGCGGTGTGATATGCCTGTTCGGTGGCGGAGTCAAAGGAGTTGCCTTCACCCAACGCCATCAGGAGATCGTTCATTCGGTGCCAACCATAAACCGAAACCATGTACCTGACCAGGGAATAACTCTGCTGGTATGCCAGATCGACGCTCTTACCTTTCAGAGATGCAAACGAGCCGGCCAGGGATGCCAGCGGGGGCATGGTACTATCTTTGCTGGCCTGACTAAGAACCGTCAGCGGATAGTCCAGCTCTTTCTTCCCCTCAACCTCCGCCAGACCTTCATTGAGCCAAACCGGACAGTTCCCCCGTGTCAGCTCACGGACTACCACATGGGTGTATTCGTGAAAAATGACCCCCCTCACCGGAGGTGTCACCTCGGTCATCCCCCCCACGGGAAGCCGGATCTTGCCGTCATACTGACCGCCGGACCAGCCGGGAGAACCGGTTATCTCCCGGTAATCCTTGCCCGTATAAAGGATCACCGGCACCCGGCTCTCGGGATAGGCGCTGAAATCGCGCCCCACCTGGTTATAGGCATCCTCCAGAGTACCAAGGACCCGGTCCGCCACATCGGATTTAATCCCCGCATCAAAGGAGAGGATGAAGCGGGAACTCTGCCCCTTCCCCATACCGGCATCCACTGCCAGTTCCCGCTTCGACTTGACCAACAGCGCTTGAAGCGACTTGTTTTCCGGATCCTTCTGGACAGCCAGTTCCCAAAGCTCCACCGCCCGGGATACATCCTCGGTATCATAGAAGACCTTTCCCAGAAGATAGAGCAGATCCACCGTTTCGCCACCGAGATTACGGGACTTTTCCAGTTCGGTCCGGGCCAGATCGTACTGTTTGAGCTGGTAGGCGGCATTTCCTCGAAGAAAGGGGGGCTGGGGATCATCGGGATAGAGTTCCTCGGCATACTCCAACTGAACCGACGCCTCTTCGAATTTTTTCTGTTTCAGGAGTTCTATGCTCTGCACCAGAACGGCGGTCTCAAGATTCTTTTTGCTGACGGGGTTGTAGGGATTGGCGTTGTAGGAGTTCCGGAACTGTTCCAGGGTCGGCTGGGATGACGACGACTTGTGCGGGTCACCGGGAAGCACTGAGGCCGCCTGCTCCTCCGCAAAGGATAAAGGTAGGAAGCCAACGATAGCTGCGCCGGCAAGGAGCAGGGAAACGATGGGGGAAAACAGCTTCATGGGATCTCCGCTTTCATTGCTGCCGAAAAGGTCAGCACCGCCCTTTTATTTCGAGAAGAGCACGAAAGGAAGCGACGATGCCCGCGGCATCAAGTCCATGAGCAGCGCGAAGATCCGGTTGCTCCCCCTGTTCGATGTACTGGTCCGGGTAGCCGAGGCAGCGAATGGCGACCCCGGTCACCCCCTCTTCTTCCAGCAGCTCCAGAATCGCCGACCCGAACCCTCCCTGGAGCGCATTTTCCTCCACCGTAAGGGTAGTGCGACACCCCCGGACCTGGGTTAGAATGAGTTCCTTATCCAGAGGCTTGATGAAGCGAGCGTTCACCACACCGACCTGGATCCCTTCGGCAGCCAGGAGTTCGGCTGCGTCCAGAGCAGGTCGAACCATGCTTCCCACAGCGATGATGACCCCCTCCTCTCCCTGTCGAAGCAGCTCCCCCTTACCCACGGGAAGTGTTGTCAGAGTCTGATCCAGGGGTACGCCATACCCGTTACCCCGGGGATAGCGGACAGCCACGGGTCCGTCCATGCTGAAGGCGGTGGTGATCATATGTTGCAGTTCGTTTTCGTCCTTGGGGGCCATCACCGTCATATTGGGAAGATGACGCAGGTAGGAGAAGTCGAAGAGTCCGTGATGTGTAGGGCCGTCGCTCCCCACTACCCCGGCCCGATCCAGGGCGAAAAGCACCGGCAGTTTCTGCAGGCAGACATCGTGGCAGACCTGATCGTAGGCCCGCTGCAGGAACGTTGAATAAACGACAAAGACCGGCTTCATCCCTGCCGCAGCCAGTCCGGCGGCAAAGGTTACCCCGTGCTGTTCCGCAATCCCCACGTCGAAAAACCGGTCAGGGTACTCCTTGGCAAAGCCGGTGAGACCGGTGCCATCGGGCATTGCCGCCGTGATCGCCACGATCCGCTCGTCGTCGGCTGCCAGCTTTTTAAAGGTGTCACCAGCCAGCGCCGTGTAGGAGGTAGGCCCACCCTTCCCCTTGGCTCCCGCCTTCCCCATACTCCTGTCAAAGGGGCCGACGCCGTGAAATTTGGATGGATTCTGTTCGGCGGGGAGATACCCTTTCCCCTTCTTGGTCAGGACATGAACCAGGACGGCTTGATCGAACCGCTTCACCTTCTCCAGGGTTTCCAGGAGCATCTCCGTGTTGTGACCATCAATGGGTCCGATATACTCGAACCCGAAGGCCTCGAAGAGCATCCCCGGCGTAAAGAGTCCCTTCAGCGACTCTTCCGCCCGTCGGGCCACTTGCAGCATATTCAGCCCCGCCACGTCCACACCTTTGAGGAAGCCGTGGAGTTCCCGCCGAATCTTATGGACAAAATCGCTGGCCATGGTACGGCTGAGGAAGTTGGAGAGAGCGCCCACATTCTCGGCAATGGACATCTCATTGTCGTTGAGAATGACCAGGAGATCCTTTCCCAGGTGTCCGGCGTGATTGAGCCCTTCGTAGGCGATACCTCCGGTCATGGAACCATCGCCGATCACCGCCACCACCTTGTTCCCCCCCCGCTTCAGATCCCGGGCTGCGGCAAGCCCGAGAGCCGCCGAGATGGAGGTGGAAGAGTGACCCACGTCGAAGGCGTCATGGGGGGATTCCGCCCGTTTCGGAAATCCGCTGATCCCGCCTAGGGTTCGCAGCGTTGGAAAGCGGTCACGTCGGCCGGTGAGGATCTTGTGGGCATAGGCCTGATGCCCCACATCCCAGACAATCCGGTCCGTGGGGGAATCGAAGACCCGGTGCAGGGCGATGGTCAACTCCACCACTCCCAGACTGGGCGCCAGATGGCCGCCGTTGGCGGCACAGGTCGCGATAATCAGTTCCCGAATCTCCTCGGCAAGGAGATTCAGATCAGGCAGGGAGAGCTGTTTCAGCTCCATGGGGCCGTTGACAACGTCGAGCAAGGACATTTATGATTTCCGTTGAATGATGTAGGTGGCAATCCGGCGAAGGGGTTCTCCCCTGTCGCCGAAAGGCTCCAGAGATGAAAAGGCGCGTTCGATCAACTCCGTCGCCGTACGTTTGGACTCGGACAGGCCGATGACCGCCGGATAGGTCGCCTTCCCCCGGGCTTCATCGCTCCCGGCATCCTTGCCGATCTCTTCGGTGGTCCCTTCGATGTCCAGGATATCATCGGCGATCTGGAAGGCCAGGCCGATGGCCTCGCCATAGCGGGTCATAGCCTCCAGGCGCTGGGGATCGGCCCCACCCAGGAGGGCGCCGGCGCGGACAGACGCCTTGATGAGAGCGCCGGTCTTGTGGGTATGAATGTACTGCACCGTGGCGAATTCAATCTCCCGGTTCCCCTCGCTCTCCATGTCAACCACCTGCCCCCCCACCATCCCCCGCGACCCGGCACAAACAGAGATCTCGGAGATGACCTTGAGGAGCGCATCAGCGGGAACTCCCACCGCTTCCGTCTGACGACTGAGCAGGATAAACGCCTCGGTGAGGAGGGCGTCACCGGCAAGAATGGCGATGGCCTCGCCGAAGACCTTGTGGTTGGTGGGATTACCTCGTCGGAAATCGTCATCATCCATGGCGGGGAGATCGTCATGGATGAGGGAGTAGGTATGGATCATCTCCATGGCGCAGGCCGCGGGAAGAGCCTGGGCAATCGTCCCCCCCACGGCTTCACAGGCTGCCAGCATCAGGATAGGGCGCACCCGCTTCCCTCCGGCGAAAACCGAATAGCGCATGGCCTTGTGCAGACTGAAGGGGAGTTCGGCTCCCCCGGGAAGATACCGCTCCAACGCCTCGTCCACGATGCGGCAGCGCTCTTTCAAATACGACTTGATATCCATGTGTGACCCCTGGGTTCAAGGTTCAAGGTTCAAGGTTCAAGGTTCAAGGGTAAACCTTTAACCTTTTACCTTGACCCTGTCACCGGTTCATTGCTGTTCTTTAAACTCTTCCCTGAGGAAGGAACCGTCTTTCTGCTTCAGAAGGAGATCCACCCGTTTTTCCGCCTCATCCAGCTTACGGGCGCAGAAACCGGCCTGCTTCACCCCCTCTTCGAAGGCCTTCAGAGCCTCCTCCAGAGGTAGATCCCCGCTCTCCAGCTTCTTCACCACCTCTTCGAGACGCTTCAATGATGACTCGAATTTTTCTACGGCCATGGGTGTCTCCGAAAAAGATAATATCTGACTATAAAGGTAATCGGGGGAAATTTCAAGGATGGTTTAAAAACATCTGATATCAGAAAGCATACCTTACTGCAGTGTTACGAGGAAACTGCAAACCTCCAGAGCGGTGCAGCCCGGGAGGTCTGTAGTTTCAGCTTGGACTGTTTTTTTATTCAATGATGAAGATAAACTACTGCTTTTCTACTGTATCGCCAACCCATCCGCCACCAGAACCCCCGCAGTGACGGTCACAACGCCCACGACTGTGGGAATTCCGGCCACCGGCGCATAGGCGCTGTCATACCCCCCCTTCACGGTAACGGTTCTGCTTGGATGGTACACGTTCAGACCACCTGAAAATAAGGTTGAAGTGGCCTGAATCACCGAGAGATCCTGTGCCGCGTCGTAGGCGGCCAAGAGTGTGGGGTAGTACGTCGTCCCGATTCGCACCGGAAGCAGTGTGGCGCTGAAGGTGGGGGTAACGGTACAGTCGCCAGTGATGGAAGCGGTGGTGTAACTGTTCCCCACCAATGCTCCTCCGCATCCGGTTACCGACACAATGGTGTACCCGTTATCGGGCGTAACGGTGAATGTCACGGTTTTATTGATCTCCACACTCTGTTGGACGAAGGGGATAATACTGCCGTGGGAGGTGATCACCGGTGTCACCTTGTACGAAGAAGGAGTGACGCCAACGACCGTGAACGTATAGGAGGCGATGGCGCCCACCAAGGGACTGCTCTGGGAGCCGGTACTGATGGCGGTGGAATCACACCCGTCGGTGGCAAAGGCACGGATGGTGTGAGCCCCCGAGGTCAGAGAGGGCGCGGTAAAGAGATACGCTCCCCCCGCAGGAATCGCTGCCTGCCAACCGAGAGCGTCAATCTGGTAGTAAACCTTCCGTATGGTCGAGCCGTAACTGCTGGACGCATTCAGGGTGAACGTGGGATTTGACAGCAAGGTCGTATTCCCCGTCAAGGGGGTGATGACTGTGGAGAGCGGGTTGGACGATTGAGACGTTTCTGTGATGACCGTCACGTTGTTACTGTCACTATTGGCGACGAAAACCTGATTCGTGAGAATGTTGACCGCAATAGCCGTTGGTGAGGTGCCAACGGTCACGTTTGTGGGAAGATTAGTCCCTGCGTCAAATACCGTCAGCGTGGCGCCGATTGCATTGGCAACATACACCCGGTTACTCACCGGGTTGACGGCTACGGCCTGGGAATTAGATCCGGTGTTCACGGTATTCACGACTAAATCAGTTGCCCCGTCAATAACGGAAACCGTTCCCGATCCGTTATTGAAATTGACGACATAGATTGTGTTTGTCACTGGATTAATTGACACCCCCTTGGGATACAGGCCCACAGCCACTGTGGAGAGAACGGTATCACCAGAGCCGTCAATGACAGTCAGGCTGCCGCTGGAAAAGTTGGCGGCATAGATCTTGTTGGTTTTCGGATTAAGCGCGAGTGACTCGGGAAATGAGCCCACCGAGACACTCTTGATCACGCTCTCCGTGACTCCGTCGATAACCGTCACGGAGTTACTCCCGCTATCGGCAACGTAAAGCTTATTGGATAGGGGGTTCACCGCAAGAGCCATGGGTGCTGCTCCGGAACCGAGGGGGATGCTGTTCGTCCCGTTAGTAAGACCGTCGATCACCGTAATACTGTTTCCGGACTTGTTGGCGACATATATCTTGTTACTCTCGATATTCACCGCAACCGCAAAGGGAGTAGCCCCCGTGGAAACGACGGCCACCACCGTATTGGTGGCGCCGTCGATGACAGTCACATTTCCGGATCCGGAGTTGGTGACATAGATCCTGTTCGTTACCGGGTTAACCGCCACGGCATTGGCCGAATACGTATTGGTGCTTCCTGTTCCCACTGTCGCCAGAGCAGTCGCGGTGGCGCCATCTATCACCGTAACCGTGGCGGGATTGAAGAGATGGTTGACGACATATGCCCTGTTGGTTACCGGGTTAACCGCAACCGCCCAAGGACTTACTCCGGCGGGGACGGTAACCGTGGCCCAGACCGCAACCGGCAAGAGCAGCAGCAGGGCGGAGGAAAAGTTACAGATAAACTTAAGCATAGTCGTGAGCCCTTTCCTTAGACAGCACCATGGTTACTGGTTCGATGCACCGGCTGCAGGCCATACCGGAGGATTCAAAGCCGGCGAGGTAGGCGGAGGCCAGATGGAGGCAGGCGGAGTACTCGCAGCTCTCAAATCGGTGTGACACATGGTATTATTGAAACAGCCGGGCGCCGTTCCGGCAGGGGCGCCGTCACGGGTGGAGAGCAGACTATTGAAGGTGGTGTAGTTGGAATACGTCGGGAAATAGATCGATCCGGTGAAGTAACGGAAGCGATGGTGTTTTACCCGGTTATGGCATTGGTAGCAGGCAGCCGCATTCTGCTCGGAAACATCCGCATGGGTATGCTGCATCCAGTCATTACTACGTCCGTTCCAGGCATCATGGGGGACCCCCACGGTATGAACATGACAATTGCTGTAACAGTCTACGTTGTGAGAGAGGGCGGTCCCCATGTAATCGGCGCCATGACAGTTCTGACACGACAGATAACCGGAAATCACGTGATTATTCAGGACCCCCGGATCTCCCTTCGCCATATCACCATGGGCTGATGCCCAGTCCGAATAAAACGGTCCAACGGGAACCGAGTGCACATGGCACGTATTGTTACAAGTTATCTTGCTGGTTCCTCCCAGAAGATCCTGCCCGTGACATTCGCGACACTGATTCGGATCTCCCACATACTGAAGCCCATGGGAAACTGCGGTCTCCCAGCCGGTTACGTGTTGCGCCGCCTGAAAGACCGGGGCAGCGGAGTTTGACGATCCGCAGCCGGAGAGCGCAGTCAAGAGTAGGCCACCCACCAAAAACCTGTTGAAAATTTTGCTCGTCTTCATCACTAACTCCTTCGGTTATCGGTTATCGGTGACATCCCATGCATTTTTCATTATTGGCCCGACCGTGACACTTGTAACAGCTCCCCGGGTCCATCTTCCCGTCAATCTTGTGCTGGGACAGGTAATCACCACGATGAGGAATCATCCGGTCCGGACGATCGCCGTACTTCAGCGCCGGTTTCATGTTCTCCTTGGAGGTATGGCAATCGTTGCAGAAGGAACGTTTGTGACAAGTAGCGCAGAGCTGGTCATTCTGCCCGGCATAGAACCTATGGTTGAGAATGAACGGGGTTGAATGGTTAAAGGTGGCGAAAGGCTTGAGTATTCCCTTTAACTGATCCTCGTGGCACTCGGAACAACTCACCCGTCCCTCTTCCAGCGCCTCGGGATGGGACGCGGGAAGATTGCCGCCGGATTCGGCGTGAGCCGAGTAAACCGTAGCGGTGAGTAAACCGGCCAGGGCTGCGACTATGGCAATAAGCCGAGTAAATTTCATTTGTGCGCTCCTTTGCCTTCGGTGGTAAAGTTATAAACAACCTTGAGTAGCCCTTTGACCTCATCGTTATAGTCGGGGTTCTGACCATAACTGATATCCCCCGAGACAAGAAGATGGGGGGTGACGTGATATCCCAGTGACGCCAGCAGTTCGAAGGCGCTATCCCTGCCGTTGATGTTCTGATTGTAAATTTGGGCAATGCCGTCAAAGGCCGCCACATAGGAGTGGGTGTCGTACATGGCGTAACCACGCAGTTCGTTGTACCTGGTTGCCGAAGTGCTTCCCGCAACCGATGCCACGTCGGCCCCCTCGACCCTGTGGTAGGAGAAACCGGTCCTCACCTTGTTTTCGGCAAATGTGCCTCGTACGTCGAAACCGCACCGATAGGAGTTCCCTTTGTTTTCACGATTGTACCGACGATAATCGCTTGAGATCTCCACCGACTTGGTAGCGGCCAGCGTTACGGTGGCTCCGTAGCGGCGCATCTTGTCGTTAATGGTGGGATTGAAAAGTGAAGGAAGATTGGATCCGGTGAAGTAGTTCTTCGGGTTCTGGTCGGTATACTCGCCATTAAACGTGAGTTTATCCAACGGTCTCACCGTCAGGAGGTAGCTGTTCTCGGCGATGCCGGAGGAGGCGAGATCGTAAGAGGTGTGGCCGTTCAACTCCGCCATCTTAAAGGGGCTGAACCAGAGATCACCTCCCACCAACTGGCGATAGGATCGGAGCGAACCGGGGGCAATATAACCGTCTGAGCCGGGAACTAGTGCGCCATTACTCACCACCGTTCCGATCCCTCCTTCATAGAGGGTGGAAACACCCAGCTCCATGATGCCGGCCAGGCGTGAGCTGACCCTGCCGCCGACGATGCTATCTCCCTTGTTGCCGGTCTCGTAAAAATTAACGGGCGTCGGGGCTCCAGCGATCGTCACGGTGGAACGCTTCTCGTAATCAAGCTTGCTGGGAATACCTCCGAATGCCGAAAGGGTCAGTCCCAGGGGGAGGTCGGTGCGAAAGCTGACGCCGTCAATCTGCTCATTGGCCAAGCCGTCGAAGATGAACATCCTTCCCGCCTTGACCTGGGCGTTATTGGTGGGGAGACGATAATCAAGATAGAAGTAGGTCAGACTTCCGTCATAACGGCTCTCATCCCCAAGGACGTTCCCCATGATGGCGTCACCCCACCCGGAAAAATGGAGAGAGAGTCCGTTAATACCAATTTTGGCGGCATCAATGGTAAGGTACTGCGTCACCGGCGCCTGAAACTTTCGGTCGAACCTGGGCGCGTCACTCTGCTGGTACCGCAGATAAGTTGCCGAATCAACAGTAAACTCCGGCGCCGCCGTAGCCAACGTCGGCATCAGGCACAACACCATCCCGAGAAAGCACTTAAATCGTCTCATCTGTCACTCCTTGCGAAAGGTTCTCCCCTACGGGCGAGCATACAAAACTATCAATAAATTTGTAAAAAACCACGTATACATACATCAAAGAGTCCCGTTGTGTCAAGCGCCGCAGGCTTAGTTCCGCCTGCGGAGTATCTCTCTTTGTCCACTCACCGTCGTCACGAAGTAAACGAGACGGATAAATCTTCATCACGATTATAATCATCCTGAAAACGGACGATATCATCCTCCCCGAGGTACTCGCCGCTCTGGACCTCGATGATACAGAGCGGGATTCTGCCGGGATTCGCCAACCGATGGAGAGTTCCCATGGGGATGAAGGTGGACTCATTCAGATTAAGAATGAATTCTCGATCACCGCTGGTTACTTCCGCGGTGCCCGAAACCACGATCCAATGCTCGCAGCGATGATGATGCATCTGCAGTGAAAGCCTCTGTCCTGGATCCACCTCAATCCGTTTGATCTTGTAGTTCTTGCTCTCCTCCAGAACCGTGTAGGTTCCCCAGGGACGTTCTCCGATTTCCATGATCAGCTCCTCGTGGCAAGATATGATCTCAGCGCACCGCGCCATCCCTGGGGGATGAAGCCGGTATCCTCAATCAGCTTGCCGCAGTCAAGGGTCGAGTATAGGGGGCGCGGCGCCGGCCGGTTTAACTCCGTTGTCGTCATGGGGAGTACCGACATCGTCACCCCTGCCTCGGCAAAAATCGCTCGGGCGAATTCATTCCAGGAGCAGAAACCGGCGTTGGCCGCGTGGTACGTCCCCCGGCAGCCACTGTCCACTAACGCCCGGATGGCCAGGGAGAGGTCCAGAGTCCAGGTGGGAGAACCGATCTGATCATCCACCACCGAAAGCTCCGTCCGATCGGCGGCCATACGGAGCATGGTCTCCACGAAGTTCTTGCCGTGCAGGCCATAGAGCCACTGAGTCCGGATGATGAGGTGGTCGGGATTGAGACGGGCGTTCTGCTCGCCCAGGAGTTTTGATTCCCCATAAACGCTGAGGGGACCGGTGGGGTCATCCTCCCGGTACGGGCTCCCCTTGCCGCCGTCAAAAACGTAATCGGTGCTGACCTGAACCAGTTTTGCGCCAATATCCGCACAGACCTTGGCCAGATGCCCCACTCCGGCGCCGTTGACGGCGCAGGCCAAGTCACGGTTTTTCTCACAACCGTCCACATCGGTATAGGCCGCAACATTCACCACCACTGACGGTTTCAGGGTCACCAGGGTACTTCTGACGGAATCCGGTGAGGTGATGTCGATGTCGCCCAGATCCACACCACGAAGCTCACCGGTGAGGACCGACATCAGATCCCGACCCAACATACCGTTCGCGCCAACCACAAGAATCATTATCGCCTCCCGTACATCTGCTCGTAATAGTCCCGATAAGCTCCGGAGGTCACCTCTTTCACCCACTCCTGATTATCCAGATACCAATCGATGGTCTCCTCTATCCCCTTCTCAAACGTATAAGCCGGCTCCCATCCCAGTTCCGTCTTAATCTTCCCGGCGTCGATGGCGTAGCGCCGGTCATGCCCCGGTCGATCCTTCACGTAGGTGATGAGCTCCCGGCTTTTACCTGCCGCTCTCCCCAGCCGACGGTCCAGCAGATCACATACCAGGTGAATGATATCGATATTTTGCCACTCATTGTTGCCGCCGATATTGTAAACGCCTCCCGCCGCCCCCTTGACCAGGACCGCCTCCACCGCCGACGCATGATCCCGCACATGAAGCCAGTCACGGATATTACGGCCGTCACCGTAAACCGGTAGCGGTTTTTCGGCGATGATGTTGGCAATCATGAGAGGTATCAGTTTCTCGGGAAAATGATAGGGGCCGTAGTTGTTGGAGCAGCGGGTGTTGAGCGTGGGGAAACCGTAGGTCTCGTGGTAGGCTCGGACCAGGAGATCAGCACCGGCCTTGCTGGCGGAATAGGGGGAGTTGGCCGCCAGGGGAGTACCCTCGGTAAAATAACCGGTGGCGCCAAGAGAACCGTATACCTCATCGGTGGAGATCTGCAGAAAGCGGAACGGCTCACCTCCCCTTCTGTTCCAGTGGCGGCGAGCTTCTTCCAGAAGGATCTGGGTACCTAGGACATTAGTCCTGATGAAAAGCTCCGGCCCGTCGATGGAGCGGTCCACATGGGACTCGGCGGCGAAATGGACTACGCCGTCTATCTGCTCTTCCAGAAGGAGTTGCGCCACGAGTTCCCCATCACCGATATCGCCCCTGACGAACCGGTAACGGGGATTTTCTTCAACCCCCTTCAGGTTTTCCAAATTGCCTGCGTAGGTAAGGAGATCCAGGTTGATCACCCTGCACCCGGGCTGTGCACTCAGGAAGTGGTGAATGAAGTTGGAGCCGATGAAGCCGGCGCCGCCGGTGACGAGCAGAGCCCGGGGAACAAATAATTCTGCCATGATTCCTCCTACATCCGTTTAATAAGCATTCATCTTGCCGACAGAGCCGATGCCGGCAAGACTGAGTGTCACCATCAGCTCCGTGGCGTCCGACCGACGCTGGTACGAGACGCCTATTCCCCAGCACTGGTGACGGTACTCCAGGGATACCTGATTTTCCAAAAAGCTGCTCCCGGGGATGACATACCGCCCGATGTAGTTCAGCGCGAACTGCTGACTGAGAGGCACCCCTATTCGACCCTCAAGATAATCCCACGCATTGGCAGCATAATGATATCCCAAAGAGGCCAGGAATCTCTCCTTGGTGCGATACTCGGCCGCCACGTCAGCCGAAGAGAAGCGAACGTCATAAACGTTGAAACGGCTGTCGGTGAGCAGAGTAAGGTTCTTCAACGGTGCAAAACGGCTTTCCACCCTCAGGTCGGAGAATTGCCGGGATGGGGACGCAGTTGACAACAGGTCCCTTCCGTTTCGCCGGAAATCATACCCCTGACTGAACCGGAGGTAGAAGAGTTCCCGGTATTCGGAGACACCGCTGTCGGCGCGGAATCTGCCGGTGAAATAGTTGGTCAATGACCAAGTCAGCATACTCTTGCCGGTAAGATTGTCGTTACTATCGAAAAAAGAGGGGGGAGTCGTAACGAAAGAATCGACGAACAGATAGCTCAATTCGGGAATCAGAACATGGCGCAGCCGTTCCACTCCTCCCCGATTGACCTCGTAGACTCGGGTGAGAGTGCTTGAGGCCGCCCCACCGGCAGTTACCGTCCCGTAGAAGTTCCCGTCATTGTGAGGGGCGCCATAGGGATGATAGAGTGACTCACCGTAGCCACCCGAGATTGAGATGTCAAGAAACGGGGAGGGTGACTCATAAAAGGTCAACAGCGGTGCAACCCGCAGTCGTTGCCCCTGGAGCCCTTGTTCCCGGTAAAAATTGGTAAAATCCGAATCAAGGGAAAAGAAGAGCGGGTCGGCGAGGGGCCTCTTTATGCCGGTGAACGAGATCGTCGGGAGCTGCTGCAGGGTCTTGGTATTGTTTTCACCGACCAGATCATAGACATACTTGACCTGAGGGGTCAGCGACCAAAACTCGCCGTTTTTAGTTACAAAGGCATTCGTTTCAAGATACTGGCGATTATAATCACCGCTGTTGGCGCCGTAATCACGTAAATAATCCTGATCGGTGGCGAGTTCCACCGAACTCTTGAAGCTTAGCGAGGGAGAAAAAAATTCCTGGTGTTTTTCCTGGATTATCCCCCGCATCCGATTCTGTGACGTGTCGTAGATCAGGTACCCATCGGCAATGCCGCTACCGCCATTGGGGCGAAGATAGCGGTATTCTGCACCGGTTCCCACACCACGTTTACTCTGCAGATCAAGAGAGAGAGTCGCCTCCTGACTAGGGTTAATATTCAGATAGTAGGGGATCTCCAGGAAGAGCCCCTTCTTGGAAGAGACCCCGGCGCGTGGTATTAATAATCCTGACTGACGCTCCCGTGAGACGGGCACAAGCAGGTAGGGAAAATAGAGCAGCGGAATATCCGCCACAGAGAAGATCACATGCTTTCCCGACGCATAACGCTCGCCGATATCGATTTCCGACGCGCTGAATCGCCATGCGGGAGGGTCTGCAGCGCACATGGTGAGCGTCCCCCGGCTCACCTCATACTCCTTCTCTCCCCTTTTTTCAATCTTTTCACCGGTAATCCGTATCCCCCCCTGCTTGATCTCCAGAAAGGCATGGGATATGACCCCTTGCTGGGAACCGAGGTTGAGAGAAACCGTATCTCCTCGAAGAAGATCCCCCTTCCGATCAACGCTGACCTTTCCCTGGGCCTCGGCCGTCCCGTTCGCACTGTCGTAGACAACGGTGTCGGCCAGGAGGGTCAGTTCGTTGCGGATGATTCGCACACCTCCGGTCGCAGTAACACGCTTGCCGTCCCCATCACTGGTCATTTTGTCGGCGATCAGGGTAATGGGGAGTTCCTCCCCTCCGGCAGCCGAAGTAGTGACGATAAACAGCAAAATGAGGATAAAAATCCTCTGGGAGGAGAAGGTCCTCATCCCTGGAACGGACGACTGGGCCGGTGCAGGAGCAGACCCCTGGCCTCACCGACGAGGTAGAGTGAACCGGTGACAAGAATGAGGTCGTCGTAGCCGGCCCGCTCCGTAGCCAGAGCGATCCCTCTTGAGACGGCGCCGGCGGCGGTCGCCCGGGCCCCATGAGCTCGGCAATAGGTTGCCAGTTCTTCCGCCGGAGTCGCCAAGGGGAGATCAACGGTCACGGTGAGCACCTCGTCAGCCCGTGCCAGGAGCGGCGTCAACACCCCTTCCCGGTCCTTGTCCGCCATGAGTCCGGTCACCAGAATCAGCCGTTTCCGTTTCACCCGCTCCAGCGACGTCAACAGCGCCGCAACCCCGGCCGGGTTATGGGCCCCGTCCAGCAGGAGCCGAGGGGGTCCGGGAAAGAGCTCCATCCGACCGGGCCAGGTGGCGGTCTGAATACCGCGGGCAAGGGCGGAAGGGAGTGCGGGAAAGCCCCGCTCCGCCAGAAGTTCGGCGGCGGCAAGGGCAGACGCGGCATTGTCGGCCTGATAGTCACCGGAGATTCCCGGCATGAGGCCGAGGAGAGAACAGTTCAGGCCATGATAATCAAGAAGGTCGCCGCGCCACTCTCCCCGAAACTCATGACCGGCACGATGTAGCGGTACGGCGCACTCTGCAGAGCGGGCAGTAATGACGGCAAGCGCCTCATCATCCTGGGAAGAGCAGACCACCGGGCCGCAACCGGAAATGATCCCGGCCTTTTCTCCGGCAATTTCCCTCACCGTATCACCGAGATAACGGCAATGATCCAGGCTCACCGGAGTTATGATGGAGAGTATCCCGCTTACGGCATTGGTGGCGTCCAACCGTCCCCCCATCCCTACCTCCAGCAACGCCAATTCCACCTTTTCACGGGCGAAATATAGCAGGGCAAGGGAGGTGACCAGCTCGAAGAAGGTCGCCTCCGCCGGCGCCACGGCAAGAACCTCTTTTGCCAGGGAGACGACTGTTTCTTCGCTGATCTCACGGCCATTGATCTGAAATCGTTCGGTAAAGCTGATGAGATGCGGGGAGGTAAAGAGACCGGTGCGGTACCCCCCCTCACGGAGAATCGAGGTAAGAAAGGCAGCCGTAGAGCCTTTGCCATTGGTGCCGGCAAGGTGAACAACGGGAAATTGCCGTTCGGGATGGCCGAGACGCTGGAGTATCCCGCGAACGGTCTCAAGTCCGGGACGGATCCCGAACCGTCCCCGGGCGAAGAGACTGTCTCGTATCTCGGTGAAGGTCATGGAGCAGGACTAACGATGGAGCATGGCAAGAAGCCGGGCAAGGGTCTGGCGCATCTCCTTACGGTTGACGATCAGATCTACCATGCCATGGTCCAGGAGATATTCGGCACGCTGAAATCCCTCAGGCAACTTCTGACGGATAGTCTGCTCGATAACCCGGGGGCCGGCAAACCCGATGAGCGCCCTGGGTTCGGCAATGTTAATATCACCCAGCATGGCGAAACTGGCGGTCACACCGCCGGTGGTGGGGTCGGTAAGGACCGAGATGAAGGGGAGCCCCTGCTCCCTCATGACCGCCAGAGCAGCGGAAGTTTTGGCCATCTGCATGAGGGAGAGAATACTCTCCTGCATCCGGGCGCCGCCGGAGGCGGAGAAGATGATGAAAGGGGTCCGGGCCGCGACGGCCCGCTCTATGGCACGGGTTATCTTCTCCCCCACCACGCTCCCCATGCTCCCTCCCATGAAGGAAAAGTCGAAGACGGCAACCTGAATCGGCATCCCTTCCAGCAGAGCATCGCCACAGATAATGGCATCCCTGGCTCCCCCCTTGCTCAGCGCCCCTTGAATCCGGTCGGCATAGCTCTTGGTGTCCTTGAACTGCAGGACATCCACCGAGATCATCCCTGCGTCATGCTCCACGAAGCTTTCTTCATCCAGGAGCATCTCCAACCTCTTGCGGGCGCTGATCCTGAAATGAAAGTCACACTTGGGGCAGACATTGCAATTTTTTTCAAGGTCACCCGAGTAGATGTTTTCGCCGCAGCTCTGGCACTTGATCCAGAGACCTTCGGGGGCCTTGGTCCGTTTCTCCTCGGTCTGCGCCATCGGCGCCCTGTCTCTGCTGAACCATCCCATGGTAACTCCGGTCTAGATGCAAGGTTCTCGGTTCTAGGTTCCAAGTTCTAAGACATAGCGCTTTAAACCTAGCTCCAGATTCAATATTTAATGATCAGCAGATTTATCAGAAAAGAGGAGCCGTGTCAATCTTCGTCCCGTAATCGCATTGCTGACGCACGAACCATGGACCGTAGCTGATAGAGGGTCCTCACGGGAGGGTTCACGTCTGAATGCGACTGTCGGTGGTGCCCGAAGTCACGCCGTCGCTCCCTTGAGCACTGTT
>CAIUUR010000287.1 GCA_903902345.1 uncultured Geobacteraceae bacterium | reverse complement strand
GGAACGGGATGACTACTGGTGCTCCCTGTCCGAAGAAGATCGCCAGAAGTACCGTGAGAATTTCAGAGCAACCGCTCCGTTCCTGCAAGACCTTAAAGATGATTTTCTCGACGGCCTTGCGAAACTGAACGCCTGGGAAAAGCGTCAACAAATGATCACAATTACCAGCAGCACAGCATTGCTGAATATGAAAAACTGACGAATGATCGATATGTTGGAGCGATATTGGAAACAAACAAAACAGTTACGATTTTTCAGATAGGAGAGATTTTTCGCAGCATCATTGCCCGGTGTACCCAGAGCCGTCGAGCCACTTGGCCCGGCCGGACACCACCCACGGGATTGGCCAACCTAAGCAGAGCCCTTTCATGTCGAGGTCGATGCACCTCCCCCTCACATGACCGTACGCAGTCAGAAATCCGAAGACGACCGGAATACCCCCGGTATCGGCGCCCCTGGAAAGGCGTTTCCGCTCAACGATATGTATATGTTGATCCGGAATCTGAGGAAGGACCGGGAATACCCCCGAAGTCCAGCGCCCTGGAAAGGCATTTTCTGACAGGCACAATAGAGGACCTGTTTAACGTGAACCACCGGTAGAGTCCCGGTTCACGACAGACAGCAGGACAATTGGCAGGAATCCTTGCCAGGTCCACATACAAGGGACACTACGTAAAGCAGGAAGGCGGAGCTGCTACCGCTGGCATGGCAATGCCGAAAAAAGTGCACGTCATCTCAACATGCGGGCCAACAAAGGCCAGAGGTAATCAATGAAACACAGATGGCCAACATCACTTCATTCCCAGGCCGAGGCGGTTTTTCACTCGGTCCGTTCTATCGGAAAGTCAAAGATGGATACCGATGTGGGAATCCGTTCATTCGGAACGTGGGATCTGTACAAGGGTAATGCCCACAGCTTTGTCAATATACTGGAACTGAATGGGCGAACCAGCATCCTCGATACCCTGTCGGTTCGGGACGACATGGCAGAGTACCTTGAAGAGAGACTGGCCCACTACGTCGAGAAGAAACGGTCACGTCAGACCATGGAAACCATCCTGTCGGCACTGGGAAAGTTCGAGTACGCCATCAATCACTATATCGAGATCCACGCTCTGGATAATCCCAGACTGGAGACAGAAAAACTGCGCATTGAATTCTACGCCCGCAGCCGGAAACTGCTCCGCAAATCGAGCAAGATCTTTGACAACCGGGCCTATCCCGATCCAATCAGGCTCATTGGGGCAATATATGATGGAATATTCCAGTTACAAGCATCACTACAGTACGAAGGCGGCCTGCGTACCGAAGGGGTCGGCGCTCCCAGCAACCGGCGTTTGAAGAATCCCCTGACTAATGACGGCCTGCGCGGCATCGCCACTGATCCGGTCACCGCATCCCCTGTGGGTGTTGTCGCCTCGGTGGAAAAAGGCGGCAAGGAGACTGAGCATTACGTCTCCGTCGCAACCTACCGGAGACTTGAAGAACATATTTCCCGTCACGGAAAGCTGGAGAGCGATTACTTCGGCTATGTGGAGACAATCAACACGGCTGCCAAGGCTACCGGTCAGTATGCCCCGGGCCGTGGGAGCCACGGACTGAAACACAACTTCGCCCAGGAACGTTACCTGGAGTGCATCAAACATGGAATGACCCATGAGCAGGCATTACAGCAGACCTCTCTGGAAACCTCCCATTTCCGGTTGCGGGAGACCCTGACCTACACGAGAGGATGAAATGACCGAACAACTGAACATCATAACCGGCCTGACAGAGCATGAGCGGATAAAGCTTTTTTCCTGGGTGGCGTCGCTGCCAGAGGAAAAGATCATCGAAATTTTCCAAGAGGGAGTGAAGAAGTCTTTCCAGCTCAAAGATGAGCGTCCAGACCTGTCTGGCAGAATCACCAAATACTGCGCCTTTGTTATGGCGGCCCGCAAAGGGGGCTGGGATACCCTGAAAGGGAAAGGCTACCAGGTGGCGGATAAGGAGCAGTACGACGACTTTTCTCACCTGCGGAAGGCAAAAGCAGCCGAGTTGATTAAAAAAGGGAGAACTCCGGTAGTGCGTAAAAAGATCCTGGCTTACTGGGGCGAGGTGAAGGAATTGAAAGCGGAAGGTATGGGCTTTCGGCCCATTGCCGACTATTTGACTAAAACACGCAAAGTCAAGACTTCAGCGTCTTACCTGCTCAAACTATGGAAGGAGATTGAATCAGATGGTTAGGTACGATTTCAAGGGTATCAAAGTAGAGGCCAAAGTCTTGGTGGATCGGCAAGATTACCGGGACGGAGGTGGCCATTACAAGTCACGGATCGACAAGAACAGTAAGATCGTAGTCCGATTCTGGGGTTTCACCATTGCAGGCTGTCTTACGGAGCTCGCCTTCGTAAAGTCCACATTGAACTACTTCATGCAGTGCTATTGGAAACGGACAAGCAAGGAAGGGAGCAAGATCGAACTGATAAAGACCCTTTGCCGTGAATTTGGGAAAGATGACGAGCAAAAACTCTTCCTCATTGCCCGGCAGAAGAACAAGAAGCATTTCCTGCAGATATGTCTTCAGCAAAAAGGCTCCACGGTCAACGAGTGCTACCTCGACGGCCAGGAGGTAATCATGCTGGACATAGCCATCGGCAAGGCGATCAATCTGCTGGCGCCTACCACAATAAGTATTGAGGAAGAAGCACAAGGCCTATTCGATATGTAGATGTACAGAGAATCGAATTAAACGAAAGATAACAGAGGTACAGCAATGAAACTATTAGCCCACAAATCGGCTGATTTCGACAGCCCGATCATCACCGTACATGAAGCACTCCGATTGAGGCACAATTTCCCGGAGGAGTGGGAAGGGAGTCATTTCTACGACATTATCAAGCTGAGGCCCATGGTGCCGGTGGACCGTGGTGCAAAATCGTCCAGCTTTGCCTTTTTGGGTGGTTGCGGAGGCGGCCACGGGATGGGGTCAAAGGGTATTGCCCATGAACTGGTACAGGATTATGTGTGCAAGCTGCGGGCCTGGCGAGTTAAGCTGTTCGGGAAAGAGTTCCTGCTCCGGATCGAATCATCTTCCGACGAGTGGCCTGTGCATGACCTTCAAACCGGACGCAACTTCTCCGTTGATTGCAAGTTGGTTCTGGCGTCTGACTCCGATCTTTATTGTGAAACCTTCGGAGTTATCGGGGTCGAGATAACCGCAACCCACAAGACTAAACACCGCAAGAAGAAAGCCTTGGCCAGGATCGGCCTTATTGTCCTGGAGCTTGAGATGATCCCGGACTGGCATGTACCGAATGAGTTACAGATTACTTCCGACGAACTGAAGATTCTGAAGGCGAGGATAAATGGTCTTTTGAATAAGGGGACTCGGCTTAGCTGTCTGAGCAAACCGGCATACGTGCGGATATGAAAGGCTAATGGGAGCTTTTCCGATGATCAAATACTATGACGCTCAAAAATGGCTCAGAGAAACGCAGCCGAAACGGGCAAAATTCCCGGCAGTGCTGGTTGCCATATTCGTTACCCTGCTCACCAGCGCATTTGCCGGCCTGCTAGTCGGACTCTGTTTTCCCAAGACATTCTGGTACTGGGCTATCGGCATCGCTGTGATCTCGTTACCGTATATCCTGATGGACCGGGTGCAGGTGCGGCTTTATCATGGCTACGTGAAGGGGAAACCGTTCTGGACGTTGATAAAGTACGCATTCTCCAG
>CAIUUR010000286.1 GCA_903902345.1 uncultured Geobacteraceae bacterium | reverse complement strand
CACATGGCCACCGGATTGGGCAAAACCCGCGTCATCGTGGCGCTCACCAAGGCGCTCTTTCAGCACGGCTTGGCAAAGCGTGTGCTGTTTGTGGTGGACCGGCGCTTTCTGGCTCGACAGGCAATTCAGAAGGGGTTCAGCCTCATCAGCCCCACGTACAACGCAACCTGGATCACCTCGGCAAATCTAGGCGCCAACAAAAACCGGGACGTTCATGTGGTGGTCATCGATACCCTGGAGCTGATTTACCAGCGAATTCCGAACAATTACTATGACCTGCTCATCGTGGATGAATGCCACCGCTCCATCACCTTCAACCGCAAACTGATCTTCGACCACTTTCTCTCCCCCCGCATCGGCCTGACCGCCACGCCGCGCATTGCCAAACCGAAGGAGGGGGCGCAAATCCCCGATGAAGATCTGGCGATTCTGGATACCTACCGGCTCTTCGGGTGCGAAAGCAAGAGCCCGGACTATGAATTCGGCCTGGAGCGGGGTATTCGCGAGGAATTTCTGGCGCCGTACACCAAAGAGGAGATCATTACCGAGCTGACCCGCCAGGCCATGGCGGAAGGGATCGAATATGACCATCTGCTTGATCCGGATACCCGTAACAAGGTCGAGCTTAACGAAAACAAAAAGATAGAACTGGACAAACTCAACAAGAAGATTCTTTCGGAAGATCAGGCAAAACGGTGGGCCGAGGAGATCAGAAAACGGACGGAGTACGGGGAAAAAGTCCTCGTCTTTGCCGCCAGCCAGGCCCACGCTCTGATGCTGGTGTCGTCGCTGAATGATGTTTTCAAGGCCAGGGACGGCGAAAGCCCGCGCTACGCCGAAGCGGTAATCGCCGAGAATGATGAGCTGAATTACGTCATCAAGGAGTGGTTTGAACGACCGTACCAGAATCCGCGCATCGTGGTGTCGGTGGATATCATGACCACCGGTGTTGACGTTCCCTGTATCCGGTACATCGCCTTTGCCGCATTGACGACATCGGTGGGTAAATATATCCAGATGGTGGGCCGGGGGACACGGCTCGACCCGAAGACCGGCAAGTTCAGCTTTAAAATCCTGGACTTTACCGGGCTCTGCGCCCGGATGGCCGACGAAGGGATGGGGAGTCCCAGGGAAAACGTCAAGATCGTCACCGGCGCCGAAGGGCGCGGTGGTGGCGGCGGAGGTGGCGGCGGACCGGGCAGAGTCGACGGCATTCTGGATAACCCCGATCCGGAGCACCTGATACAGAGGGTCACCATCAAAGACGGCGACGTCAAGGTCATCGACAACATTCCCATCGCCGAGGCGCGGCGACTCTTCGAGGATGGGGTGAAAACCACTCAGGACCCGCGCATCGCTCTGTTGCGACGCAAAGCATGGGAAGATAAGGAGTACCAGCCGACGGAAGAGGAGCTGCTGTTTATCCGCCAATGGGCCAACCGCCCGGAGATCTTTCTCAGCGAGGAGCAGCTACAACGTATCTATGACTTTCCTCCCGGCAACGTCTGGGATTTCTTTGTGGATGTCCTCGGCATCAAAAAGATTCCGACCACAAGGGAACGGGTCGAGATGGGGTTTGAGAGTTATATTTCCCTGTACAATTTCACGCCGCATCAGGTAGAGCTCCTCGTCAGGATCAAGAATATCTTCGTGGCGAATATTACCTCAATCGGAAGAATCGATTTGGACGCAATCTTTGCCAATCCCATCTACTCGCGGCTGATCGGCAGATTCGAAGAGGTAAATGAAGAATTTGAAGGTCGGCTGAAAGAGATCATCGAAGATATCCGTGGGAACTTCAAACTGGCTGCATGATCCGCGCCGCCATCAGGCGGGTATGGGGAGAAAAGGGATGAGCAAAGATCTTACTAATTCGGCGCTGCACCGCCAAAACATCCTCAACAACTCCTACGCCCTGCAGGAGATAGAGAAAGCTACCCGTATCACCGGCATTTCCTTCGAGGGAAAAACGGTGGTCCTCAAGGAACAGGT
>CAIUUR010000285.1 GCA_903902345.1 uncultured Geobacteraceae bacterium | reverse complement strand
CGTCGAAGCGGTAAACGGTCTGCTCCAATCCGCGAAACGAAGGGCACGAGGATACAAAACTACAAAGAACCTGATCAACATGGCTTACCTCATAGCTGGTAAGCTCGATTTCGCTCTACCCACTTGAAACAGCGATGGGCCAGTGGACAGAGTAAGGTGTTATCAGAATAAAAGCTAAACATGATTTAAACAGTTTGTTGGTGGAGCAATAAACTGCATTGTATCCTGTAAAATATTGCATATAATTTAAAACTTGCTTGTATTAATTGGTGAAAATAATGATTTTGCGACCAGAAATGCAAAAACTGATTATCTCGTCCATAAATATGCTGCATAGTATGATACTTCCATCTTCTCTCTTTTGCTACGACAGAGTCAAGGGACGAGACGAGCCAAGAGGAGTCTCGGTGAGGTACACGTTAATCACGCTCCTTGGTTTGATAAGAGCGAGCAATGCCGGATTCAACGTTGGTTTGGACATAGATGGAATCTGGACAGCGGCTTTATCCAAACTCGACTCATCACACACTACTCCCGGTGACATCGGTTTATATTTGTGGGTGGATTCCGAGTTGACAGGGGAAAATACCTCAGGACTGTTGCAGAAGCTTGAAGGGACCATGAGTTCTTCCAGGGGGTGGTCTGATTGCGTTGGGATGGAAGTGGGGTGGATCATTGTCGGGACCATTTCCGCCGCCAGAAGGAGAGGTTCCATCGCTGCAGTTACTATCCTCAATGATCTTGTCCAATCAGTTTGTAGTCAGTATGTCTCCAACAGCGGACTGCTCTTTCACTCCCGGACATTAAACTCGAGACGTCGTTTCCCCAATTTCGCCACCGAAATTTATAACGTCTATGCGCTCTGCTCTGCTGCGCAATTTCTGGAGGATGAACGATTGCTTACGGTGGCTCGGCAGATTGCCGACAGATTACTTGCACTGCAACTCCCCTGCGGCGGATGGCCCTGGTTGTACGATGCCGAGAGGGGGTCAGTGGTGGAACGCTATGAGATATATTCGGTTCATCAGGACGGTATGGCCCCCATGGCCCTTCTCAAACTCTCTGAACTGTCCGGAGAGATAAAGTACGCTCAGGCGGCCTTCAAGGGCGTCGATTGGCTTTACTCCAGCAATGAGCTTAACTACAACATGGTCGATGAAAAGGATGGTTTCATTTGCAGGTCTATCAGGCGAAGGAAGCCGTTCAACATCCTCCTTAACGGCGCGAATACATCCCTGTCGATTCTCAATTTTCAAAGTGATGTTGCAAACGGTCAGTTTTTGGAGATCAACTCAACCTGCAGGCCATATTGTCTGGGATGGATACTGTTTGCCTGGGCAGGAAAGGAGCATGGTTCGGCAGCATCCCGGACTGAATCGATGGAGGTGTATCCGGATGCTCCGGACATTGTTCCATAAGCTTAACCCTTCCTGTAAACATAACCTTATCGTGTTGCGCGATAAGACGAAGCGCAGGTTGACCAGACTCTTTTTTTCCTGCGGCTTGAGTCGGTTACTGAAATTTTACGATTATGGATATGATGAGCTTCTGCAATCTCTCCGTGGGTTGGGTATTGTCCCGGGCGATCTGTTGATGGTGCATAGTTCTTTCAGCCCGTTCAGCGGGTTTAGCGGCGCTCCGCATGATGTGACAAGGGCGCTCAGGGAGTGTATCGGGAGTGAAGGGACTCTCCTGATGATGTCGATGCCCTACTCAACGTCGGCGCGAACATATCTGGAGAAGAGAGAGATCTTTGATGTCAGTCGTACCGTCTCCCGGATGGGTTTGGTCTCGGAGGTGTTTCGGAGGCAAAAGGATGTTTTTCGCAGCGTACACCCGACTCACCCGGTACTGGCGGTTGGCCCCTTGGCCGAGTGGCTCGTTACAGGGCATGAGTGCTGTCTTTACGGTTGCGGCCCGGGGAGCCCTTTTGAAAAATTTTATCAAAAAAATGGAAAGATCCTGTTTCTAGGTGTTTCCTTTGCCACTTTCACCTTTATTCATTATGTCGAGCACCTTCTGCAGCACCAGTTGTCGTTCCAACTGTACGGGGATGAAATTTACCGGGTCAAGGTTGTGGACAGCGCAAAAAGGGAATCAGAGATCGAAGTTAAGGTCTCCTCTCCCGACGCTTTGCTGCGAAGACGGCCGTTAAAACTTAAAAGATGGCTTGCGTCAAAAGGGAGGATCAGGAGATGCCGGGTGGGCCTGACAGAGGTGATGATCGTGCGTGCGGAGGATGCATTGTTCACAGCCATGGAGATGACAGAGAGGGGGTGCGTTTTATATTAGATATTTTATCAGGCTAATCGACTACTCCGCTTCCTGTTTCCTCAGCATTATCCTCCGATTTTTCCCCCTCTTTGAATAACGTATCTATCGCACGACGGAATGTGGTTCCAGATACAAACTGCTTGACATAAATTAACAATGTGTATAAATTAACATAAAAAAACTAATGCAAGATAGGCGCAAACATGTGCGGTATTGCGGGAATTTTGAATCTTGACAGTAGAATTCCTCCGACTCAGGAACAAATAATCGCCATGATTTCGCCGTTGAGGCATCGAGGTCCCGATGAATCAGGGACTTATCGCGATGAACGGATAGCCCTTGGGCATCTCCGGTTGAGCATTATCGGTATAGATGGCGGTACTCAACCCATCTGTAATGAAGATGGTACTATCTGGATTATCTACAATGGTGAGGCTTTCAACTACAGGGAACTGAACGAAGAACTCCTGGAAAAAGGCCATCGCTTTTCCACCGCAACCGATACGGAGGTGCTCCTTCACCTTTACGAGGAGTACGGCGCGGCCTGTCTGGAAAAAATAAACGGCCAATTCGCCCTGGCGATCTGGGATGTAGTAAAGGGGGAACTGTTCCTTGCCAGAGACCGTGTGGGGATACGGCCGCTCTATTATGCGTATTGGGAGGGGAGGCTTGTTTTTGCTTCGGAAATCAAGGGTATACTACCCGTTATCGGAACCAGGGAACTGGATACGGAAGCGCTTGCTCAGGTTTTTATTTTCTGGAGCACTCTGGCGGGAAGAACGAGTTTCAGGGATGTTCACGAACTCCCGCCGGGCCATTACCTGCTGGTTAAGAGTGGCCGGTGTTTCCTTAAGCCCTACTGGCGGATACCGTGCCACCATCTCCCGGCAGAGAAAAATTGCTCCTTGGCCGATACGTGCGACGAACTGCGGGAACTGTTGACGGATGCCGTAAGGTTGAGATTGCGCGCTGATGTGCCGGTGGGCGCTTACCTGAGCGGCGGCCTGGATTCTTCCATCATCGCCATGCTCATCTCCAAAAATTTCAACACCGATCTCAACTCCTTTTCTCTGGGGTTTCAGGAGTGCCGTTTTGACGAAACATCCTATCAGGAAGAGCTGATTTCATTTCTCGGTGTCGATCATCGGCAGGTGATTATCGGTAACGAGCAGATCAGAAATTTTTTTCCCGAAACCGTTCGGCATAGCGAAAAGCCGTTGCTCCGTACCTCTCCTGTGCCGATGTATATCCTCGCGAGCCTTGTCCGGAGGGAAGGGTTCAAGGTCGTTCTGTCAGGCGAAGGGGCTGACGAACTACTGGGAGGGTACAATATATTCAAAGAGGCCAAGGTCCGGGATTATTGGCGCCGGCAACCCGATTCCCAGCGCCGTCCGCTCCTTCTGGAAAGGCTTTATCCCTACATCTTTCGAAACCCGTCCCGGGGGCGTACATTTTTACAAAGCTTTTTTTCCGTCAAGCCGGGCGAAGGAGGAGACCCCTTTTTCTCCCATCGCATTCGCTGGAACAACAGCAGCAAAAACCTCACCTTCTTCTCCGATGAAACCATCGCCGGCTTGGCGCAGTACGATCCGATGGAAGAGATGGCCGAACAATTGCCGCCGGACTTTTATGACTGCGACCTGGTGACGCGGGCGCAGGTGTTGGAGATGGAACTATTCCTCGCCAACTATCTCCTCTCTTCCCAGGGGGACCGGGTATCCATGGCTCATTCAGTTGAATCGCGGCATCCCTTCCTTGATTACAGGGTCATGGATTTTTCTTTCCGCCTCCCCTCCACGTGGAAAATCAGGGGGCTGAATGAAAAATATCTCCTCAAACGGGCGTTTCGCGGGCTGCTTCCGGAACGGATACTCCATCGTGGCAAGCAACCTTACCGCGCGCCCATCCGTGAGCTGTTTTCCTCCGAGGTTGAGGGTAACTATGTGGACGAACTGTTGTCTGAAGATAACCTGAAAAAGAGCGGATATTTCAATCCTGCCAAAGTTCGTCACCTCCTGGCGAAAATAAGGAGATCAGATCAGGATAGTACCAGTGAATTCAGCAGTATGGCGTTGGTCGGGGTGCTCTCGACACAAATTCTCCACCGGCAGTTTGTTGAGGGGGATTCCTTGCACGGGGTTGAGCAGATACGGCCTGACAAAATCATTACTGCAATGGGGAGCACGGCGACAGCCAGGGAGGTGAAATGAACGGTACAACGTATTTTTCAAAAGATGCGCTTCGGATAGACCCGGAGGAAGAGACGGAAAAAATCTGTCATTTCCTGCGCGAGACCATGCTGAACCGGCTCAAAAGGCGCGGCGTTGTGGTCGGTCTCTCCGGAGGGATCGATAGCAGCGTGACGGCGGCGCTGGCGGTGCGGGCCCTGGGGAAGGGGAGGGTCATGGGACTGGAAATGCCGGAACGGTACTGTGCTGAGGAAACCGTCCGCTTCAGCAGCATGGTAACAGCCACCCTGGGGATTCCAAGTGTGCGGGAGGATATCACCGGAGTGCTGGACGCCGTCGGTTGCTACCGGCGCTACGATGGTGCGGTCCGACAGGTTGTTCCCGAATACGGCGAGGGGTGGAAATCTAAAATTGTAACCTCTGACACCATGGCTCAGCGCGGTTTTACCACGTTTTCCGTTGTGGTGCAGTCACCCGACGACGTCATAACCAGAATAAGGCTTCCCCTGCAAGCGTATTTGGAAATTGTGGCGGCAACGAACTTCAAGCAACGAAGCCGTAAGATGCTGGAATACTATCATGCCGATCGTCTGCATTACTGTGTCGCCGGAACAGCCAATCGTCTCGAACATGAACTCGGCTTTTTCGTCAAACTGGGAGACGGCGCTTCCGATGTGAAGCCGATCGCCCACCTGTACAAAACTCAAGTTTACCAGCTTGCGGAACATCTCGGTATCCCGATGGAAATCAGAACGAGAAAACCGACTACCGATACCTATTCCCTGGCCCAGGGACAGGATGAATTCTATTTTTCACTCCCCTACGAGAAGATGGATCTCTGTCTCTACGCCAGGGATAACGACGTCCCTCCGGATCAGGTGGCGGATCTCCTGGAGTTGACCACGGATCAGACCATGGGGCTACTGAACGATATCGATACCAAACGGAGGACGACGCGCTACCTCCATCTGGCCCCGATTCTCATGCAAGACAGTGAGGATTGATACCGCAGAACGTGTGCCCGTATGCGTCATTAAACCAAGGGGGTGTTGACTATGGGAATTGAGGCGAAAGTAAGGGAGTTTATCATTGAAACCTTTCTCTTCGGTGAACATAGAGGATTACGTGGCGATACCTCATTCCTGGAAGGCGGAATTCTCGATTCCACAGGTGTCATGGAGCTGGTCGCCTTTCTCGAACAGACATTTTCCGTTACCATTGCCGATGATGAACTCGTTCCAGAGAATCTGGATTCGATCATTAAGGTAACAGAGTTCATGGGAAGAAAGGGGTGTTTCGCCCCGGCGGTTGGAGCGGAACTGTCGGTTATTCTGAACAGTGAGGTGGCGTGATGGCTCTCGAAGGGGAAACGGTTGTTCATGATTTTTTGGAAAATAGCGCGAGGCTCCGGCCTACAAAGGTGGCGGTAGTCCATGACTCTGTTCGAGCCACCTACAAGCAGATCAATGCACAGGCCAACGGGCTAGCCTGCTGGCTTCGGAAACAGGGAGTTTCGGCTGGTGACAGAATCATCATCCTGCTGGAAAACTCCGTCGAGTACGTCATCAGCTACTACGGTGCGCTTAAAGCGGGAGGAGTCGCAGTTCCGCTCAACTCAGATGTCACCGCGGAGAGGTTTACCGCCTTTCTGGTGGAGACGGAGCCCACGGTGGTCATAAGTGATGTCAAGTTTGGGAAAATGTTCAGCGATCTGCACCCGGACATAGCCGGAAAGCAGAAGATCGTGATGAAGGGGGTACGGTTTCCGGGCGGGTCGCTGCAGGGGGCTGTTGTCCCGTGGGAGGAGGCTCTTCGCGATGAAACGGATTGCAACCCGGGGCGCACCATAAACGAGTCAGCCTTGGCCGGCATCATGTATACCTCCGGCTCATCGGGAAAGGCCAAAGGGGTGATGCTTTCGCACCGGAATATTGTCGTCAATACCCGCTCCATCGTGAGTTATCTGGAACTCAAGGAAGACGATGTTCTGATGGTTGTCCTTCCCTTTTTCTATGTCATGGGGAAATCTCTTCTCAACACTCATTTCGCAGTGGGAGGGACGGTGGTTATCAATAACCGGTTTGCATTCCCCGCCGCTGTCGTTGAACAGATGGTTTCAGAGCGAGTCACCGGCTTTTCGGGTGTGCCGTCAACCTATGCCTATCTTTTGCATCGCTCATCGTTGCCTACGTATAAAGATAAACTCGTCTCCCTGAGATATTGTTCCCAAGCCGGCGGACATATGTCCAGCATGGTCAAGGAACAGCTGCTGCAGGCACTCCCTACTCACACTCAGATTTATGTCATGTACGGTGCTACTGAAGCATCGGCTCGCCTGACGTATGTGGAACCGGAACGGCTCAGAAGCAAAATCGATTCCATCGGCAGACCCATCCCGGGGGTGGTCGTTAAGGTCCTGGACGAAGCGGGGAGTGAACTCCCGCCGGGGGCGCAGGGTGAACTTGTGGCGACCGGAGCCAATATCATGTTGGGTTACTGGAAGGATGTGGAGAGCACGTCCCGCGTCCTGGATGCCGGTGGCTATCATACGGGAGATTTGGGGTACCGGGATGAAGACGGGTATTACTATATCACCGGACGCAAGGACTCTCTGTTGAAAGTTGGGGGGCATCGGGTCAGTCCCCAGGGGATCGAAGATGCGCTGATGAATACAAAATTACTGGTGGAGGTGGCTGTTGTCGGGGTGGAAGATAAACTCCTGGGAAAGAGAGTTGTCGCGTTTGCCGTCCCCATTTGTGGTGAAACAAGTGATAAGGATATTCTGGCCAGCTGCTGCTCCCTGCTTCCCCGACATGAACTCCCCAGCGAAATCAGATTGGTCAGATCGTTATACAAAAAATCCAATGGGAAGATTGATCACGCTCGATGTCTGGAGATCTTTGCCGGAAGTCCGGTTTGAGGGTATTGCAGGTACGAAATTATGCAGGGAAGGATGGTGTTGTGGTCATATGAACATTAACGGTGAGGTGAAGGCGTTTCTGTCCTGGGAACAGGTGGAGGCAATCAAGAAACAGTGGGTGGCGCCAGGCAACGCTCCCGAGAGTAACTGGGAGTTGTACCGGGATTCGCTCCGGAGTCGGAGTGAATGTTTAGCTCCCTACGTTCTTTCGGCCTACGACGGGAATAGGTTGCTCGGCATGCTGGGTGGACGAGTGGAGAGAGGAGATGTGGTGCTACGGTTCGGTTACTGGCGTCTTCTTCGCCTCCCGCTCCAAAAGATCATGATCGACTTTGTCCAAACCCTGCTGCCGGAGGATTGTGAAGAGTTGCTGCGGCGGACGGTGTCGAAGGTAGTTGAAGATCTCCTCTGTCGTCGGGCCGATGTCGCCGCATTTGATTTTATGCCTGACGATTCCACGGTTCACCGGTTCCTCCAGGAGATCGAACTCCCCTTCGGGATGAAAAATTCTGTTTCTCAACGCCGCATCCACTGGTATTTGAATCTCCCGACAAATTTCCATGAATATCAACGTAATCATAAAGGGTTGATGCAGAAGGTAAGGAAATTCGAAACTGCTTACGGGGGAAGGCATGAGTATCGGTTGCTCAGTGGAAGTAATGAGATAGACGACTTTTGTGCGTCTGCTGAGGTAGTGGCGCGGAGTAGCTATCAGAGGGCGCTACACACCGGGTTCCTCAACAGCCGGGAAGACAGGGGGAAGATACGTGCCGCAGCCGCTCAGGGCTCGTGGCTGGCGTTTATCGCGCTGGTTGAAGGTCGCCCGGTGGCTTTCTGGAGTGGTTGCCGGTTCGAAAACAACGTCTTTCTTTGGTGGACCTCCTACGATAGGGATTATCAGGAGTTCAGTCCTGGCCTCGTCGCCTTTACCCGGTTGGTTGAACGTCTCATGGGCGATGGCGTCACCTGGATCGATTTCGGTGGAGGGGATGCCCCCTATAAGGAGCGCTTGGGTAATGAGTCACGCTGGGAGAGGAAACTCTGCATCTACGCACCGACCCTCAGGGGGATGCTGGCCAAGGGGATTTGCGGGTTGGATGCTGCCCTGGGGAACCTGATTCGGACGAAGCTCAAAGGGTTGGCGAACCGCCTGAAGAGCCCCTGGCGCCGCTTCATGGCCAGGAAGGTCTCCGGACATCCGGCGTAGGGGGAATTTCCGGGGTGGTGGCCATGTTGGATGGCCGGCAAAAGGAGGAGGATGAGATGAACATTACACTGATAAGCGCGGATGATGAGATATGGGCCAGCGGGATGAGGAGCATTTCTTCAACCCTCCGCGAAGCCGGACACGTGACCACGATGATTTTTGCCGGCGCAGCGGAAGTGTCAGTGGATAGTTCCGTTATGGCAGGAATCGTATCACTGGCCGGGGATTCGGAAATTATCGGGATCAGTTCCATGTCAAGAGGGTCGTCCCGAGCCAAGGCCCTGCTCCAGGGTTTACGCCCCTTGGGGAAACTCCTCGTCTGGGGCGGCATGCATCCCACCATCTATCCGGAGGAGTGCACCGCCCACGCCGACCTGGTCTGTTGCGGGGAGGGTGAGGGGTTCATGTTGGATCTGGTGGAGAGAGTCGCCTCGGGGAGGGGGATCACGGATATACTCAACGGGGCATACCTGTTAAATGACCGGGTTGTTATGAACGAGCTTCGCCCGCTGATCGCCGATCTGGACACTCTCCCTTTTCCCGATTACGCGTTCCAGAACGAGTACCGTTTGGACAAAACGGGTCATCTGACGCCGCATCTGGAGATGAAAGACGCAGAACGTCCCCTGTTCAGCGGTTCCCGCGGTTGCAATTACAACTGTACCTACTGCTCCAATTCACAACTCAAGACACTCTACAAGGGGCACGGTCGCTATGCCAGGAAGATGTCGGTGACCGCTGCTGTTACCGCGCTCAAGAACTATTGCCGGATCTTCCCCAAGGTGAAGACGTTCTATTTTACCGATGAGGATTTCTTCGCTCGTCATCGGGATGAAATGGCGGAATTTGCTGACAGGTACGGTCGCGAGATCGGACTTCCGTTCATGGCCATGGCCTCGCCGCGTGATGTCACCGAGGAAAAGATGGCTCTTGCCGTGAAGGCCGGCTTGTGGAAAATCGACGTCGGGCTGGAGAGCGGCAGCGAGAGGACCAGGAGGGAAATTTTCAACCGTCACATCGACGATGCTACTCAGATTAGAGCGGCGCTCACGATCAGCAAACATAAAAGGGTGATTGTTTCGTACTTTCTCATTCTTGGCAACCCCTATGAAGAGCGCCAGGATCTGCTTGAGAGTATCCGCTTCCTGCGGAAGATGCCGACTCCGTTTTTCCTGCGCGCCTATAACCTCGTGTTCATTCCCGGGACCAAGTTGTTCAACAGGGCGTGCCGGGACGGAACCATTCATGGTCTTTCCGATAGCGCCTGCGAGATAGATTTTCTGGCCGGGTTCCGACATGAGGGGTTTGCGTGGAAACGGAAAAACCTTTACCTTAACAGCCTCACGTCGATGATGGTTGGCAAGTCAACGGTAATGAGGATGGGGTATCTGCCCAGGGTGCTCATCCCGGTTCTCACCGGCAAGCGGATGATAGCTTTCTGTGAGAGCCATCCGCGCATCGGTGAATCAATCATGGCTCTGTCCAACCTCGGCCTCAGGATGCGCCGCGCTGCCGCGATTCTTGCCGGGAGGCTCCTTCCCGATTATCGCATCGTGTATGATCTCAAGGGGTACTGGAAACGTCTGATGCCGAGTCACACGCCATGAAGGGGGGGGAGTGGGTTCAGGTGCTGTCGTTGGTGGAGATCATGGCGACGCTGGATGGGGAAGGGGGGGTGGAGGGGCTTCCCTTCATGCCCGAAATGGCTCGCTACTGCGGCGGTCATTTCCGGATCTCCGCCGTCATGCACAAAATCTGCGGCGGCGGAAAGGGAATGCGTGAGATACGGGGGACACCGCTGCTCCTCCTGGATGAGTTGCGCTGCGACGGGTTTGATCATGGCGGTTGCAGCCGTTTATGTACACTTCTCTGGAAGGGGGCGTGGCTGAAGCCTGCCGCTGTTTCCATCTCGGGACGCGCCGAGGAGCCCGGCAAGATGGACGCCGTCTGGCACTTTCCAGCAGGGACGGGAGGTGGCACCTATTCGTGTCAGGCGACCCGGCTTTCCCTGGCGACCACGCCTCTCTCGCTTGTACGGAAACTGAAGATGGCCATGGACGATGTCGCCGCGGGGGAGTGGAGTTTCATGGCGTTCCTGAAGCTGTTCGTCCGGTGGGTGGCGTGTCGAGTACGGTGGCTCAGTGGGCTTATCCTGGGGAAAGGGAAGGGTAAGAAGCCCACGCCAACGGAAATACTCGCGCTCCAGCCGGGGGAGTGGGTTTGGACAAAATCCGTGAAAGAGATCGCCAGATCTCTGGATGGTCACAACAAGAACCGGGGGCTCGACTTTTCCGTTTACATGGAGCCGTTTTGCGGGAAGAAATATCGCGTCAAGGCGAGAGTGGGGAATTTCATTCATGAGCGGACGGGGAAGATGACGGAGTTGAAGAATACGGTGATCCTGGAAGGGGTATCCTGCGGCGGAGATACCACTTCAGGAATCTGCCGCCGGGCCGAGTGTCTCTACTGGAGGGAGATCTGGCTGCAACGGGAGTAGACGCTTGTCCCCAGCTGTTTCTCCTTCTCGGAGAAGCAAAATAGCATTGAATTCACCCATGGACTGGTTTCCGGTTGACGGTTCGGACTAGGCGTCGTAAAAGAGAGTCTACCGATACGGGAGGGAACAACATGGGGTATAAAACCCTGGCGGCCTGCGTGGCCGACCTGGAAAAGCATAAACGGTTACTCCGAATTAACAATGAGCTTGATCCGTACCTGGAGATCGGCGCCGTGCAGAGGCGGGTCTATGCCGTCGGTGGTCCCGCGCTGCTCTTCACCCGTCCCACAGGGTGCCGTTTCCCGCTCCTTGGGAATCTTTTCGGTACCCTGGAGCGGACCAGGTTCATCTTCCGGGATACCCTGGACGATATTCAACTCCTTGTCAGGCTCAAACTGGATCCCCGTGAACTGCTCCGCCACCCCGCGGGGCTCCTGAAGGCGCCTCGGGCGGCGCTGCACCTTCTTCCCCGGAGCGTCGGTTCCGGGCCGATCCTGCAGCATCGGACATCTCTGGACGACCTGCCGAAGATCGTCTCGTGGCCTCGCGACGGCGGACCGTTCGTCACCCTGCCGCAGGTCTATTCGGAAAGCGCTACCCATCCCGGTTTCCGCAACGGCAATCTGGGGATGTACCGGGTTCAGCTCTCGGGAAACGAATATCTTCAGGACGTGGAGGTCGGGCTTCACTACCAGCTTCATCGGGGGATCGGGGCCCACCATGCCGAGGCTCTGGAGGTGGGAAAGCCGTTTAGGGTGAGTATTTTTATCGGGGGACCTCCGGCCATGACCGTGGCGGCGGTGATGCCCCTCCCCGAGGGGTTGCCGGAACTCTCCTTTGCCGGGCTCCTGGCTGGTCATCGTATGGCGATGGTAGCCCGTGGCGGGCGTCTCCCCCTGCCGGCTGAGGCCGACTTCTGCATTACCGGAACCGTTAATCCCAACCGAATTCTCCCCGAGGGACCCTTCGGCGATCACCTTGGATATTACAGCCTGGTTCACGATTTTCCGGTGCTCACGGTGGAAGAGGTCTTTCATCGTCCGGGGGCCATCTGGCCCTTCACCACCGTGGGGCGTCCCCCCCAGGAGGATACCTCCTTCGGCGCCTTCATTCACGAGTTGACCGGCGACCTGATTCCCACGGTAATTCCCGGGTTGAAGGCGGTTCACGCCGTGGATGCCGCCGGGGTTCATCCGCTCCTCCTCGCCGTGGGGAGCGAACGTTACACCCCCTACGACTTGCGGCGCTCCCCCCAGGAGCTCCTTACCATCGGCAACGCCGTACTGGGGCAGGGGCAGCTCTCTCTGGCCAAGTACCTGTTCATCGTGGCCCATGAGGATGCCCCCGAATTGGATCTGCACGATATTCCGGCCTTCTTCAGGCATCTTCTGGAGCGGGTGGACTGGCGGCGGGACCTCCACTTCCAGACCAGGACCACCATGGATACCCTGGATTATTCGGGGGATGGGCTCAATCGGGGTTCCAAGGTGGTGGTTGCCGCGTGCGGCCCCGCTCTCTGGGACCTTCCCACGGTTCTCCCACCGGATTTGCATCTTCCTGACGGCTTCAGCGTCCCCCGGCTCTGCCTTCCCGGTGTCGTGGCTATCACCGGTCCCCCCTGCACGTCGTATCGTCCCGGTGAGGAGCGGGAGCTAGAGCGGTTCTGTCGAAACATCAGTCCGGGGAGTCCGGTGGTTACGTTTCCCCTCATTGTCATCGTGGACGACAGTGATTTCACGGCCCGGACTCTCAATAATTTCCTCTGGGTCACCTTTACCAGGTCCAATCCGGCGGCGGATCTGTACGGTATCGGCGCCGCCACGGTGGCCAAACACTGGGGCTGCTCCGGTCCCCTGGTCATCGATGCCCGGAGCAAGCCCCATCATGCCCCGGCGCTGGAAGATGATCCGGAGGTAGAGCGTAAGGTGGACGAACTGGGCGCCCCCGGCGGCCCGCTGCACGGCATCATTTAACCCAAACGACAGAGCCCGCCGGAAGATCCGGCGGGCTCTGTCGTGTTATATCATGATTTTAACCGTTTACGGCAGTTCCGTACTTCCCATGAGGTAGCGGTCGCACTCCCGGGCAGCGCCACGTCCTTCGTTGAAGGCCCAGACCACCAGACTCTGCCCGCGGCGGCAGTCACCGGCGGCAAAAACTCCAGGGATGCTGGTGGCGTACTTGTCGAAGTCGGCCTTGATGTTGCTGCGTGGGTCCCGTGCCAGATCCAGGGCGTCCAGGAGCGGTTGCTCCGGGCCCAGGAATCCCATGGCCAGCAGCACCAGACCGGCGGGGAGCACCTTCTCGGTGCCGGGAACCTCCTGCGGGATGAACTGACCTTTGTCGTTTTTACCCCAGGCCACCTGCACGGTATGCACTGAGGAGAGGTTCCCTTCGGCATCGCCATCGAATTTCGTAGCGGTGGTCAGGTAGACGCGGGGATCGTCTCCATACTTGGCCGCAGCCTCTTCCTGGCCGTAGTCCATTTTGTGGACCTTGGGCCATTCGGGCCAGGGATTGTTCTCCGCTCTTACCTGCGGGGATTGCGGCATGATTTCCAGTTGCACGACGGAGGTGCAGCCGTGGCGCAGGGAGGTTCCGACGCAGTCGGTACCGGTATCGCCGCCGCCGATAATGACCACGTCCATCCCTTTGGCCGAGATGAAGTCAGCGGAGCCGTTGAGCAGGGCGCCGGTGTTGGCGGCAAGGAATTCCATGGCGTAATGGACCCCCTTGAGGTCCCTTCCCCGGATGGGGAGATCCCGGGGGAGGGTGGCTCCGGTGGTCAGAATCATGGCATCAAACTCATCCCTGAGCTTGGCGACCGGGTGTGCGCTGTTACCGATCTCCGTGTTGCAGACGAAGGTGATCCCTTCAGCCTCTAGCAGTTTGATGCGGCGTAGCAGGACCTCACGTTTGTCCAACTTCATGTTGGGGATGCCGTACATGAGGAGGCCGCCGGGGAGGTCGGCCCGCTCAAAGACGGTTACCGTATGGCCGGCCTTGTTCAGTTGGGCGGCGGCGGAGAGCCCCGCCGGTCCGGAACCGACAATTGCCACCTTTTTGCCGGTGCGACGGGGAGGCGGAGAAGGTACAATCCACCCCTCGTCCCATCCACGCTCCACGATGGTGACTTCCATATTCTTGATGGTCACCGGCGGGTCGTTGATCCCCAGGGTGCAGGAGCCTTCACAGGGGGCCGGACAGACGCGACCGGTGAATTCGGGGAAATTGTTGGTACGGTGTAACCGCTCAAGGGCCAGCCGCCAGAGACCACGGTAGACCAGGTCATTCCACTCGGGGATCAGGTTGTTGATGGGACAGCCGCAGGCCATGCCGCTGAGGAGGATGCCGGTGTGGCAAAACGGGATACCGCAATCCATGCAGCGGGCCCCCTGAGCCCGGAGTTTTTCTTCCGGCAGATGGAGGTGAAACTCGTTCCAGTCGTTGATCCGCTCCAGCGGCTCCCGGTCAGCAGGGAGTTCACGCTGATATTCCATAAATCCGGTCGGTTTTCCCATGGTGGTTTCCTGTTTTGCGGATTGATAATCTGGTTACAGGTTCTGCCTGATCCGCGTAGATCCGTTCTAATCAGATTTGATCCGCGTTCAATGGTCTTTGATGTTGTTCGTGCCGATTGTCGTGCTCGCTACGTTGGTGGACCGTCAGCTCCCCCCCAGCCGCGCGGCGGCACGGGCGTTCTCCTCGAAGGCGGCGGCCAGGGCTTCGTCGCCGCTGAGTCCGGCGGCTGTGGCCCTCTCCAGTGATTGCAACACCCGTTTGTAGTCCATGGGCATCACCTTGACGAATTGGCCCGCATAGTTCTGCCATTCCCCCAGGATCATGGCTGCCTGGGAGCTGCCGGTGCATAGCTCATGCTGACGGATCATCTCCCGGAGTGTTGTCCGGTCGTTGTCATCCAGCGGTTCCAGGGCTACCATCTGAGTGTTGCAGTTGCCGGCGAATTCTTTCGTAGTATCAAGCACATAAGCGACACCGCCGCTCATCCCCGCCGCGAAGTTACGGCCGGTGGCCCCAAGGATTACCACCGTCCCCCCGGTCATGTATTCGCAACCGTGGTCTCCCACACCTTCCACCACCGCGGTTACACCGGAGTTGCGGACGCAGAACCGTTCTCCCGCCATGCCGCGGATGTAGGCGGTACCGCTGGTGGCGCCATAGAACGCCACATTGCCGGCGATGATATTCTCCTCGGCGGGAAATCTGGAGCCGGCAGGGGGGGTGACGATGATGGTGCCGCCGCTCAACCCTTTCCCCAGGTAGTCGTTGGCGTCACCCCGCAGCTCCAGGGTCATCCCCCGGGGGATGAAGGCGCCGAAACTCTGGCCGGCGGAGCCGTTGAAAACGAGGCTCACCGTTCCCGGGGGGAGCCCGGCTGCCCCCTGTTTCCGGGTGATTTCATTCCCCACGATGGTCCCCACCACACGGTGGACGTTGGTGATGGGGAGTTCGGCGGAGACCTTTTCCCCCCGCTCTATGGCCGGTTGGCAGATCTCCAGCAACCGGGTCATGTCCAGGGATTTATCCAGGCCGTGATCCTGGCTCTGGGTGCAGTACTGATCCACATCAATACCCACGTCGGGGCAGTACAGGATGTTGGACAAGTCGAGCCCGCCAGCCTTCCAGTGGGCCACGGCCTGCTTGGGTTCCAGTACATTGGCATGACCCACCATCTCGTTAAAGGTGCGGAAACCGAGCTGGGCCATGATCTCCCGGACCTCCATGGCGACGAAGCGCATGAAGTTGACCACGTACTCCGGCTTGCCGGCGAATTTGGCTCGCAGTGCCGGGTCCTGGGTGGCGACTCCCGCCGGGCAGGTGTTGCTGTGGCAGACGCGCATCATGATGCACCCCAGCGTTACCAGGGGGGCGGTGGCAAAGCCGAACTCTTCAGCCCCCAGCAGGGCGGCGATGGCCACGTCGCGACCGGTTTTCAGCTGGCCGTCCACCTCAACGACAATTCGGCTTCGTAGGTTGTTGAGGACGAGGGTCTGGTGGGTTTCGGCAAGTCCCAGTTCCCAGGGAAGTCCGGCATGTTTGATGCTGGAGAGGGGAGACGCGCCGGTCCCTCCGTCGTAGCCGCTGATGAGCACCACGTCGGCGTGGGCCTTGGCAACCCCGGCGGCGATGGTCCCGACCCCCACCTCGGAAACCAACTTGACGCTGATCCGCGCACGACGATTGGCGTTTTTCAGATCGTGGATCAGTTCCGCCAAATCCTCGATGGAGTAGATGTCATGGTGCGGCGGTGGTGAGACCAGGCCGACGCCGGGGGTGGTGTGCCGGGTCTTGGCGATCCAGGGGAAGACCTTCGTGCCGGGGAGTTCCCCCCCTTCGCCCGGTTTAGCCCCCTGAGCCATCTTGATCTGAATCTCCGCGGCATTGGAGAGGTAGCTGCTGGTAACGCCGAAACGTCCGGAGGCGACCTGTTTGATGGCACTGTTCTTGGAATCGCCTTCTCCGTTGGTCCAGGTAAACCGCTCCGGGTCTTCTCCCCCCTCGCCGGTGTTGGAGCGACCACCGATCCGGTTCATGGCAATGGCTAGTGCCTCGTGGGCTTCCTGGCTGATGGATCCGTAGGACATGGCGCCGGTCTTGAACCGCTTGAGGATCTCCTCCACCGGTTCCACTTCGTCCAGGGGAACCGGCACCCGATCCTTGAACTGCATCAGGCCGCGCAGGGTGTAGTGCCTGCAGCTCTGCTCGTCGATGAGGTTGGAAAAAACCTTGAATTCCTGATAGTCGTCCGTGCGGGTTGCTTTTTGCAGCGACTGGATGGTGAGTGGGTTAAACAGATGCTCTTCACCGTCCTTACGCCACTGGTACTGTCCACCCGGCTCCAACGTCGTTTCGGCAGCCACCCGTTGGGGGTAGGCTTTTCGGTGCCGGGTCAGGAGTTCGGTGGCTATCCCCTTCAGGTCCGTCCCGCCGATGCGTGAGGGGGTCCAGGTGAAGTAGGTGTCGATGACCGACTGGTGCAGCCCCAGCGCCTCAAAGATCTGTGCGCCGCGGTAGCTCTGCACGGTGGAGATCCCCATCTTGGCCATGGTCTTCACGACCCCTTTGATGGAGGCCTTGAGGAAATTCTTCACCCCCTTGCTGTGGTCGATGCCGGGGAGGAGTCCTTGCCGGATCATATCATCGATGGACTCGAAGGCCAGGTAGGGGTTGATGGCGGTGATCCCGTACCCCAAGAGCACGGCAAAGTGGTGGACCTCGCGGGGTTCCCCCGATTCCAGCACCAGAGAGACACGGGTGCGGGCTGCGGTGCGGATCAGAAAGTGATGCAGTCCGGCCACAGCCAGGAGGGCGGGTAGTGCGGCAAATTCCTCATTCACCCCTCGGTCGGAGAGAATCAGAACCGTGGTTCCGGACTCGATGACCCTGATTGCAGCCCTGAACAGGCTCTCCAACGCCAGTTCCATCCCCTGGGGGCCATCCGCAGCCTTGAACAGGAGGGAGATGGTCGTACTCTTGAAACCGGGCTGGTTGAGGTTCCGCAGTTTCTCGAACTCTTCATTGGAGAGGATCGGTTGTTCCAGCCTGATCACGCGGGCACTGGTGGCGGTCGGTTTCAGCAGGTTTGCTTCGGCGCCAACCCGGACTAGCGTGGAGGTTATGATCTCCTCGCGTATGGGATCGATGGGGGGATTGGTCACCTGGGCGAAGAGTTGCTGAAAATAGTTGTACAGGAGCTGGGGCTGATCCGAGAGAGCTGCCAGTGGCGTGTCGGTACCCATGGAACCCAGCGGCTGTACGCCGTCCCTGGCCATGGGGCCGAGAATGACCCTCTGGTCCTCATAGGTATAGCCGAAGGCCTGCTGACGCTGGAGCACGGTTTCGTGATCGGCTCCATACTGCAGCTCCGCTTCCGGGAGCTCTTCCAGGAGGAGATGATTGGCCTTCACCCAGTCGGCGTAGGGTTTGGCGGTGGAGAGATCTTTCTTGATCTCTTCGTCGGGGATGATTCGCCCCTGTTCCGTATCCACCAGAAACATCTTCCCCGGCTGAAGGCGGCCCTTGCTCAGAACTTTTTCCGGCGCTACCTGCAGTACGCCTGCCTCGGAAGCCATAATGACGAGGTCGTCATCGGTAATGTAATAGCGGCAGGGGCGGAGGCCGTTTCGGTCCAGCACGGCTCCGATGACCCGGCCGTCGGTAAAGGCCACCGCGGCTGGCCCATCCCACGGTTCCATGAGGCAGGAGTGGTATTCATAAAAGGCCCGTTTCTCCGGACTCATCCCCTCATGGCTTTCCCACGGTTCCGGCACCATCATCATGACTGCATGGGGGAGCGAACGGCCGGACATCACGAGGAGTTCCAGGCAGTTGTCGAACATGGCCGAGTCCGAGCCGTTGGTATTGATGACGGGCAACGCTTTTTTTATGTCGTCGCCGAAGAGTTCACTGGAAAAGAGCGACTGACGGGCATGCATCCAGTTCACATTGCCGCGCAGGGTGTTTATCTCCCCGTTATGGGCAAGGAAGTGATAGGGATGGGCACGGTCCCAACTGGGGAAGGTGTTGGTGGAGAAGCGGGAATGAACCAGTGCCAGGGCCGACACCAGGTCGGGGTCGGCCAGATCCGGATAGTACCGGTCAACTTGCACCGGCATGAGCATCCCCTTGTAGATGATGGTGCGGGACGAGAAGCTGACGACATACCAGTAAGGATCGACTCCCGCGTCACGGATCTCGTGAATGGCCCGCTGGTTGACGATGTAGAGCTTGCGGTTGAAGGCCTGTTCGTCGGCGGACGTTTCATCACGCTTGAAGAAAAGTTGCCGTACCAGCGGTTCTCCACCCTTGGCCGTGTCACCCAGCGAGGAGTTGTCCGTGGGGACATCCCGGGAGCCGAGCAACGTCAGTCCCTCTTCGGTGATGATCCTCTGGAGGATATGGCGGGCGCTGCTTCGTTCCGTGGCCTCCGGCGAGGTAAAGAGCATGGCGACACCGTACTCTCCCGGCGGGGGGAGTTCGATTCCCAGCGGTTGGCAGACCTTGCGGAGAAACGCATGGGGCATCTGCAGCAGGATGCCGGCCCCGTCCCCGGTATTCGGCTCACTCCCCACCGCACCACGGTGGTCGAGATTTTCAAGAATCGTCAACCCTTGGCGGATGATTTCATGGGACTGCCGTCCCTTTATGTTGACGACAAAGCCGACGCCGCAGGCGTCATGCTCAAACTGTGGATCGTACAGCCCCTGTTTCGGTGGTAGTCCGGTGTAGTTCATTGAATAACCCTTGAGACTGGATTCGAGTGTGGCAAGGACAACGTCTCCTGCGAAAAAGGTCAGCCGTCACGCTGAACGGATAGTCATTGTCGGTTCCGGCGGAGCTGCACCGTTGAAACGGCAGGTCGTATGGTATGTAGCACAAACGGACGAACTGTTTCAACCGCTTTATTCTGCACCGCACCATATTTATGCATACGCTGTGCCAAATAGTAAACGGGCTAATCTAATGATTCTAGCCGTTCGAATGCCGTTCGCAGTGGTTGCCATTATTGGAATATGCCTTTTTTTTGGACATAAAATATCCTGAAAGTTGAAAGTGATGCATGATTTTAGATCTTTCCCGACGGAGTGCACGACTTGTAAGCACGGTGATGGCGATTTCGCCTGGTTGATGGAGCGGCGGTTTAAGGGGATTCCGTGCCGATGATACCGGAGTAGCCACCGGACAGAGCGGTTGCAAGCTCATGCAGAGTACTTGTATTACTCACTGTTGGCAATGGCTTTTCCGCGAGGGGGAAGCAGTTTTCACCGCTCACTGTTTGGACAGGTCCAAATCGTCGGTGTTTATCATGGAGAACCTACCCCCCAGCAGCTTCTCGATGACCTTGAACTGCGGGAATTCTTCAGGGGAGAGAAGCGATACGGCGACCCCGGTGGCCTCGGCGCGTCCCGTTCTCCCTATGCGGTGTATAAAATCGGCAGGTGAGCGGGGAAGTTCGTAATTGACGACATGGGGGAGGTCCGCGATATGGATGCCACGGGCGGCGAGGTCGGTGGCGGCCAGCACCCGCAGTTCCCCGGATTTGAATGCTGCCAGGGCTGTGGTTCGGGCACCCTGGCTCATGCCGCCATGAAACGTTGCGGCGCTGATCCCTTGAGTGCGGAGTTTTTGGACGACAGTGTCGGCCCGTTTTTGCGATGCGGTGAATACCAGCACCTGCCGCCAATCGTTGCTCTTGATGAGATACCTGAGTAACGGCCCTTTACGGTACTGATCCACCGAGTAAATTTCCTGGGTGATGTTTCGTGGTGATGATTCTACCTCTTTGATCACGATCTGCAGGGGATTTGGCAACAAGGTAAGGGCCAACTGTTGCAACTCTTCGCCGAAGGTCGCCGAAAAGAGGAGATTCTGCCGTTGTTTCGGGAGGAGTGCCAGGATCTGTTTCAGTTCATCCTGAAAGCCCTGCTCCAGGAGCTTATCGGCTTCGTCCAGCACCAGCAGGGCGACAGTCGACAACCGGACACTGTTTTTGGCGATCAGGTCCAGCAGACGGCCGGGAGTGGCGATGAGCAGTTCTGTCCCGTTGACCTTGATCATCTGGGGGTTAATGGGGACGCCACCGAACACCGCGGTGGTTTTTACCCTGGGCGCCAGATGAGCACCAAGCTGCTGTACGACCTCGCCGATCTGGGCGGCCAGCTCTCTGGTGGGGATGACGATTAACGCCCTGAGGCTTCGCCGCTTGCCCGGTTCCGGGTGGTGAAGGAGCTGCAGCAGCGGGAGGACAAAAGATGCTGTTTTACCCGAGCCGCTCCTGGCGATGGCCAACAGATCTCTCCCCTGCAAAATGGCGGGAATTGCCTGGCTCTGAATGGGATACGGAGCGCCGAAATTCTGCCGGGCGACCGCTTTTTGCAACTCATCCTTCAAACCAAGGGATGCAAATGTCATGGTTGCTCCTTGGGTCTTTTACTCTTCTAACGATATGCGATGCTCAAATTTTGGTAACTTGAATGCTCGACTCCGTAGTCCCTCTTGCGGATTTGACCCAGGTTGCTCTTAATTAGAGCTGCTTCGTAATGATTCGACACTTATCCCGGCAACTTCCGCCGCCTCCTCCGGACTCATCCCCTTCCGGAGCAAACGGCGGGCAACTTCCAGTTTTCCCGCCTGCATTCCAGCCTGCATCCCTTCTTCTCTTCCTTCTTCTCTTCCCTCCAGGCGGCCGAGTCCGTAGTTGGATTCCACCAGGCTGGCTTGATATCTCAGATCATCCTGATAGCGGGCATAGGCCAGACGCTCTTTCTCCGGTAGCGTCAACAGGGAAAGGGCTTTTTTTGCCTTCTGCAACCCCCGTGCCTTGAATTCGTCCTTGATCTCTTCATTCTTGAGGAAGTAGATCCATTCATCAAGGGGAGTTGCGGCGATATCGTTGAAGTTATTGATCCTGATGAGGTAGTATTCCGGGAAAAGATGAAATATCTGTTCCTTGCCGTACAGTTTTTGCTGTCTGCTGCTGAGTTGCAACTGGTCGTGATCATGAAT